>JAFTUO010000001.1 GCA_017466215.1 Oscillospiraceae bacterium | reverse complement strand
TCTTACCAATTACGGATTCCCGATCCTGACAACGCAAACCTTTCTGTGTTGCGGGAGAATTCCAGACTCGTCCATCCTTCTTATTTTGGGATGCCGTTTTTCCCTTGTAGTAGACCTCGCCAACAAAAACGCCATACCTGTCCTGGTGCACAGTGTAGTACAGCGAGATCTCATTGGAGAACTGATAGACAGATGGCCGCTTACGGTGCTTAACAGAGCCCGGGTCAATTTTCGCTTTCTCAAATGCTTTCCGAAGTTTCACGAGCGTAGTTGGCTTATTCAGCTGTTGCTGGGTTGCCTGGATATATTCTTTTTCAACGATAAGTTTTGTCCCGTCTTTGTCGCACTGGGTAAAGAAAACAGGGATCGGTGCATCGGGATCGATGCTGCGTCCCGCGAACAAAAGTATTTTCTTTCTGGGCTGGGTAACTGTGGCGTTAGATGCAATTGCAATGACCTTACCGGGGAGGAATCCCTGCTCCCGTAGGAGCGCACAAATATTATCCTCAGATGCAGATATAAAAGTCTGAGGAAGTAATGCAATGAAATTTGCCTGATCGTTTCCGGCAGAAAGCATTGTGCCAATGTCGAATTCTTCCTCTGTGAGTGGGGAAACAATCGCAATTAGGTCAAACATTTTTGCGTAGCCTGCTATGTCAGAAAAAATACAGAACTTCAAGTTTTTGAATTCCATTCGATAGGCGGCAGCCACATAGATATTCGGCACGGCAACATAGCATTTACATGCGTACTTTTTTGCTTTTTGAGACCACGCAAGAAGAAAGTCGGGACCCGGATTTACAATTAGGATCTGAGCTGCGTTCCGGGCCAATGTTTCAAACTGTTGCAGGAAAAAGGAGCATTCGAATCTGCCATCGTATTTGCTTCTGACATTAAAATCAGATCTCTTTCCAAATAGTTTCGGGAAGGGGTAGAGCGCTGCGCGGATGACATCGCTGGGTCTTTCGTTCTTGATATTATCAATCAGATCAAAGGCTGTTTCGGTAATGCTGATGCCATGTGTAGCATTCTGCTTTCCTTTGATTGTATACTGGAATTCCAACCAGGGATTAATAGGATCCCCTAGCTGTGTGCGATACTTATTAAATTGGCAGTAGTTTGCAAGGAGCCTAAGACCGGAAACCTTGTGCTGACGGTAGAACCGAATGGTATCCACCAGCTTGGGGCTGACAGTGCCTTTTAGCTCGGGCATATGATTACAATAAACGGCTTGCCAACAACCAGCGAAAATATCCTTCGTAATTTCAAGGGATTCATAAAGCTCGCTGTTTGCATCATAGAAGCTTTCTATCGTAGACTCGTCTATATTTGGAAACGACAACCGGGATTCCTTTGTAGACTTGAGGATCAGGTAAAGTACATAGGCTAATTTTTCGCGATGTCCTTTTGGAAATTTAGACACAAGCGTATCCCAATCAACAACCAGGAAGGGAGCGCAGGCTTCAAAAAACAGTCGGCAATCTTTATCCATACCTGCCGAGACAAGCTCACTGCAAAGTGCGAAAAAAGCGGCACTGTCATAGTAGGGTTTCCCATCAGAGGACTGCAGCTGATACCGGGCAACCTCCGCAGCAAATGCTGCCGTATGAATTCCGTCTGTGTAATCAGGCTTTCCGGAGTGCTCTATATTGAGCTTTGCCAGAGCATAACAGCGGACAAGATCCTCGTAATGATAGATATCTATATTGAGTGCGGTAAGCTTTTCTAAGATGGATTGATGGATATTGCTCATTATAAAACACCTCCGTATATTTAGTTTTGAGCCGATGGATTTTGCGCGAGGAATGTATCTTCACAACAATATTACCACTTAAAATAAATGTTTGCAAGTATATATAGAAAAACCTAAGTGGGAAACTGTTGGTCAAAAGTTGGTCAAATTCAAAACGACAATTTTGGAATTGTGAAAATCAAGAACAAAAAACACCGTATTTTGCGGTTTTACTCGCAAAATACGGTGTTTTTCTAACTATTCAGAGAACCACACAGCCACTTAGGGTCATTCCCACTCGATTGTGCCGATGGGCTTGGGGGTCAGGTCCAGCAGGACGCGGTTGATGCCCTCGACTTCGTGGGTGATGCGGTAGGTGATATGGTGGAGAATCTCGTAAGGGATCTCCTCGATGGTGGCGGACATAGCATCCTTAGTGTTAACAGCGCGGATGATGGCGGGCCAGCCCTCATAGCGGCTCTCGTCCTTGACGCCGACACTCTTGATATCCGGTACGGCGATGAAGTACTGCCAGACCTTTTCCGCCAGACCGTTCTTGTCAAATTCCTCGCGCAGGATGGCATCGGCCTCCCGCAGGGCGTGCAGACGGTCCCGGGTGATAGCGCCCAGGCAGCGGACACCCAGACCGGGGCCGGGGAAGGGCTGACGGTAGACCATTGCGTGGGGCAGACCCAGCGCTTCGCCTACCACGCGGACCTCGTCCTTAAACAGCAGTTTGATGGGCTCGACCAGTTCAAACTGCAGATCCTCAGGCAGACCGCCCACATTGTGGTGGGACTTGACGGCTTTCTTGCCCTCGGCAGCCTTGATGGACTCAAGAATGTCGGGGTAGATCGTACCCTGGGCCAGGAAGGAAATGCCCTCCAGCTTCCGGGCTTCGTCAGCAAAAACGGTGATAAATTCCTTGCCGATGATCTTGCGCTTGCGTTCCGGATCGGAAACGCCTGCCAGCAGGCCAAGGAAATGATCGGTGGCATCTACATAGATCAGGTTGGCATCCAACTCATCCTTGAACATCTTGATAACGCCCTCGGACTCGTCCTTGCGCATTAGACCGTGGTTTACGTGGACGCAGACCAGCTGCTTGCCGATGGCCTTAATGAGCAGCGCAGCAACCACGGAGGAGTCAACACCGCCGCTGAGGGCCAGCAGCACCTTCTTATCGCCGACCTGCTTGCGAACTTCGGCGATCTGCTCTTCGATAAAGGCATTGGCCAGCTCAAAATTAGTGATGCGTGCCATAGATTCGGGACGAAAATTATTAGACATATCCTTCAGCCTCCCAGTAGGATAAATTTGTCTGCTTTTGCATAGAGGTATTATAAACGTATTTTTTTAACATTGCAATAGCCGTTTTTGAGCAAATTTGATTTTTGTAACTGTCGCAAAATATTTGCGGATCGTCAGGGAAAATTTGTATGCGATTTGCGACAAATTTTTTCGTCTTGACTCTTCCATTTTCGACAATGATAGACTATAATATCCAAAAAGAGACACCGCAGGGAGGTCAGAATTATGGATGAATCCATCGCAACCAGACGCAGCCGCCATCCGGGCAAGAAAACAAGCCCTATGTCTTACATATTGGCAGCCGGCATCGCACTTTTGATTTTGGTGATCGCCGTGGCGATCATTCTGGGTACAGCGCAGCTGAAACTGGTACTCAGCCAGGGAAGCGACATCACACTGGAATACGGCCAGAGCTATGCAGAGCCCGGCGCATCGGCATCGCTGCTGTTCTTTAAGACAGATGTGCAGACCCAGGGCCAGGTAGACAGCAGCAAGCTTGGTGAGTATACCATTACGTATTCCGCGTCCCTTTTTGGCAAGACAGCCACCGTTCAGCGGACGGTGAAGGTGGTGGACACCACCGCGCCGACGATCACGCTGATGCACAATGAAAATGCCTTTACACTGCCCGGACACGAGTATCAGGAAGAAGGCTTTGTCGCAGAGGATAATTACGACGGCGACATTACCGACCGCGTGCAAAAGATGGTGGCGGACGGCTATGTGCATTATAAAGTTACAGACACTTCCGGCAATGTTGCGGAAGTAAAGCGGGAGATCGTCTACAACGATATCACCGCCCCGGAGCTGACACTATTGGGCAACGCGACTGTCTATCTGACGGCCGGCAAGGATTTCGTTGAGCCTGGCTTTACGGCCATTGACGACGCAGAGGGCGATATCAGCACCAAGGTGCAGACCACGACCGATTTCAACAAGTATACCCCCGGTACATATTCTGTTACCTACACCGTTACTGATAACTACGGAAACTCCACCCAGACCACTCGCAAGATCGTGGTCAGCGCTGTTGGACAGCAGCCCACAATTGATCCCGTGGGCGGCGTGATCTACCTGACCTTTGACGACGGCCCCAGCCAGCATACGCTGCGGCTGCTGGACGTGCTTGCAAAATACGATGTCAAGGCTACATTCTTCGTTGTTGGTACGGCTGGCATTGGGCATCTGGAAGAGATCGCAGCCGGCGGACACGCCCTGGCGATGCACTCCAATACCCACGATTATGACGAGATATATGCCAGCGAAGATGCATTCTTTAAGGATCTGTACGCCATTCAGGACAAGATCTTCCAGCGTACCGGAATCAAGTCCACGCTGATGCGTTTCCCCGGCGGCAGCTCCAATATGGTCAGCAGATTCAATCCCGGCATTATGACCCGGCTGACCCAGGCTGTGGAGGCCCAGGGCTTCCAGTACTTCGACTGGAACGTGGACAGCAAGGATGCCGGCGGCGCAAAGACCGCAGATGAGGTTTACAACAATGTCATCAACGGCTGCAAAACCAGAAGCGTATCCGTCGTGCTGCAGCACGATATCCACGGCTACAGCGTGGATGCGGTGGAGCGGATCATCCAGTGGGGTCTGGCCAACGGCTACACCTTTGAGGCTTTGACACCCACCAGCCCCACAGCACATCATCCCGTTAACAACTAAGAAAAAAGCAGGACACAAAAGTGTCCTGCTTTTGTATTAAGCAAACAGCTCCAGGTTGTAGCCCTCAGCGCGGAAGAAGTCGATGGCGTCGCCCAGAATGGATGCATTGGTGGTGGAAATGGCGTGAAGCAGATAGATCGCGCCGCTGTGGTGAGAGCTGGTTACCCGCTCCAATGCCTTGACGGGATCAGGCTGGCTCTCTGTTTCGTAGTCAAGATATGCGAAGCTCCAATGTACGCTCTTGTAGCCCAACGACTGGACGACTGCCAGACTTCTGGTGGAGTATTCGCCGGTGGGGAAGCGGAAGAGGGACATCTCGTAGCCAAAATGCTCTTTGACATAGTCGTGGAGGCTCATAACCTCGTAGACCATTTTGTCAATTGTCTGTTCCGGCATAACCGGATGGTTGTTGCTGTGGTTGCCGACGGTATGGCCTTCGTCGATCATACGCCGGACAAGATCCGGCTGATCCTTGACATAGTACATTGTTACAAAGAAGACGGCCTTGACATCCTTTTCCTTCAGAACGTCCAGGATCTTTTCGGTTACGCGGTATTTGTTGCCGTTGGCGTCGGTGGCGGTGTGTTCATAGCCGCAGTCGAAGGTCAGATAAATATTGCCGTTGTCCGGAGCGATGAAATTGGCACCGTATTTGCCGTACTTATCCTGCAGTGGGCCGGGGTAGGGTGGCCGCGCACCGCCGGAGGTTGTGCCGGGGCCGTAGCCGTGTCCGGTGTTGTCCAGAGCCATCAGCTGGCGGCGGGTATAAATCGTGCCGATCAGCTCGTCATTTACCGGCTCGGTGGGCTTTGTGGGCGCCTCAGTGGGAGGCACTGTCGGCTCAGTAGGCGCTGCAGTGGGCTCGGTAGGAGCAGTTGTCGGCTCTGTAGGAGCGGTAGTCGGTTCGGTGGGGGCAGTCGTCGGCTCAGTAGGAACTGTAGTCGGCTGAGTCGGTGCTGCAGTTGGCTTCGTAGCCGGTTGGGTTTGGGTAGGTACGGTTGTGTTTTCGGTCGGTGTAGCTGACTTGGAGTTGTCGGGAAGAAAGTTCAGCGCTAAAACGATTCCCAAAATAAAAACACCGATCATAAGTACTGATGTGCAGCAAATATATATCCATTTACGGGCCCGTTTTGCAGCCCGGGCTTCGGCACGCAGAGATTCGCCGCAAACGGGGCAGATTCTCTTGCCGTCGTTTACTTCGTTCCCGCATTTGGGACAGGTAGCCATCCGCAGATCCTCATACTTTCTGTTTATTGTCTCCATTATAGCATTGTACCGGATAAAAATGCAATATGGCAAAATGAAATATTTCTGTCAAAAATCGGCAGAATCCAGAAAGTATTTCTTGCAATCCCGCGGATTTTCGGGTATAATAACTTGATTCATTATACATATATTTGGTGAGGTATTTTGCCGTGTATTTAAAATCACTGGAAGTTCAGGGATTTAAGTCCTTTCCTGACAAAACGCTGATCCGCTTTGGCGACGACATTACTGCCATCGTTGGCCCTAACGGATCGGGTAAATCGAATATTTCCGATGCGATCCTCTGGGTTATGGGCGAACAGAGTACCAAGACTCTGCGTGGCGCAAAGATGGAGGACGTGATCTTCGGCGGTACGCAGAAGCGGTCTGCCGTTGGCTTTGCGGAAGCCACGCTGACGCTGGATAATACCGACAGAGCGCTGTCTTATGATGCCGACGAGGTTATGGTTACCCGCCGGTACTATCGCAGCGGTGATAGCGAATACTATATCAACAAGCAGTCTGCAAGACTTCGCGACATCCACGAGATGTTTATGGACACGGGTCTGGGCAGAGAGGGCTACTCCAACATCGGCCAGGGCCGTATTGACGAGATTCTGTCCCTTAAGAGCGCTGACCGCCGTGAGATCTTTGAAGAGGCGGCAGGCATCTCCAAGTACCGCCACCGCAAAGAGGAAACAGAGCGCAAGCTTGCACACACAGAGGATAACCTTCTTCGCATTGGCGACAAGGTCTCGGAGCTGGAGCTGCAGCTCGAGCCTTTGAAGGTGCAGTCTGAAAAGGCGAAGAAGTATCTGGAGCTAAAGGATGAGCTTCGCGGCGTTGAGGTTACTGTTTGGCTGGATACGCTGGACAAGCTGTCCGCAGCGGCAAAAAAGGCGGAAGAGGACTATGCTTCTGCTTCCTTTGTGCTGCAGCAGGCCCACGAAGATCTGGATAAGCTGTATGCTTTGACCGAGCAGTACGGCGAGCAGCTTCGCGGCAAGGACAATGAGCTGGAAACCGTTCGCATTAAGGTCAATATGCTGGAATCCACCTATCAGCAGCTGGATGGACAGATGGCCGTCCTGCGGGGTAATGTGGAGAACAATGTGGGCAATATTGCCCGCATCGAAGAGGAAATGAAGGGCACGGCTGACCGCAGCGGCGGCATTGTGCTGCAGATCCAGCAAGCTGAGAGCCGGGTCGCGGAAATTGATGCGGCGCTGACAGCCAAGCATAAGGAATTGGAAAACCTGCAGCAGGAGCTGGCGACAATGACTGCCAATGCCCAGGGCCTGACCCGGCAGTATCTGCAGCTGCGCAGCACAGAATCCAACCTCTCCGCTGAGCTTGCCGGTCGGGAAGCCGACATCCGTGGCTTAAGCGAGAGTATGGAGCAGTCTGCAGATCGTCTGCAGCAGCTTCAGGAGGATCTGGAAGCCGGCGCACAGCGGCACACAGCAGCCCAGGCGGATCTGGATGCTTGCCGTGGTGAGCTGCGCAAGGCTCAGGATGAGGTTACTGCCTGCAATAATACCATTTCCGGTTATAGCCTGCGGCAGGAGACCCGGGTCAAGCGGTTTACCGAACTGGAGCAAAAGGACCGGGAGCTGACCACCAAGCTGGATTCCGTTCAGGCGAAGATCCGGGTATTCCGGGCGATGGAGCGGGATTTTGAAAGCTATACAAAGTCCGTCAAATCCGTTATGCAGGAGTCTCAGCGGGGCGCTCTTCGAAACATTCACGGACCGGTCTCCCGTCTGATCCGCACTGACGATGATTACACTGTGGCGCTGGAGATCGCTCTGGGCGCCGCTATGCAGCAGATTGTTGTGGACACGGAAGCGGACGGCAAGGCAGCAATCGCCTATCTGAAGCGCACCGGTGGCGGCAGAGCCACATTCCTGCCCATTAAGACCATTGAAGCCCGTTCCCTGAACGAAAACGGCCTGGAAAACTGCCGTGGATTCATTGGTATCGCGTCTAATTTGGTTAGCTGCAAGGAAACCTACCGCGGTATCGTGGAGAATCTGCTGGGCAGAACGGTGATCGTGCAGGATATTGACGCGGCCATCGCGATGGCAAATAAATATAAGAACCGATTCAAGATCGTTACTTTGGACGGTCAGGTTATGAATCCCGGCGGCTCTATGACCGGTGGCTCTGTGAATAAGGAAGCCGGCATTCTGTCCCGGGCCAATGAGCTGGAAAAGCTGACTGCCCAGGAAAAAGAATTGCAGGAAAAGAAGCAGACTACCGAAACCGAGCTGACCGAAGCCAAGCGGCTTGTAGATCAGGTGGAGTATCAGGTGTCTACTGCAAAGGAGCAGCTGCGTGAAGCAGAGGATCAGGTGCTGAAGCTGCAGGGCCAGGAAAAGCAGCACGAGATCCTGCTGCAGGCCATCGTGGATGCGGAAAGCTCTGCACAGAAGGAGCGGGATGCTCTGCTGGCAAGAGATCATTCCGACCAGGAGCGACTGGCATCCAACGAGGCGAAGATCCAGATCTTCACTCAGCAGCTGGAGCAGACAAAGCTGTCTCTGGAAGCTTTGGAAGGCAGCCAGAATGAGATTGCTGAGGAAACTGCCCATCTGAACGACCGTATTACAGCCCTTAAGGCAGATGCGGCGGCTCTGGATGCGGAGAAGAATACGGCACAGACCCACATTGCGGATCTGAATGAACTGCGCTTTGCAATGGAGGGCGACACGCAGAAGAAGCTGGCGCTGATCGACGCCATCAATGCAGATTCTGAGCGTATTGAGGCGGAAATTGCCGCTCTGAAGACCCGCCAGAATGAGGTCGAGCAGGAGATCAAGGACCAGAAGCAGGAACTGTCCGCTGTGTCCGGCTCCCGTATCGAAACCGAAGCGGCAAAGACAAAAGCAGAGCGGGAAAGCCAGGAAAAGAACAAGGATATTCTCAATATGGAGCGCGCCTGCGCGCTGCTGGAGCAGAAGAAGATCACTTCCTCTATGGAAGAAAAGCAGATTATCGACAAGCTGTGGGATTCCTACGGCCTGACCCCCGGTACGGCTGTTGAGCTGCGTGGCGAGATCGAATCCCTCACCGCCGGTCACCGTATGATCGCCGACCTGAAGCGCCGCATTACGATGCTGGGCACGCCCAATCTGGGCGCCATCGAGGAGTATGCCCGTGTCAATGAGCGTTACACCTACCTCAGCGAGCAGCAGAATGATGTTCTCACTTCCAAGCGGGAGTTGGAGGGCATCATCGAGGATATCACCAAGGAAATGACCGCGATCTTCGTTACCGAGTTCAAAAAGATCGACCAGTACTTCGGTCAAACCTTTACGGAGATGTTCGGCGGCGGCCACGGTGCGCTGGTGCTGGAAGACCCCGAGCAGCCCCTAACCTGCGGCATCGAGATCCGCGTTCAGCCCCCCGGAAAGCAGCTGAAGACCATTACATTACTCTCCGGCGGCGAGAAAGCATTCGTTGCCATTGCGCTGTATTTTGCAATTCTGAAAGTGCGGCCCACACCGTTCTGTATGCTGGACGAGATCGACGCTGCATTGGATGACCGGAACGTGGAACGTTTTGCATCCTATCTGCGCAATTTGAGCCAGAAGACCCAGTTTATCGTCATCACCCACAGACGCGGCACGATGGAAGCCTCCGATGTACTCTACGGTGTTACGATGCAGGAGCAGGGCATTTCCAAGCTGCTGCGGCTGGATCTGAATCAGATGGAAGAGTATCTGGGCATTACGGAATAAAGGAGTTTCCCTATGGGATTTTTTGATAAGATCAAATCTGGCCTGACCAAGACCAGAAATGCGATGACTGCCGTGCTGAGCAGCGTTTTCACCGGCTTTAGTGAGATCGACGACGATTTCTATGACGAGCTGGAGGAGAGCCTGATCCTGGCGGATCTGGGCGTGGAGACGTCCCTGAAGATCGTCAAGCAGCTGCGCGACCGTGTTCGCAGCAACGGCCTGACGAAGGTGGAGGACGCGCAAATTCAGCTGAAGCAGATCATGGTGGATATGCTTACCGTGGGCAGCACGGAGCTGCCGCTGTCCACAGATCCTGCTGTGATCCTGGTGATCGGCGTCAATGGCGTTGGCAAGACCACAACCATTGGCAAGATCGCCAAGCAGCTGATCGAGCAGGGGAAAAAGGTTACCCTGATCGCCGGCGATACCTTCCGTGCGGCGGCTGCGGATCAGCTGCAGATCTGGGCAGAGCGCTGCGGTGCAGACATCGTGCGGCAGCACGAGGGCGCTGACCCGGCATCCGTGGTTTTTGACGGCATCCAGGCTGCAAAGGCAAGAAAAAGCAATGTGATCATCATTGATACTGCCGGCCGGCTGCACAACAAGGTCAACCTGATGAATGAGCTGAATAAGATCAGCCGCATTATTTCCCGGGAATTGCCGGAGGCTGACAAGGAAGTGTTGCTTGTTCTCGACGGCACTACCGGCCAGAACGGACTGATCCAGGCAAAGCAGTTTAAGGAGATTGCCGGCGTTACGGCGCTGGCCATCACCAAGCTGGACGGTACGGCAAAGGGCGGCATCGTTGTTGCTGTGGCAGATACCCTGCAGATCCCGGTGAAATTCATTGGCGTGGGTGAGCAGGCGGATGACCTGATGCCTTTTGTTGCCCAGGATTTTGTGGACGCGCTGATGTGAGGAATTCGAATGAAAGTTGTCTTGGCAAGCAAAAATAAGCATAAGCTGGTGGAAATCAGCAAAATTACGGAAAAATTTGGCTTCGAGCTGGTGCTCCAGTCGGAGCTGGGTGTGGATATTGATGTAGAGGAAACCGGCACCACATTTGAGGAAAATTCTTTCCTTAAGGCAGATGCGGTGATGAAAGCTACTGGACTTCCTGCCTTGGCGGATGATTCCGGTATTGCGGTGGATGCCTTAAACGGCGAGCCGGGTATCTACTCGGCGCGTTACGGCTTTGACGATTCCCTGGACGATTGGGGACGACTTCTGCTTCTTCTCAAGAACACCGAGCACGTTCCTGACGGACAGCGGCAGGCTCAGTTTGTATGTGTCATCACGATGGTTACCCCCGACGGCAAGGTGATCCAGGCCCGGGGCGAGATCCACGGCGAGCTGCTGCGCGCGCCCAGAGGCGAAAACGGCTTTGGCTACGACCCGATTTTCTATTATCCGCCGATGGGTATGTCCACCGCAGAAATGAGCGCGGAGGATAAAAATAAGGTTTCCCACAGAGCCAATGCGCTCAATGTATTTTACGAGAAATTGAAGGAGGCAGGTTATGCTGACAAGTAAAGAACGAGCTGCTCTGCGCGCCCAGGCCAATACCCTGGATACTACCCTTATGGTAGGTAAGGGCGGCGTTTCCGATTCCGTAATTGCAGAGGCGGAGAACCTGCTGACAGCCCGTGAGCTGGTAAAGGGTAAAGTGCTGGAGGGTGCGCTGATGAGCGCCCGAGAGGTCTGTGATGCCCTGTGCGAGGCTACCGGCGCGGAAGGTGTTGCCGTGATCGGCACCAAATTCGTCATTTGGCGTTTCAGCGAGAAGTGCCAGGCAGAGCGCAACCAGACCGGTCGCGCAAAGCGCAAGGAGACTCCTAAATCCAAGTCTGATCCCGTGGGTAAGGGTATGCGTGCCCGCCGTGCCGCTGAAAAGAAGGTGCGGGAGCAGCGCAACCAGTATTTCAGAGAAAAGGCCATCGAAAAAGCCATCGAAAGAAGTAGAGAAAAGCAGCTCCACGGCGAAGATTAAACCAGGAAAAGGGGATAGCCTATGGCACGGATCGGTATTTACGGCGGTACGTTCAATCCGCCTCATATTGGTCATATTCACGCGGCCCAGCAGGCGTTTGCGCTGCTGAAGCTGGATAAGCTCCTGCTGATCCCGGATCGGATTGCGCCCCATAAGGTGCTTCCGGCAGGATCGGCAACGGCTGACCAGCGTCTGCAAATGCTGAAAATTGCGGCTGCGCAGATCCCCTATGCCCAGATTGATGATTGTGAGCTGCGCCGGGAGGGTACAAGCTACACGTATTTGACGGTGCAGGAGCTGAAAGAGCGATATCCCAACGACGAACTGATCGAAATAATGGGAACGGATATGTTCCTTTCGTTTAGGACTTGGCGCAATCCGGAGATGATATGGAGCAAGGCGACCCTTGCGGTGCTTTGCCGGGGCGATAAGGACGAAAAAAGCGCGATCCTGGCGGAAAAGGAAGTATTGGAAACCCTGGGCGCGAAAGTCGAGGTTGTCCCCAACGAGGTTACGGCGATTTCTTCCACCAATCTTCGCAGGATGCTTGCCTTTGATTGCGCTGCAGCTTATCTTCCGGATGGGGTCTTGCAGTATATCCGCGAAAACGGCCTTTACGGGGCGAATGAAAACTATCGTCAGCTGCCGATGAAGCGGCTGGAAGAGGTGGTCATCAGCTTGATCGACCCGAAACGGGTGAATCACGTGCTGGGCTGCCGGGATACTGCGGTGATGCTGGCAAAGCACTGGGGCGCAGACGAGACCGATGCCGCCAGAGCCGGAATTTTGCACGATATTACCAAGGCGCTCAGAGGGCCGCTTCAGTTGACATTGTGCGACGCGTATGGTATAGTTTTGGATGATTTTTCCACGAAATATCCCAAGACCCTGCACGCATTGACGGGAAGTCTGGTGGCGGAGCGGATATTTGGGGAAAATAAAGCGGTGGTGGAGGCGATTCGCCATCATACCACCGGAAAAGCAGATATGACGCTGCTTGAAAAGATCATTTATGTGGCAGATTATATGGAGCCCTGCAGGGATTTCCCCGGTGTGGAGAAGCTGCGGGAACTTGCCATTACAGATATTGATGCTGCATTGAAGCTGGGTCTGGAAATGACCCTCGAATTACTGAAGAAGCAGGGCAGTGAGGTGTCTCCCGCGTCCCGGGATGCACTCCTCTGGCTGAGTGGAAAGGATAGATGCAAATGTTAACTGCAAAAGAAGTCGCTTATGAGGTTACCAAGGCACTGGATGCCAAGAAGGGTATGGATATCAAGCTGCTGAAGATCAATGAGGTCTCCAGCCTGGCGGATTACTTCCTGATCTGTACCGGCACTTCCAACACCCACGTTAAGACGCTGTGCGATTACGCAGAGTATACGCTGGAGCAGCTGGGCGAGCCTATGCTGGGCCGTGAGGGCCATCGGGGCAATTCCTGGGAGCTGCTGGATTTCGGCTCTATCGTTGTGCACGTGTTTACGGATGAAGCAAGAAAGTTCTACGATCTGGAGCGTGTCTGGGCAGATGCCGTTCAGGTCGATTTGAAAGATATTATTATCGAAGAGTGAGGATCGGTAAGATGGCAAATTACGATTTTGCTGCCATAGAAAAGAAATGGCAGGCATTCTGGGAGAAGAACAATACCTTCGCCACGGATGTGTGGGATTTTTCCAAGCCCAAGTATTATGTGCTGGATATGTTCCCGTATCCTTCCGGCGTCGGTCTGCACGCAGGTCACCCCGAAGGCTATACGGCTACGGACATTATGTCGCGTATGAAGCGTATGCAGGGCTTCAATGTTCTGCATCCTATGGGCTATGATTCCTTTGGTCTGCCTGCAGAGCAGTACGCCGTGGATACCGGCAACCATCCCAACGGCTTTACCCAGAAGAACATCGAGACCTTCTCCGGTCAGCTGAAGGAGCTGGGCTTTGACTACGACTGGTCCAAGGTGATCGCTACCTCCGATCCCGATTTCTACAAGTGGACTCAGTGGATCTTCAAGAAGCTGTGGGAAAAGGGCTACGCCAAGCGCATCGAGATGCCCGTCAACTGGTGTGAAGCGCTGGGTACTGTGCTTGCAAACGACGAGGTCATCGACGGCAAGTCCGAGCGGGGCGGTTATCCCGTTGTTAAGAAGATGATGATGCAGTGGGTTATCGACCAGCCCGCATTTGCGGAAGAATTGCTGGAGGGTCTGGAAGAGATCGACTGGCCCGAGTCCACTAAGGAAATTCAGCGCAACTGGATCGGCAAGTCCACCGGTGTTGAGGTTGATTTCAAGCTGGTTGGCGGCGGTCAGTTCTCCATTTACACAACTTGTATTGAGACTATCTACGGCATCACCTTTATGGTGCTTGCCCCTGACGGCAAGATCGTCCAGGGACTTATGGACCGTGTGGAGAATAGGGAAGAGGTTGAAGCTTATATCAAGGCTGCTGCAGCCAAGAGTGAGATCGACCGTACCGATGCCACCAAGACCAAGACCGGCTGCCCCCTGAAGGGTGTGTACGCCATTAATCCCGTCAATGGCAAGGAAGTGCCCGTGTTTATCGGCGACTTCGTGCTGGGCAACTACGGTACCGGCGCGGTTATGGCTGTTCCCAGCCACGATCAGCGTGACTTTGAGTATGCTGTTGCACACAATATCCCGATGATCCAGGTCATCGAGGGCCGCGATGTTTCTGAGTGCGCCTTCGAGAAGCAGGATTATCTGGGCAAAGGCTGCAAGCTCATCAATTCTGAGGAATTCACCGGCCTGACGGTTGAAGAGGCTAAGGAAGCCATCACCGATAAGCTGGAGAAGATGGGCGTTGCCCGCAGAAAGAACAACTACCACTTCCGTGAGTGGATCTTTGCTCGCCAGCGCTATTGGGGTGAGCCCGTTCCCTGCGTGTACACCGAAGATGGCGAGACGATTTTCCTGTCGGATGAGGAGCTGCCCGTTGTACTGCCCGTTCTGGAGGACTACAAGGGCCGTGGCGGTCAGGCACCTCTGGAGAACGCCGAGGATTGGAAGTACTATGATAATAACGGGCTGAAAGGAAAGCGCGAAACCTCCACGATGCCCGGATCTGCCGGCTCTTCCTGGTACTATATGCGCTACATCGACCCCAAGAATGATAAGGCGCTGTGCGATCCTCAGCTTCTGAAGCATTGGCTGCCGGTTGACCTGTATGTGGGCGGCCCTGAGCACGCTGTAGGCCATTTGATCTACTCCCGTATCTGGAATCGCTTCCTGTACAATGAGGGTATCTCGCCTGTTAAGGAGCCTTTCAAGAAGCTTGTACACCAGGGTATGATCCTGGGCGAAAACGGCATCAAGATGGGCAAACGTTTCCCGGAATTCGTGGTCAATCCCAGTGATGTTGTCCGGGAATACGGTGCGGATACGCTGCGTCTTTACGAGATGTTTATGGGTCCGCTGGAAGTTTCCAAGCCCTGGAGTACTGCGGCAGTTGCTGGCGCAAAGAAATTCCTCAACCGCGTTTGGAATTTCTTCACCGAGAGCGCTAACATTACCGACACCGACGACGGCAAGCTGACGAAGGTCTATCATCAGACCGTCAAGAAGGTTACCTCTGACTTTGAGGTGCTGGGCTTCAATACCGCCATTGCGCAGATGATGGTCTTTGTTAACGAGGTTTACAAGGCCGGCACTTGCCCCAGAGAGTATGCCGAGGGCTTCATCAAGATGATCAGCTGCATTACGCCCCACGTTGGTGAGGAAATCTGGCAGATTATGGGACACGACAACACGATCGCATATGAACCCTGGCCCACCTATGACGAAGCAAAGTGCAAGGACACCGAGATCAATATCGCTGTTCAGGTCAACGGCAAGATGCGCGGCACAGTGCTGATGGATGCTGACCTTGATAACGATACCGTGGTCAAAAATGTCCTGGCGGATGAGAAGATCGCCCGCTTCCTGGAAAAGCAGGAGGGCAGTATCATCAAGACCATCGTGGTCAAGAACAAACTG
>JAFTUO010000009.1 GCA_017466215.1 Oscillospiraceae bacterium | reverse complement strand
CGCTCCGGGTCATCGGTAACCACGGGGTCATAGTGGATCACCAGATGGATATTGTGGCTTTGCAGACACTCCCGCTCGATGTCGTCGATGATCTCGTGGCACAGCAGGGGGTCTTCTTTCTGATCCATCTCCACGTGCAAGGACGCAAACCGCTGGCCGGGACCGTAATCGTGGACCATCAGATCGTGGTAGCCCAGCACCTTGGGGTTGGCGCTGATATAATCCACGATCAGCGCCTGCAGCTCCGGGCTGGCCGCCTCGCCCAGCAGGGGGTCAACGGTCTCCTTGGCCAGCTTCGCGCCGCTCCACAGAATGAACAGCGCCACCGCCAGACCCATAAAGCCGTCCACCTGCCAGGATGTAAAATACTCCACTGTGCCGGCCAGCAAAACTGCCGCCGTGGTAACGCAGTCGTTGCGGCTGTCTGCCGCAGTGGCCGCCAATGTGCCGGAGTGGATCTTTTTGCTTAAAGTCCCGTTAAAGATCGCCAGCCACAGCTTCATGGCGATAGATCCCAGCAGCACCGCCACCGTTACACCAGAGAATGCCACAGCTGCGGGGTTAAAGATCTTCTGCACCGAGGTCTTAGCCAGCTCAAAGCCGATGACGATGATCAGCGCCGCCACCGCCAGACCGGAAAGGTACTCAAACCGGGCGTGGCCATAGGGATGGTCCTCATCCGCCGGCTTTTCCGCCAGCTTGAAGCCCACAAAGGTTACGATGGAGCTGGAGGCGTCAGAAAGGTTGTTCATTGCGTCCGCGGTGATGGAAACCGAGCCGGACAGCAAGCCTGCTACCAGCTTTCCGGCGAACAAAAGCAGATTGGCTATGATCCCCACGACGCCTGACAGCTTGCCGATGGCCGAGCGGGTCTTCGGATCGCCGGTGCCCTCCGGATGTTTGATAAACAGCTTCAAAAGCAGCTTGGTCATGGCACTTTCTCCTGTCGAAAATTGCATTTTGCCAACTCTACTGCCGGTAGAGTCCCCTATTCTCCCCAAAAGAGAGGGCAGAATCCGCCTTTTCTCGGGAAAAGCGGATGACTTTCCTGCTTCGGCAGATTATAATAAGGATGCTGCGGCAAATGCGTTTCCAACATTATACTGAAAAACGCGGCGGCAGTCAATTCTTTTTCAGGAGCGTATTACTTATGTCTGATTTTCGCATTGTTACTGATTCCGGCAGCGACCTGAATCGGTGTATGATCGACCAGCTGAATATTTCCGTCGTCCCCCTGACAGTCAATTTCCAGGGCAAGTCCCATCCCGACAGCGTGGACGAGGGTATCCACGAATTTTATGACGGCCTGCGTGCCGGCGAAGTGGCTACCACCTCCGCCATCAACCCCACCGGCTGGGCAACTGAGATCGAGCCCATTCTTGCCGCCGGCCAGGATGTTCTGGTCATCGGCTTTTCCTCGGGCCTCAGCACCACCTACCAGTCCGCTGTCATCGCCGCCGCGGAGCTGAAAGAAAAATACCCGGCCAGAACGATCCGGGTGGTAGACAGCCTTTGCGCCTCTCTGGGCCAGGGCCTGCTGGTCTGGTATGCCTGCAAAAAGCGGGACGAGGGTATGTCTTTGAACGACCTGGCCGACTGGCTGGAGAACAACAAGCTGCATCTGTGCCACTGGTTTACCGTGGATGATCTGATGTTCTTGAAGCGGGGCGGCCGTGTCAGCGCCGCAACCGCATTGGTCGGCACGATGCTGCAGATCAAGCCGGTGCTTCACGTGGATGACGAAGGTCATCTGATCAACATTTCCAAGGTCCGTGGCAGAAAGGCCTCCATTGAGGCCATCGCCAAGAAGCTGGGCGAACTGGGTCTGCCCGGCGAAAACAGCACCGTTTTCATCTGCCACGGCGATTGCATCGAGGATGCGCAGCACTTGGCATCCATCGTCAAAGAGCGCTACGGTGTCAAGGAAGTTTTCATCGGTCACGTCGGCACCGTTATCGGTTCCCACTCCGGCCCCGGCACCCTGGCGCTGTTCTTCCTGGGTGAACACCGCTAAGCAGTGGGGAGTTGAACCCCGATAGGTTTTCGCAGGCGGCTTTCCGCCAATCCTGCAGAAAATCCCTTGAAAATACCAATGGGTATTCCCTGCGTGATTTTACTTGTCTTGACGAAAAGCAGCTCTGTGAAAACTGCTGCGCACCCCACAGCAAGGATTTTTGCTTTGGATTTTTGCGCAGATGACGAGAGCTTGCTGGCGCAAGCCGAGGAAGATAAGGAAAAATACAAACAAAAGGACTGATGTGGGGCTGTCGGTGTTCGACTCCCCACTGCTTAAAGGAAATTCCACCAGGTAAGGCTCTGGGACTCCAGCATAGCATCTGCCATCGCCGCCAGCTCCACGCACACTGCGGAAAAATCCACCGTTCTTCGCAGATCGGCATACACATCAAGCTGATCCAGCAGATACTCCATTTTTTCCAGCGGCTCGTGGTCTGCCACGGCAGCGATGAATTCCCGATATTTCTTCCAATCCGCTCTGGCCTGCTGGGTCAGAGCGGTTGCTTTTTCCCAATCCTCCGCCATCGCCAGCCGGGACGCCTGCCGCAGATCCTCAGAAAGGGGCGTATGGATGCTGTCAAAAAGCACCGTCAGAAATATCGCCACCGCCAGCATCACGATCAAAAACCCCACGCCGATCCACAGCCGCTTCATCCCAAGCCCTCCTTTTCCTGCCATAAGATCTGCCCCGCGCCGTCCACGGTCATCAGCCAGGTGGACGCGATCGTGGCCTTTCGCTTTTGCAGCTGCTTGCGCAGCCACCGGTCATCTTTCCCTGCCAGGCGCAGATTGTCCCGGTACAGATAGCCGTCTGCGATGATGGTATAGGGCAAAAACTGCGCCGTCGGGTTGATTTTGGCATCCTTAGCCGTTGCCGGCTTTTGCTCCGGAAACGGAAACACGGAAAGATTCCCGTTGGTCTCCAAAATGGCATACTGCACCGCATCCGGGGTCAGCACATCCTTGCCCCGCAGAAGCTCCGTCAGCTCATCCAGGGTGATGCGGGTGCTGCGAAGATTGCTTTGCAGGATCTTCCCGTTTTCAATGAGGATCACCGGCTTGCCGCACAGCAGCTGTCGCAATTTGACGCTGCGCATACTCAGCGCTGTCAGAATCAGCTCCACACCCAGCACCGTCAGGATGGGCACAAGACCCGAATACAGCGGAATGCCGCCGTCCTGCATCGGGATGGATGCCAGGTTTGCCACCAGCATCGTAACCACGAATTCCGACGGCTCCATTTCGCCAATTTGCCGCTTGCCCATCATCCGGATCACAGCGATCAGCACCAGATACAGCACAATGGTGCGAATGTACGTCAAAAGCATCTTGCCACCCCCTGCACCTAGGGTTTCCAAATATGGAGGAAATATGCACATCTCCTTGGCTCTCCCTCTGGGAGAGCTGTCGCGCTTTTAAGCGCGACTGAGAGGGCTTCGACACACCCTCTCCGTCAAAAATCAAAGATTTTTGCCACCTCCCCCAAAGGGGGAGGCAAGAACGCTGCTATAACAAAGGAATCGGGTGTCCGTTGGGACACCCGATTTTCTTATTCTTCTTCGTATTCTTCGTAATCTTTTCTGCGGAAGCCGTCCTTATCAAAGACCGCCATCACGGCGATATTGATCGCCAGGCAGGCAATGCCCATCAGCACCAGCTCCCAGACAATGCTCTTGGCGGCAGCCCAGACCATTTCCATCGGCTCCATCCGCCGGAACGCATTGCACACAAAGGCCATGATCAGCGTCAGCAGCAGGCCAAGACCCGACCAAACGCGTCCTGCCCACAGATGGGTGAACTGCCACGCGTCCAGACTGGCCATACTCCACCAGAATCGCCAGCCCAGAGAATAATTGGCCTCTTTCGGCGGCGCAAGCAGATATACCAGGCCAAACAGAAGCATCAGCAGCGGGCCTGCCATCACCAGCAGACGCAGGAACATTTCCACCCAGCCCATCAGGGTATCCAGCTGGGGCAAAAATGCCGCCACATCAAACTCTGAGAATATGGCCATTAAGGCATCTAAATCCATTTCTTACTCCTTACTGAGGAACTTGTTGATCTCGCTTACGAAGCTGCCAACATCCTGGAAACGGCGGTAAACGGAAGCAAAGCGGATGTAGGCAACCTCGTCCAGAGGCTTGATGCGCTCCATAACCATTTCGCCGATCTTGTCGGTGCTGACTTCCCGCTCCAGCGTGTTCTGGATGGTCTGCTCGATCTCGGTGGTGATCCGCTCCAGATCGGCGACCTCCACTTTCCGCTTGTCAAAGGCGCGGACCATAGAATTGAGGATCTTATTGCGGTCAAAGCTCTGGCGGGTACCGTCCCGCTTTACCACGATGATGGGCAGGCTTTCCACGATCTCATAGGTGGTAAACCGGCGCTGGCACTGCAGACATTCCCGGCGGCGGCGGATGCTGTTGCCGTCTTCAGAGCGGCGGGAATCCACAACCTTGCTCTCCTGATCTCCGCAAAAAGGACACTTCATAGGGCACACTCCCTTACTGTAATATGCCTTGATTATAGCAGAATGATACTTTCCTGTCCAGTCCTTTTTTACAAATCCGCCCATCTGCGCTATGCATATTGTAGAAAAAAGTCCCCCCAGACCCCATATTTTGTGTAAATGTGCTTGACAAGCCCTTTCTTTACGGGTAAAATAATCTCGGTATAATGTTCGCATTCCGGCCTTCTCTTTCCGGTCTGCGATTCAATAACCGGCGTTAGCCGGGGTAACGCATTTAGCGCCTCATGGCGTTTATGTTTGTATCTTATTTTTGAATAATGCAAATGACACACCAGGGGTCTGTTGCGTCCGCCCCCTTTCGCTAACGCTATTTTTAGTGAAGGAGGTGCGTTTGAAGAATTATGGAACTGACATTAGCCATTATTTTGATCGCCGTTGGTACAGTTGTTGGCGTTGCAATCGGTGTTTTGGTCGGTATCGGCTATCGCAAGAAGTTTGCGGAGCGCGAGATCGGCTCTGCTGAGGCCGAGGCTACCCGCCTGATCAACGAGGCTATCCGCAGCGGTGAGAGCCGCAAAAAGGAAATGCTTCTGGAAGCCAAGGACGAGATCCATAAATCACGCACAGAGTACGAAAAAGAAGTCAAAGAGCGCCGGGCGGAGCTGTCCAAGCAGGAGCGCCGTCTGGAACAGAAGGAAATTACTCTGGACAAGAAGACAGAGAATTTCGAGCGCAAGGAAGAGGAACTGGCCAAGAAGCTGGCTGCCGTGGCGGAAACCCAGGCAGAGGCAGAGGCCATCCGCAAGCAGCAGCTGCTCACTTTGGAGACCATTTCCGGTCTTTCTCAGGAGCAGGCCAAGCAGCAGCTTCTGCAGAGCGTGGAGGAAGAAATTCGCCACGATACTGCTATGAAGATCAAGGAGATCGAAGCCCAGATGAAGGACGAGGCTGACGACCGTGCCCGTGAGGTACTGGCCATCGCCATCCAGCGCTGCGCTGCCGATCACTCCGCAGAGTCCACGGTTAGCGTCGTGCCTCTGCCCAACGATGAGATGAAGGGCCGCATCATTGGCCGCGAGGGT
Source organism: Oscillospiraceae bacterium (assembly GCA_017466215.1). GTDB lineage: Bacteria > Bacillota > Clostridia > Oscillospirales > Oscillospiraceae > Faecousia. The sequence goes on along the minus strand of JAFTUO010000009.1, from coordinate 2,437 downwards.
CGGAACATCCGCACCCTGGAGACCATTACCGGCGTTGATCTGATCATCGACGACACCCCCGAAGCAATCACCGTTTCCAGCTTTGATCCCGTCCGCCGGGAGATCGCCCGTCTGGCGCTGGAAAAGCTGATCGCCGACGGCCGCATCCACCCCACCCGCATCGAGGATATGGTGGAAAAGGCCCGCAAGGAAGTGGACCGTACCATCCGCGAGGAGGGCGAGCGCGCCTGCTACGAGACCGGCGTGCACAACCTGAATCCCGAGCTGATCAAGGTGCTGGGCCGCCAGAAGTACCGTACTTCCTACGGCCAGAACGTGCTGAATCACTCTATGGAAGTTGCTCACATCGCCGGTCTGATGGCCGCCGAGCTGGGCATCGACGCTTCCCTGGCCAAGCGTGCAGGTCTGCTGCATGACCTGGGCAAGTCCATCGACCACGAGGTCGAGGGCAGCCACGTTCAGCTGGGTGCTGACCTGGCCCGCAAGTACAAGGAAAATCCCGTGGTTGTCAACGCAATCGAAGCGCACCACGGCGATGTTGAGCCCAAGACCATCATTGCTGTCCTGGTGCAGGCTGCCGACGCTGTGTCCGCTGCCCGTCCCGGTGCCCGCCGCGAGAATGTGGAAAACTACATTCGCCGTCTGCAGAAGCTGGAAGAGCTCACCGGCTCTTATCCCGGCGTAGACAAGGCCTTCGCCATCCAGGCCGGCCGCGAGGTCCGCATTATGGTCAAGCCCGAGGTTGTCAACGAGGACAATATGATCCTCCTGGCCCGGGACATTGCCAAGAAGATCGAGTCCGAGCTGGAATACCCCGGCCAGATCAAGGTCAATGTCATCCGCGAAACCAAGGCTGTGGAGTACGCAAAATAAGAAAAGAAAGATCCGCCGTTTCCGGCGGATCTTTTTCCATATAAAAAGCCTCCCCTGCGTAAGGGGAGGTGTCAAAAATCTATGATTTTTGACGGAGGGGTTGTCAATCCCCCAGTCTTTTTGCTTCGCAAAAATCCAGCCCCCTGGAGGTGAATTGGCCGAAGGCCAAGAGAGGCCGGCCTGGGCCGTTACACAAAGGGGCCTTTGTTATTTAACTCTTCCTGATAAACTTCTCGCCGCATTTGGGGCAGGAGATGGCGATCTTGCCCTTGCCTCTCGGCACGCGCACCGGCTGGCGACAGCGGGGACAACTGAAATACTTATGCTGGCGGTCCTTGATCCGGTCAAGCCACATCGAGAATTTCCGATTTTCCTGATACCGCTTATAGGTATTGCGGGAAAAGCACCGGAAGATCGCCCAGAACATCAGCACATAGGCCACCAGGGTCAGCAGCATCTTGACCTGCGCAAAGGGCAGAAACATCGCCAATATGCTGGCGATCACGCCTGCACCGAGGATCGTCATACTCAGTTTATCTGTACCGTAGCGCCCCATCATAAAATGGCGCAGCCACTGCTTAAATCTATTCATACATTCACCCTTTAGTTGTTATAGGTACATTATATTACCTTTTCCCGGGATTGCAACCGTCAAACGGGAAAATTTATAGATTGTTTAATATTCCAGTTGCACCTGCCAAATTTTTGGTGTATACTTAAATTGTAAAAATACGGGCATACACCCGAAATATGGAGGACTACATATGTTTAACGCAATGATTGAAACTCTGAAGGCCAATCCCCGGAAGATCGTCTTCACTGAGGGCCACGATGCCCGTATTCTGGAGGCTACTGCCCGCCTGGTCGAGGGCGGTTTCCTGACCCCCATTCTGATCGGCAATGTTGACGAAGTCAAGGCCAACGCTGCCAAGGGCGGCTTCAATATCGACGGTGTCGAGATCATCGACCCCCTGACCTATGCCGGTATGGACGCTATGGTCGAGAAGATGGTAGAGCTGCGCAAGGGCAAGATGAGCCCTGAGGACTGCAAGGCTGCCCTTTCCAAGGGTAACTACTTCGGCACGATGCTGGTAAAGATGGGCTATGCCGATTCCCTGCTGGGCGGCGCTACCTACTCCACCGCTGACACCGTCCGTCCCGCTCTGCAGCTGGTCAAGACCAAGAAGGGTGTCAACCTGGTCTCCTCCTGCTTCATTATGGTTCGCGGCGACGAGAAGATCGCTATGGGCGACTGCGCCATCAACCTGAGCTACGAGGACAGCGTGGACAAGGAGGGCAACGTTACCGTTACCGCCGCACAGAAGCTGGCTGAGGTGGCCGTTGAGACCGCCAGAACTGCCAAGGTTTTCGGCATTGATCCCAAGGTGGCTATGCTGAGCTTCTCCACCAACGGCTCCGGCAAGGGCGGCACTGTGAAGCTGAGCCACGATGCCACCGCCATCGCCAAGGAAATGGCTCCTGAATTCGACATCGACGGCGAGATGCAGTTCGACGCCGCTGTCGCTCCCGAAGTCGGTCAGCTGAAGTTCCCCGGCTCCCCTGT
>JAFTUO010000008.1 GCA_017466215.1 Oscillospiraceae bacterium | reverse complement strand
TACTCCGGCGGCAAGTGGTCCGGCTGGACGCAGATCAAGACCACCACAGCAGTAAGCTACACCGACACCACGGCCAAGGCAGGCGTAACCTATCAGTACACTGTCCGCGCCTACAGTGGCAGCTATAAGAGCAGCTTCACACCTAGCGCTAGTATCAAGCGGTAAAATGAAAAACAAGACCACCCAAATGGGTGGTCTTGTTTTTATATGGAAAATAATCTCTCTGCCGATCTGAAATACGGCTTGACAAACCTCGGGGGGTATGCTAGAATACTTTGGCAATCAAATATTGCTTTCGGCTACGGAGTGATACCCAAGAGGCCGAAGGGGCTCCCCTGCTAAGGGAGTAGGCGTCTAAAAAGCGCGCGAGGGTTCAAATCCCTCTCACTCCGCCAACAAGAAAAGCACACCAAACGGTGTGCTTTTCTTGTTGGTAAGGTATTTATGTGCGTGGGATTTGAAAGACGACTCTTAGCAACAGACCGGTGGACTGTTGCAACCGCCGTGGCTTTTCCGTAGAAAATCAAATCCCTCTCACTCCGCCTTATCCTCCGCCCTTGACAAATTTGCTATAATGATTTTGAAAGGGAGTGAAATGATGGCTGTTCGCTTAAATGAAGACAAGGAAATGGTTGCAACCATCCGGGAGGGCTTGAAGCGTACCGGCGGCTACTGCCCCTGCAGACTGGAGCGCACCGAGGAGAACAAGTGCATTTGCAAGGAATTCCGCGAGCAGATCGCTGACCCGGACTTCAAAGGTTTCTGCCATTGCCTGCTCTATTACAAGGACTAAAAATTTCTTGAAAAATAATCAAATTTCCTGTTGACAATTCGAAAATAACGTGGTATGATACGGGGGCTGTAAAGCTCAGCTACATATGGGCGAGTGGTGGAATTGGTAGACTCGCTAGATTCAGGTTCTAGTGTTCACTGCGGACGTGCGGGTTCAAGTCCCGCCTCGCCCACCAAAAATCCGGAGGCACTCGCCTCCGGATTTCTTTTTACTTTCAAAGGAGGTACTGTTATGGCGATTATCTCCCCTTCTATGCTGTCTGCTGACTTCGTGAATCTGCAGCGGGATATTGAAATGACTGCTGCTGCCGGCGCAAAATGGCTGCACGTAGATATTATGGACGGACATTTTGTTCCCAATATCACCTTTGGCTATTCGATGGTCAAGGCGCTGCGGCCCATCACCGATATGGTGCTGGATGTGCATCTGATGATCGACACGCCCATCCGCTATGTGGACGAATTCTGCAAAGCCGGCGCGGATTACTTAACCATTCACGTGGAATCTGACACCCCCGAAAATATTGATGCGACCCTGGACAAGATCATTGCCAACGGCGTTAAGCCCGGCATTGTGGTCAAGCCCAAGACTCCGGCAGAGGCCGTTCTCCCCTACCTGCACAAGTGCGATCTGGTGCTGGTGATGACGGTTGAGCCCGGCTTTGGCGGTCAGAAGTTTATGGCAGATATGATGCCTAAGCTGAAGACTCTGAAGGAAATGATCGACACCCACAAGCCCGGCTGCCACCTGGAAGTGGACGGTGGTGTGGATGTGGTTACCGCAGAAATTTGCAAGGAAAACGGTGCAAATGTGCTGGTCGCCGGCTCTGCATTCTACAAGGCAGAAGACAAGAGCGCCTTTGTCAAATCTCTGGAAAGCTAATAAAAACCTCCAACGAGTAATCGTTGGAGGTTTCTTTTTTACAGTGTTGCGATGACTTTTGCGATCCGCTCCAGAGAGCGCTCCTTGCCCAGGATCTGCATCACGGTGTAAAGATCCGGGGAGTTGGTCTTGCCGGTAACCGCCTGGCGGATAAAGGTGGACACATCTGCCACCGTTCCGGGGAATGCGGCAGGATCGGCCTTGTAGGCCTTCATATCGGTGGTAAAGCCGATGGCGGTGGTGATCTCCTTGACCTTCTCAAACCAGGCGGCAGAGTCGTCTGTGGGGTCATAGGATGCCACGAACTTCTCCAGAACGGTCTTGACGGTCGCCTTGTCAAACTTCTCGTCAAAGACAGGGGCTTCCAGATAATCATCATAGAAGAAGCCCATATAGGGCTTGGCCTCTTTCCAGGTGGCCAGGTCCTTTCTCGGCTTCTTGCCGCCACGGCCGATGGCCAGGATCGCCACAGCGAAGTCCTTGTCCGCGGCCAGCTTTGCAGCAAAGTCAGGATCAAACTCCAGGGCCCACTCCAGCAGCAGCGCATACACCGTTTCCGCGTCCATCTTGGAGATGACATTCTTGGAAACGTCGGTCAGTTTAGCGTAGTCAAACAGGCTGCCGGCAGGATTCAGCTTCTTGGGGCTGAACTTAAACTCCGTTGCTTCCTTATCGGGCTCGGCTCTGCGCCAATCCTCGAAATTGGAGTTAAGGATGGTCATAATATACTCATAAACCGCTTTAACGGGGAAGCCCTCTGCCTTATAGAAGGTCAGTGCCAGCTCCGGGTCTTTGCGCTTCGAGAGCTTACGCTTGGATGTGCCGTCCATCTTCATCAGCGGTCCAATGTGGACATACTTGGGCAGCTTGAAATCCAATGCGCGGAACAGCTGAATGTGGAACGGCAACGTGGCCAGCCACTCATCGCCACGGACAACGTGGGTGGTACGCATCAGGTGATCGTCAACTGCGTGGGCAAAGTGGTAGGTGGGAATGCCGTCAGACTTCAGCAGGACGTGATCCACATCGTTTTCCGTAATGGTCAGTTTGCCCTTCACAAGGTCGTCAAACTTGAACTGGTTAGAAATAGAGCCTTCACTGCGGAAGCGCAGCACCCAGGGGGCGCCGGCATCCAGCTGCGCCTGGATCTCTTCCAGAGAGCGATCCCGCCACATTGCATACTTGCCGTAGTATCCTGTGGTTTCCTTGTTAGCCTCCTGCTTTTCCCGCATAGCAGCCAGCTCCTGCTCGGTGCAGAAGCAGGGATATGCCATCCCCTGCTCTACCAGCTTCTTGGCATATACGTGATAAAGATTTGCACGCTGTCTCTGGCGGTAAGGGCCGTAAATGCCGTTGTCGCCGTCGTGGGTAGCGCCCTCGTCAAACTGGATGCCGTAGTGCTTTAAGGTGTCGATCAGCACCTCAACTGCGCCGGGGACTTCCCGCTTGGCATCGGTATCTTCTACCCGCAAAAACAGAACGCCGCCACTCTGGTGGGCCATACGCTCCGCGGTCAGACCCTGCACCAGATTGCCCAGGTGGACAAACCCGGTGGGAGACGGTGCCATACGGGTAACAACTGCACCCTCCGGCAGATTTCTCACGGGGTATTTCTCCTCCAGCATCTCGGGGGTATCCGTAACATCGGGAAAAAGCAACTGCGCTAAAGCTTGATAATCCATCGTGATTACCTCAATTCTCAAAATTTCTCCGTTTACTATACCATCTTCCGCCACTAAAGTCAATTTTTGATTGCGTTTTTCTGCTGCGTGTGTTAAAATGCGGATATGATATGGAAAATAACGAGGTGATCCCATTATGGAAGAAACTGTTGCAAAGAAAAGAATGCTCTCCGGCATTAAGCCCTCCGGCGATCTGACCCTGGGCAGCTACCTTGGCGCGATCAAGAACTGGAAAGAGCGTGCCGATGAATTTGATTGCTTTTATTTTATGGCCGACCTGCACGCTATTACTGTGCGCCAAGACCCCGCTTCCCTGCGTCGTCGCACGCTGGAGCAGCTGGCCCAGTACATCGCCTGCGGCCTTGACCCGGAGAAGAACACCCTGTTCATCCAGAGCCACGTGCACCAGCACGCAGAGCTGGGCTGGGTCTTAAATTGCTACTCGATGTTCGGCGAGCTGAGCCGTATGACCCAGTTCAAGGACAAGTCTGCCAAGAATGCTGACAATATCAACGGCGGTCTGTTTACTTACCCCAGCCTGATGGCAGCGGATATTCTGCTGTATCAGCCGGATTACGTCCCCGTTGGTGAGGATCAGAAGCAGCACGTGGAGCTGTGCCACACCATCGCCCGCCGCTTCAACGGCGTTTACGGCGATGTGTTCAAGATTCCTGAGCCCTATGTACCCAAGGTGGGCGCGAGAATTATGAGCCTGACCAATCCCACTGCCAAGATGTCCAAGTCTGAGGATGAGGACACCGGCCGTGTGCTGCTGATGGATGCCCCTGAGGTGATTATGAAGCAGTTTAAGCGGGCCATCACCGACTCCGATACTGAGAACTGCGTCCGCTATGACAAGGAAAACAAGCCCGGCGTTGCCAATCTGATGACCATTTACAGCGCCGTTACCGGCAAGACCTATGATGAGATCGAAGCCGAATTCGCCGGCAGTGGCTACGGCAAGTTCAAGCCTGCCGTTGGTGAAGCAGTTGTGGAAATGCTGCGCCCCATCCGGGAAGAAGCCACCCGGCTGATGAAGGATAAGGGCTATCTGGAAGGTATCTTCCGCGATGGCGCTCAGAAGGCCAGCTATGTTGCCGAAAAGACTCTGCGCAAGGTCTATAAAAAAGTCGGCTTCGTCGCAAAGTAAATACAAATAGCGGCAGTACCAACGATCGGTACTGCCGTTTCTTTACTGTCATTCCGAGGGAGCGAAGCGACCGTGGGAATCCCCTGATACAATAGACCAAGTTTGCGTCAACTAAAAAGATCATACCAGGAGATTGCCACGCCGGTCTACGGACCGGCTCGCAATGACAGAAATATTTTACATTTTACATAAATAGATACAGTGCCAAAGTTAAAAGCGCTGTATTTTTATCCTCGGCGCAGTCCCCTGCCATGAGTAGCAGCAAAATGATCACCATCAAGTCTCCGGTATCCAGATTCTTGGGCAGCAAACGGCGCAGGAAATCCCCCGCCCCGGTACTTTGCTGGCAGGGCGGTCTGTGCTGCGGTTTCTCGCTGATCGGTGGCGGTGGACACTCTGGCTGGGGTGGCGGCGGACATTCTATTTCCGGCGGTGGTGCTGGCCGCCGTAGAGGCGGTGGGTCCGGGACGTGATTTCGGCGATATGAGCCGTCGGGCTGTGGGATGTAACGATTATACATAGCTTCACCTGCCTGATAGTAATGATATGCCTGAGCCGGCCAGAGCTGTTGATGCGATACCGGCGATCTTTGCAGCCCGCATCGCCCTTTCCAGCTTTGCGATCCGTTCACGGCTCAGGTATGGGCTCAGGGCTCTGAGCAAATTCTGTTGATTTTTGTCGATGCTGGACTGCTTTGCAATGCCGCTGAGCTTCTGGATCATCGCCAGGTCCAATCCGCCTGCATTGTTTTGCGGTGGCGGTTCTTTCCTTTGCTCTTCCTGCTGGCCCATCGCCTGGGCCATAGACATTATCTGCTGCATCATCTGGGGATTCCCCAGGATCGCGTTCAGCTTATCTTCCATGCCGTCCATAGTCTACTCCTGCATCTTTTTCAGCAGCTGCTGGGCCTGTTCTGAAGCCATCATGGCTTCCATCATTTCCTTCACCTGAGCAAAGTTTCCCGCTTTCGCCTGCTGCATCGCATCCTGGAGCTTGTCGCCGTGCTGGCTCTGAAGCAGGCCCATTAACTGCTGTCCTGCCTCGCTTTTGGCCATAGTGGCAGCCTGACGCAGGGAAAATTCGTCAAATCCCTCAGTTTTTTTCTGCATATCATTGCCTCCTGTCCATTTTCCTGCTATAATAGATATGTTGTGTTATACTATATGCAGTGGTGAAAGGGTTGGTGAACTATGAGAATTCTCGTTTTGTCCGATTCCCACAGCACGATGCGCTATATGCGTCTGGCGATGGACTCGATCAAGCCGGATGCCGTCGTCCACTTGGGCGATCACTACGACAACGCCGAGACCCTGGCGGATGAATACAGCCATATTCGCTTTCATATGCTGCCCGGCAACTGCGACCGCTACCGCTGTCCACCCGATACGCCTCAGATCTTCTGCTACGGCATCGGCGGCGTGAAATTCTACATGACCCACGGACATATGCACGGCGTAAAATCCGGCCTGAGCCGGCTTCTGGCCGATGCCAGACAGATGAATGCGCAGGCTGTCCTATACGGCCACACCCACATAGCCGACTGCCGGCAAGATGGCGATCTTTGGATCGTCAATCCCGGCGCCTGCAACAGCGCTGAGGGCAGCGTTGCCGTGATTGAAACCGCAGATAATGCAATCCGCAGCTGCGAGATCCTGCGGCTAAAAGATTTGGAGGAAATGAAATGATCCTGACTGTTGATATTGGCAATTCCAACATTGTTTTGGGCGGTGTTGAAGACGATAAGATCCTGATGGAAGCCCGGCTTCGCACCGATGCCACCAAAACTTCCGATGAATACTGCATTGACTTGAGCAGAATTCTGGATGTTTACCACATCGCAGCGGAGGATATCGAGGGTGCTATTATCGCATCTGTCGTGCCTCAGGTGTTGAATTCTATGCAAACAGCGATCAAAAAACTCACCGGCAAGGCTAGTCTGGTGGTTGGCCCCGGTCTGAAGACCGGCCTGAACATCAAAATTGAAAATCCCTCCCAGACCGGTGCTGACCTGGTGGTGGGGAACGTGGCCGCACTTCGGCAGCACAAGCCGCCGCTGATCGTTATTGATATGGGTACCGCCACCACAATGACCGTACTGGACGAGACCGGCGCTCTCATCGGCGGCTGCATCTGCCCCGGTGTCAAAATTTCTCTGGATGCTCTGACGGAGCGCACCGCCCTGCTGCCTGGCCTGCAACTGGATCAGCCGAAAAAGGCCATCGGCCGCAACACCATCGACTGTATGCGCAGCGGCATTATGATGGGCAACGCCTGTATGCTGGACGGAATGGTGGAGCGGATGGAAGCGGAGCTGGGACAAAAATGCACTGTCATCGCCACCGGCGGCATCGCCAAATTCATCGTCCCTCTTTGTAAGACCCCGATGATCTACGACAAGGATCTGATAGTTAAGGGCCTTGCCGCACTGTACCGGGACAATAAACGCTAAGCTTGCATATTGCTGAGCATTGTGGTAGAATAACGCAAATGCAACTGTACCCTTGGAGGTATTTTATGAGCTTTATGGAATCAATTTCAAAGAAGTGGGATGCCTTTATGGAAAATTCCGCCCCCACCCGTGAAAAGGTAGGCAGCTTTTTCCGCAAAGTTGGCAACACCGCCACGAAGGTCTGGGATTTTGCTGTGAAATTCAAGCAGTTCATCCTGGCCATTCCCGTAGCACTTGGCGCTGTGATCCTGGCGATCCGCAATATGAGCGCCCTGCCCAAGCAGGTAGGCTTCGGCCTGCAGATCGACGGCACGTTTGACTTTGTGGTCGGCCGCGGTATCGCTGTTCTGGGCCCCATCGCCATCACCGCGCTGTGCCTGCTGCTGATGTTCTGCTCCAAGCGGGTGCTGACTCCCTGGCTTGTCAGCGTGTTCAGTCTGGTACTGCCGCTGCTGCTTTGGATCATTAACTGCTATCCTGCTTAATCTTTTCCGGGAAGTCGCTGACTTCCCGGATTTTATTCTTTCCTTTCTAAACAATAAGTGCTATAATAACAAAAAAACTACCGGAGGATTACTATGCACTTTCTTCCCATTTGCAAAGAGGATATGCTGGCACGGGGCTGGACACAGTGCGACTTTGTCTATGTCATCGGCGATGCCTATGTGGACCATCCATCCTTCGGTCACGCCATCATCAGCCGCGTTCTGGAAAGCCACGGCTACAGCGTGGGTATTATCTCCCAGCCCGATTGGAAAAATCCCAAGTCCATCGACGTTTTCGGTCAGCCCCGACTGGGCTTTTTGGTGTCCGGTGGCAATATGGATTCGATGGTGAATCACTATTCCGTTACCAAGCATAAGCGCAAAACCGACGCCTTTACTCCCGGCGGTGTGATGGGCAAACGGCCGGATTATGCCACCGTAGTTTACTGTAATCTGATCCGCCAGACCTACAAAAATGTCCCAATCCTCATCGGCGGTATTGAAGCCAGCCTGCGGCGCTTGGCCCATTACGACTATTGGTCTGAATCATTGAAGCGCTCTATTTTGCTGGACAGTCAGGCCGATCTTCTGATGTACGGTATGGGCGAAAAAAGCATCGTTGAGATCGCGGATGCCTTAAATTCCGGTATGGATGTGAAAGACATCACTTACATCGACGGCACGGTATTCAAAACCGCAGATTTGGACGATTCCCTGCCCACCGTGATCCTACCGTCTTACGACGAGCTGAAAGCGAATAAGCGCAAATACGCCGAGTCATTTAAGCAGCAGTACAGCAACTGCGACCCCTTTACCGCCAAACGGCTTGCAGAGCCCTATGGCAGCCTGTTTGTTGTCCAGAATCCGCCGCAAAAGCCGTTAACGACTGCTGAGATGGATGCCGTCTACGACCTGCCCTACGCGCGCACCTGGCATCCCAGCTATGCCAAGGCCGGTGGCGTACCTGCTATCGAGGAGGTCAAGTTCAGTTTGGTCAGTAACCGGGGCTGCTTCGGCGCTTGCTCTTTCTGCGCGCTGACCTTCCACCAGGGGCGCATCATCCAGACCCGCAGCCACGATTCCATCCTCAAGGAAGCGGAATTGATGGCTAAGGACAAGGATTTCAAGGGCTATATCCACGATGTGGGCGGCCCGACTGCCAATTTCCGTCATCCTGCCTGCGAAAAGCAGCTAAGTAAGGGCGCTTGCGGCGGACGGCAATGCCTCTACCCCACTCCTTGCAAGAACATCAAAGCCGATCACTCGGACTATGTGGCGCTGCTGCGCAAATTGCGGAAAATTCCCGGTATCAAAAAAGTATTTGTCCGCAGCGGTATTCGCTTTGATTACCTGCTGACAGATAAAAAGGATACGTTCTTTAAGGAGCTGGTGCAGTTCCATATTTCCGGCCAGTTAAAAGTCGCACCGGAGCACGTTTCCGACGCAGTCCTTGACCGGATGGGCAAGCCCAGAAATGCGGTGTACAACCGTTTTGTGGACAAATACTATGCCCTGAACAAGCAGTACGGGATGAATCAGTACCTTGTCCCCTACCTGATGTCCAGCCACCCCGGCTCTACGCTGAAAGAAGCCATCGAGCTGGCAGAGTACATTCGGGAAATGGGCTATAACCCGGAGCAGGTGCAGGATTTCTATCCCACGCCCTCCACGCTGTCCACGGTGATGTACTATACCGGCATTGACCCCAGGACGATGGAAAAAGTATACGTCCCCACCGACCCCCACGAAAAGGCTATGCAGCGAGCCTTGATCCAGTACCGCAATCCCAAGAACTATTACCTGGTAAAGGAAGCGCTTCTCAAAGCCCACCGGGAGGATCTGATCGGCTCAGGACCCAAGTGTCTGATCCGGGCAATTCCGCCCAGAACCACCCATTCTGCTCCCCCGCCCAGATCGGCGGTAAAGAAGCCGCTTCCCCGTCCCGCAGGCGGCAAACGCCCTGCCCAAAAACCGCAAAATAAGAAAAAGCGATAAAGGATAAATTTTAATTGCACCGTATACCGTCTGACTACTTGAAAGCGCCGGTATACTGTGATAAAATGGAAACAGAAATACAAATTTTGGAGGCTCAGCTATGGAAAAGCTTATGGATGCCATCGTAAAACCCGTCGCAGGTCCCGGTCTGGAGCTGCGCAAAGTACCCGTCCCCACCCCCGGTCCCGGTGAGGTGCTGATCAAGGTACACAAGACCGCTATCTGCGGTACAGACGTACATATTTTCAACTGGGATCCCTGGGCGCAGGAGCATATCAAGGCCCCGATGACCATCGGCCACGAGTATGTGGGCGAGATCGCAGCTCTGGGCGCAGGCGTTACCGGCCTGAAGGTCGGCCAGCGTGTGTCCGGCGAAGGCCACCTGACCTGCCACCACTGCCGTAACTGCCACACCGGCAATATCCAGTGGTGCAAAGATACCGTCAGCGTCGGCGTTGACCGGGACGGTGCTTTTGCCGAGTATCTGTGCATTCCCGAGACCAACGTGGTCATCATTGACGAATCCCTGCCGGAGGATGTCGTCGCATTCTTCGACGCCATCGGCAACGCCACCCACACCGCGTTGATGTTTGATTTGGTTGGTGAGGACGTTCTGATCACCGGTGCAGGTCCTATCGGCATCATCGCCGCCGGTATCTGCAAGTTTGCCGGTGCACGCCGGGTTATCATCACCGATGTTAACGATTACCGTCTGGATCTGGCCAGAAAAATGGGCGTTGACGCCGCAGTGAACACCGCTAAGGAAGACCTGACTCAGATTATGCACAAGCAGGGTCTGACCGAGGGCTTCGATGTGGGTCTTGAGATGTCCGGTAACGGTATGGCTCTGGAGCAGATGATCGGCTCTATGCGTAATGGCGGTAAGATCTCCCTGCTGGGCATCAGCAACAAGCCCGTGAGCCTGAATATGAACACCATCATCACCAAGGGTCTGACCCTGCAGGGCATCTACGGCCGGAAGATGGATAACTGGCACCAGATGAGCTATATGGTGCAGGGCGGTCTGGATCTGACCCCTGTCATCACCCACCGCTTCCACTACACTGAGTTTGAGAAGGGCTTTGAAGCTATGAACAGCGGCCGCTCCGGCAAGGTCGTTCTGGACTGGACCACCAAGAAGGGAGAATGATTATGAAATCTGCACTCACCGCGATCACCCAGGAGCTGGATGCCATCCGCGAAGCAGGCACTTGGCGTGACGAGCGCATCATCACCACCCCCCAGCGCTCCCGCATTGACACTACCAAGACCAACGGCGTTGTCAATATGTGCGCCAACAACTATCTTGGCCTTTCTGCCCATCCCGAGCTGATCGCCGCCGCCAAGGAAAGCTATGACAACTGGGGCTTTGGCCTCAGCTCCGTCCGCTTCATCTGCGGCACCCAGCAGATCCACAAGGATCTGGAGAAGAAGATCTCCTCCTTCGTGGGTATGGATGATACCATTTTGTATTCTTCCTGCTTCGATGCCAATGGCGGTCTGTTTGAGACGCTGCTGAGCGCTGAGGATGCCGTTATTTCCGACGAGCTGAATCACGCCTCCATCATCGACGGTGTCCGTCTGTGCAAGGCCAAGCGCTATCGCTACAAGAACAACAATATGGATGACCTGCGCCGCTGCCTGGTTGATGCCAGAGAGAGTGGCTGCAAGAAGATCCTCATCGCCACCGACGGTGTCTTCTCTATGGACGGCTATATCGCCAACCTGAAGGCCATCTGCGATCTGGCCGACGAGTTTGATGCCCTGACAATGGTGGACGATAGCCACGCAGTTGGCTTTATGGGCGACCACGGCCGCGGCACACCCGAGTACTGCGGTGTTATGGATCGCATCGACATCATCACCGGTACTTTCGGTAAGGCTCTGGGCGGTGCTTCCGGCGGCTACACCGCTGCCCGTCAGCCCATCGTTGATCTGCTGCGCCAGCGCAGCCGTCCGTACCTGTTCTCCAACACCGTAGCGCCCGCTATCTGCGCTGCTACTATCCGCACCATTGAGCTGCTGGAGGAATCCACCGCTCTGCGGGATAAGGTCCACGAGAATGCCCGATACTTCCGGGCCGGTATGGAAAAGCTGGGCTTTGATCTGCTGCCCGGTGAGCATCCCATCGTTCCCGTGATGCTCTACGATCCCAAGGTCGCTCACGAGTTTGCCCGCCGTATGCTGGACAAGGGCGTGTATGTTGTCGCATTCTGCTACCCCGTCGTTCCCAAGGAGCGCGATCGCATCCGCACCCAGATCTCTGCCGGCCACACCAAGGAGGATCTGGACTTTGCCATCCGGTGCTTCGGCGAAGTCAAGGCTGAAATGGGTCTGTAATCTGTCATAATAAAGACCGCTCCCCGTGAGCGGTCTTTTTTGTTTTTTAGCGCATAAGATGTTCCATACATCTGAACTTGAGGTGGTACTATGGAACATACAGTCAATCAAATCACGGTCTGCGGCAGTCTGCGGGAGCTGCCGGAGTTTTCCCACGAAAACCACGGAAAGCGGTTTTACCGCTTCACCCTGGAGATCCCCAGACTGTCCGGCGCTGTGGATATCCTGCCGGTGATCGCCCCGGAGACGGTTATGAACAGCTTCGACCTAAGCGGCGGCGAAATGCTCACCGTAACCGGGCAGATCCGCTCCCACAACAGCCGCACAAACGGCGTACGGCATCTGTTGATCTTTATTTTCGCCTCCAATATCGTGGCTGAGGATGCCGATCCTGTCAATGAAGTGGTGGTATCAGGGCTTATCTGCAAAGAGCCCATCTTCCGCCGGACGCCTTTAGGCAGAGAGATCTGCGATGTGATGCTGGCGATCCCCCGGGCATTTCGCCGCGCAGATTACCTGCCCTGCATCCTCTGGGGCAGAACGGCACAGGAGATCTCCCGCTGTTGTATCAGAGATCAGATCTGTATCCACGGACGGCTGCAAAGCCGCATCTACACAAAGCTGACGGAAGACGGCCCGATCGAGCGCACAGCCTATGAGATTTCAGCGCTCAGCGCCGAGATCATCGAAGACGAGGCATAAATTGCATCTTTCCTTTCCCCGTAGTTTGTGCTATTATGGGGAAAAAGGAGGTGCTCTTATGCAGAAAAAGATTAGCGCCATTATCGAAGCCCTGAAAGTAAAATATCCCGAACCTGCCTGTGCTTTGCACTACAGCAAGGACTATGAGCTTATGATTGCTGTGCGGCTGTCTGCCCAATGCACCGACGCCCGGGTCAATCTGGTTACCCCCGCCCTTTTTGCCGCTTATCCCACCCTGGAGGCAATGGCAAGCGCCGATGTTGCTGACGTTGAACGATACGTCCATTCCTGCGGCTTTTACAAACACAAGGCCCGGGATATCGTGCTGGGCTGCCAAATGCTGCTTTCAGATTTCGGTGGAAAAGTACCGGACGATATGGAATCATTATTGAAGATCCCCGGCGTGGGCCGCAAGACCGCAAATCTTCTGCTTGGTGATCTCTACGCCGTACCCGGCAGCGTGGTCTGCGACACCCACTGTATCCGCATCTGCGGCCGTTTGGGGCTGACTGATGGAAGCAAAGACCCGGAAAAGGTGGAAAAACAGCTTCGCAAGATTCTGCCGCCGGAGGAAAGCTCCGATTTCTGTCACCGCATTGTTCTCTTTGGCAGAGAAGTCTGCACCGCAAGATCCCCAAAGTGCGCCGAATGCCCGCTGGCATTTTATTGCAAGCAATTTAACCCCTGACATAAATCCCTCCTTATCCGCATAGAGTGTGGACAAGGAGGGATCTGTTTTGCCCAAGAAGCTTCCTATTTTCTACAGTGCCCTGCTGCTGACGGTTGTGAATCTACTGCTGCGGCTGGTGGGGACATCCTTTCAGGTGTATCTGTCCTCCCGGATCGGTGCAGAGGGCATCGGCCTGCTGCAGCTGGTAATGAGCGTTGGTTCAATGGCAATGGTAGCGGGAATGGCCGGCATCCGCACCGCCACGATGTATCTGACCGCCGAGCAGATCGGCAAAAAACGACCGGAAAATGTTACCTGGGTGCTGTCGGGCTGCATCGCGTACAGCGTGATCTGCAGCGCCGCTGTTGGTGGCGCTGTGTATATCTTTGCGCCGCAAATCGCAAAAAGCTGGATCGGCAATCCCGAGACTGTATCTTCCCTGCGGCTGTTTGCCGCATTTCTGCCGATCAGTTGCCTGACCGGCGTAATGGTGGGCTATTTCACCGGTGCAAACCGAATCGGTACGCTTGCCGCCGTGGAGGTAGCGGAGCAATTTTGCTGTATGGTCTGCACGATTATGCTTCTTTCTCTATGGGCTGGCCACGATGCAGCTAGATCCTGCCAGGCTGTGGTGATGGGCAGCGGTATGGGGGCTTGCCTGACCCTGGTAAGCCTTGTTGTCTTACGAGTACTGGAACACCCCAAGCAGCCGAAGCGGCTTCCCGTGGCCCGCCAGCTGACCCAGACTGCCATTCCCCTGGCGCTGGCTGACGATCTGCGTACCGGGATCTCCACGGTGGAGAATCTGATGGTCCCCAAGCGTCTGGCGCTGTATTCCGGCTCGCTTTCCCCTCTGGCAGCCTTCGGCACGGTGTGCGGAATGGTATTCCCGATCCTAACCTTCCCTATGGCGATCCTGTTCGGGCTGACGGAGCTTCTGATCCCCGAGCTTGCCCGCTGCCGGGCTGCCGGCAGCACTGAGCGCATCAACTATCTGGTGAAAAAGAGTTTGCGGGTCGCGCTGCTGTACGGCACGCTATGCGGCGGCATTCTGTTCCTTACCGCAGATGATCTGTGCCTGAGTTTGTACAAGAGCAAGGAAGCCGGTACATATCTTCGCTGGTTTTCCCTGCTTGCGGTTATGCTCTACTGCGACGGCGTTACGGACGCAATGATCAAAGGTCTGGGCGAACAAAAGGCATCCGTTCGCTACAACATCCTGACCAACACAATGGATGTAACATTTCTCTACTTTTTGCTGCCGAAATACGGCATATTTGGCTACTTTTTAAGCTTTCTTGTAACCCACGTGATCAATTTTTGCTTCAGCCTGCGCCGATTGCTGCGTATTACAGTGCAACGAATTCCTTTGCGTATCCCGCTGCTGACCCTGGTTGCGGCGATACTGGCGCTGTGGATTTGCCATTTTGTTACTGGCGCGGTCTTCCGTGCAGCGGCGTATGTGATCATTTTGCTGTGCCTGCTTTTTTTAATGCGCATTCTCAGCCGGGAAGATATCCGGTGGATCAAAGGACTGATATACAAAAAATGACCTGCTATCGCAGGTCATTTTCTTTATAGTGCTTTTAAGATTTCCAGCAGGAATTCCCAGGTGCGGCGGGTGGATTCGATCTCCAGCCGTTCCCGGCTGGTGTGGATATCGTGCATATCCGGGCCGATGGAAACGCAGTCCAGTCCCGGCAGCTTATCGCTGAGTAAGCCGCACTCCAGACCGGCGTGGATGGCCACCACTTCCGGTGCTTTACCATACTGCTTCGTAAAGATCTTCACCATCAGATCCCGGAGCTTGGAATCCTTTTTATACTCCCAGGCGGGATAATCGCCGGTATCACTGTAGCCGCCGTCAAACATATCCGCGATTCCCTTCAGCTGACCAAGCAGGTCGCGCTTTTCCTGGTTGACGCTGCTGCGCACCGCAAAGGTCATACGCAGCTGCTCATCCAGCCGCAGAACACCCAGATTCAGACTGGTCTGCACCAGGCCGGGAATATCTGCGCTCCAGGCCTGCACGCCATTGGGCACGCTATTGAGCATCGCGATCACCTTTGCAGAAGACTCGGTGGTCAGAGCGTTACCGCCCAGCGCATCCACATCGTCGCCCCAGATATGAACATCCGGCTCATCGTACTGCTCCCGGATCTCCTGCTCCAGCTGTGCCGTAACCTCATTGATCCGCTCGATATACATACCCAGTGCCACCAGCGTGACGGTGCAGGAGCGAGGGATCGCGTTGTCCTTCGCGCCGCCCTCCAGCTTGGTAATGCAAACGGGCATCAGATTCTGGACCCGGCTGAGAAGCTCGCCCATCACCTTGTTGGCATTGGCCCGCTTCTTGTGGATCTCCACGCCGGAATGACCGCCCTGCAGGCCGTCCACATTTAGCTTCACGCACGGGCCGTACACCGCCCTGCGCTCTACCGGCAGAGTCAAAGTTGCTCTTGCACCGCCAGCGCAAGCGACGGTGAAGATGCCTTCATCCTCAGAGTCAATATTCAGCATCGTTCTGCCCTTGAGCATGGTCAGATCAATGCCGGCAGCGCCGTACATACCCGTTTCCTCGTCCACGGTGATGATGACCTCCAGCGGCGGATGGGGAATGCTTTTATCTGCCAGCAATGCCAGTGCATAAGCTACTGCAATGCCGTCATCGCCGCCCAGGGTCGTACCCTTGGCGTAGATGCAGGTGTCATCGTGGGCAATGTCCAGCCCATCGGTGTCCATATTAATGGGGCAATCGGCGTCCTTTTCGCAGACCATATCCATATGCCCCTGCAAAATAACGGGCGGATGGTCCTCATAGCCAGGCGTTGCCTCACCGAACAAAATCACGTTGTTTAAGTCGTCCTGGATATAGCGGATACCCTGCTCCTTGGCAAAGGATACCAGATAGTCGCTGATCATTTTTGTATTACCACTTCCGTGGGGGATGGCGCAAATTTCCTCAAAATAACGAAATACTGCCTGGGGTTCAAGCCCGGCTAGCTTATAATTTTCCATAGCAATCACCTTTCTGCTTTGTTTTCTTTAGCATACCACAGCGCAGCGAAAAAGTCCATAAAAACAACCGCAGGGAACAAGCCCTGCGGTCATATTTATGTCATTAGGGGAAGAGGTGCAGAGTCAGAGTCAGAACTGCCCAAACCAGAACGATCCACTTCGTAGCGGAAGCCAGGACCTTATCCAGGCTGCCGAACTTGCTCTTGCTCAGATATGTTTCATTCTTGCCGGTGATGGCGCCCATACCGGACTCCTTGCCGGACTGAAACAGAACAACCAGAATCAGAGCAACGCCGCTCAGAACCACCAAAGCGATATTGACATACTTCAAAACGGTCAACATATTCCTTTACCTCCCTCCACGGGTGTATTACATAGCCAATAAATAATAGCACAGTAAAACGTAAATTTCAAGTGATTTTTTGATTTTTTGCAGATTTTTATTTGGTAACCCAGTTTCCGGTGGCCAAACAGTTCAGATAGCTCTGAATAAAGGGATCCAGCGCGCCATCCATAACCGCATTGACATTGGCAGTTTCGCAGCCGGTGCGTGTATCCTTGACCAGGGTGTAGGGCATAAAGACATAGTTGCGGATCTGGCTGCCCCACTCGATCTTCTGCTGCACGCCCTTGATATCAGAGATCTTATCAAGATGCTCACGCTCCTTGATCTCCACCAGCTTAGACCGCAGCATACGCAGACAGTTTTCCTTGTTCTGGAACTGGCTGCGCTCAGTCTGGCAAGCGACGACAATGCCGGTAGCCTTGTGGATCAAACGCACCGCTGAGGAAGTCTTGTTGATATGCTGACCGCCTGCACCGGAGGAACGGAACACCTGCATCTCATAATCCTCAGGACGGATCTCCACATCATTGCTGTCATCCTGAATTTCGGGAATGACTTCAATGGCGGCAAAGGATGTCTGCCGGCGGGCATTGGCGTCAAAGGGAGAGACCCGCACCAGACGGTGAACGCCGTTTTCGCCCTTCAGGAAGCCGTAGGCATTTGTACCCTCGATCAGAATATCCGCAGATTTCAGGCCAGCCTCATCGCCTTCCAGATAGTCAAGGATCTTGTAGTTAAAGCCGTGCTGCTCCGCCCAGCGGGTATACATCCGGTACAGCATCTGACACCAGTCCTGGGCTTCTGTGCCGCCAGCGCCGGCGTGGAAGCTCATCAGGGCATTGTTGGCATCATAGTTGCCAGTCAGCAGGGTCTCCAGACGGCAGGACTCCATCTCATTGGTCAGAATCTCAAAACCCTCCACCAATTCCGGCAGCATAGAGTCGTCATCCTCCTCCGCCGCCATCTCGCAGATGGTCATCAGATCCTCCCAGGTGGAGACCATTTTTGCATAGCGATCTACCTTGTTCTGCGCCTGCTTGGATTTCATAACGATCTTCTGGCTCTTCTCAGGGTCATCCCAGAAGCCGGGGGCTTCCTGCATCGCCTGGTAGCGCTCCAATTCATTGCGCAGCCCCTCCAGATTCAGCGAATCCGCCAGATCGTCCAGCGCGGGCTTGATATCGTTGAGCTTTTGCTTATAGCTGTCAAATTCGATATTCATACATCTATACACTCACTTCGTAGATTTTTGCATATTCGCCAAATATTATAGCCGAAAAATCTGCTTCTGTAAAGAGGAATTCCTAAAAACCGCCAATATATGTTACCGCTGGCTTGGCCCGCCGTCATCATCATCAAAAATCAGATCATCCAGGTCAGTTTTTTCCTTGTCATTTTCCGGCATATTTTGTCCCCCCTTCTATCGGTTTTCCTGCCAGTATATGCATTATGCAGCGGAAATACTACCAAATTTTATTGACAGTTTTTGAAATATCCGTTACAATGTTTCGAGAGTTTATGCACCAGTAGCTCAGCTGGATAGAGCATCCGCCTCCTAAGCGGAAGGTCGGGGGTCCGAATCCCTTCTGGTGTGCCAAAAAAGTGCCGAAAACACTACGTTTCGGCACTTTAATTTTTCTTAACTTAGTCATTCACTGGCTTTTCGATCTTATGCGTTATAGCAAAACAGTATTTTTACAAGATCATATAAAGGACGCTTGTTTTTGAGATTGCGAACAAACCCGATGGAATAAACAAAGAATGCGGCGTCCATTGTTGCCTTGGGATTCCATACTTTCTTTGTTGCAATATCGCCGTATTCGCATTGTTCCGAATCTGCAATGTATTTCAAGTGCTTATTCATTTCTCCAATCTGCGTATCGCTATCATAGTTTTTCAATGATACAATTGCAATTCTGCATTTTTTGTTTTGCGACTTGATGTATACGATGAGTTCGCGATATTTATTATCAAACTCAGCAGAGCTTTCTGCAAAGAAGTCCACATCCGCTTCACCGATATGCAACAGAACCGTTTCTGGAGAAAGAGCATCTATGGTTTCCTTATATACACACAAAGCATCCTTTATGGAAATGCTTTCAAAACTGCGATTATAGACCTTTTGCTCCACGGCAAAAGCCTGACACAGTTCGCAGGTGGGGATATTTTTGTCCTCACCGCAACCGAAAATTACAATGCCGCCTTGCTCAGCAAGAGCGTTAAGCTTTGTGTAGTTTTTAATTTCTGCCTCTTGCATTGTTATGCCTCCAATCCTTGCAAACGTTTCTTGTCAAGCGAGACGTTGCGGAAATACACGATTACATTAACGGACACGATTGCCAAATTCAGTATGTAAGCAATCAGTACATAATTGATCTGGCCCGAAATAAGCTTTGCGGAAATTCCTGCTATGTAACCGGTGATGATAAGCAAAATAAACGGCAGACTCGTTCCTTTTGCGGTTTTCGCTTTGTATGCCTTAATAACGTTCAGCGGCCAGGAAAAGCCGAAACAAACAAGCATAACGGTTTCTAAAATTGATCCCATAATCATTCTCCTTTGCGTTATTGATTTCGCAAACAGGATAGCACTGGGAAGTATGAAAGACAATTTTTTGAAAAATAGAAACACAAAAACTCAATTTTACTCGCTTTTTTTACTTTCAAAAGTCCTTTTGAAAGGTAGAGAAATTGAAAAACACGTTCATTTATGGTAAAATAATATACGAAAATCATCTGTGTATAGGAAAGAAAAACTATGGACACGCAAAAGAACACCACAAAAAGAATATCGCTGATGGGTATTCAGAAGCTATTCTTTCGAACTCAGCTTGTATTGATTATTTCTTTGGCACTGATTTTAGGTGTCGCAGGAACGCTTATCAATATTCATTTTGAAACCGAGAAGCGAGATCAAAACCTTCAAAACGTAGCAGAGGCGATTGCTAATTCTCCGATGCTGACCGGCAAAGGTCTGAGCAATGATGATCCAGTTGTTTTCTCTGAGTATCTTGACACCTTAAAAGACACCCTCGACGATATTGACGTTATCTCCGTAGTAAATAAAGATGGCATTCGAATGTACCATTCCAATCACACTTTGATCGGCACAAAGTATGACGGTAATATGCCTGACTTTGAGAGTAATACTGACGGCTATTACGCTGTGGATGAAACCGGACCTTCGGGTAATCAGCGCCGTGCTTATGCCGCTGTGTATAACGAGGATGGCGAGTACGTCGGTGTAGTTATGGCAATTATGCTGATGAAAAACATCAAGACCGAAACAGCACAGATGTTGTTTATATTTCTTATCATCACTGTCGTTGCGATTTTAATTGAACTGATTATTGCAGGAGAACTTTCGGGAAAGGTCAAAAAGAGCCTTATGGGTTATGAGCCGGATGTGTTTACTGCAATGTATAAAATGCGTGATAATATCCTTGAAACCTTGGCCGAAGGCATTCTTGCCTTCGATACAAACGGAATGATTCAATTTGCCAATGAATCCGCAATTCGTATGCTTTGCGATCATCCCCTGAATAACCTTGTTGGGCAGAGTGTGGATGTTATTGGGGACGATATTCTTTCCCGTAACATAAAAAACGGCGATAAGGAAAGAAACATCAATCTTACAAAGGCAGACATTATTCTTGACCGTGTACCGATTAAGGAAGACGGCATCACGGTAGGAACAGTTGCAATTCTTCACAACCGGGCCGAATACACGAAACTGATGGAAGAACTTTCGGGAACGCGGTATCTTGTTGATTCAATGCGCGCCAATAATCACGATTTCACCAATAAGCTTCACGTTATTCTCGGTCTTATTCAGATGGGAATGTATGAGGATGCAAGCTCCTACATCCAAAACATCACGATGGTTCAACGTGAAAATATCAGCAAGGTTATGAACGCTGTCAGCGAGCCGGCAGTTGCGGCGCTTCTGATCGGAAAAATTGCAAGAGCCTCCGAGCTCAACGTAAATTTTGTACTGCGTGAAGGCTGTTACTATTCTGCAGCAGATATGAGTCTTCCCTCTGAAATGTTGATAACCGTTATCGGCAATCTGCTTGACAATGCCTTTGATGCAATGAACGAAACTGCCGGCTATAAGGACCACAAAGAGCTGATGTTTGGAATTTACTCAAAACCCGGTGCTGTGCTGATTACCGTTGACGATACAGGCAGCGGTATTAAAACGGAGGATATGGAACGCATCTTTGAAAATGGATTTTCCACCAAGGGCGTAGGCCGAGGTACGGGACTTCATCAAGTAAAAGCAATGGTAGAAAACTTCGGCGGTAAAATCACGGTGGAGTCGCAGGAAGGCGTGGGAACTTCTTTCTCGGTCAGTTTCGTGAAGGAGAACAAAAATGTATAAGGTTTTGATCGTAGAAGACGACCCGATGGTCGCAATGATAAACGAACAATACATAAAGAGAAACAAGAACTTTGAAGTCGTCGGGAAGTGTAGCGACGGTCTGAGTGCTCTTGATTTTCTTGAAAACAACGCCGTGGATCTTTTGATTTTGGATGTGTTTATGCCGAAAATGGACGGTTTTGAGACGCTAAGACAAATCCGTAATAATCAAATCACCGTGGATGCCATTATGGTAACGGCAGCAAACGAGCGTGAGTCCCTGGAAGAAGCTTTACACCTTGGCATTGTGGATTATCTTGTAAAGCCTTTTACCTTTGACCGCTTTCAAATGGCGCTTGAAAAATATATCGCGCAAAACAATGCGCTCAAGGATATTGATACGTTGAATCAAAAGAGCATTGACCATATTATTGATAACGCTCGAAAGAAAAGCGATGATCTTTTCCCGAAAGGTATTCAGGAAAAAACGCTCGAACTGATTATGGAGTATTTGAAAGCCAATGCGAACTGTTGGTTTACCGGCGACGAAATTGCCGAAAAAGTAAATCTTACAGGCGTAACCGTGCGCAGATATATGAATTATCTTGCCGAATCGGGAAAAGTGATTGGAGAAATGAATTACGAAACCGGCGGCAGACCGTGTATGCAATATAAGGTTGAGTGAAAGACAGTACAAATTTCCAAAGCAAGTACAACATCAAAAAGCCACCACTCTGTTTGAGTGGTGGCTTTACTATTATCTTTTATTTTGCCTTGTCTGCCGTGATGATCTTCTTCAGCGCCTCGATGGCAACCTTGATCGCGCCGGAGGTGTCCTCCGTCATCGGCATAAACAGGCCTGCCTTTTCCCGCTCCTGATTCCAGATCACGTGGAAGCAAGATCCGCAGCGCACGCCCAGCGCATTTGCCACGACAAACAGGGCCGCAGATTCCATTTCGCTGGCCTTGACGCCCAGACGCTTCCAGCTCTCCCATTTGTTAAGCAGGTCATAATAAACCGGCGATTTCTCCGGCGAATGCTGGCCGTAGAACGAATCCTTACACTGCACAACGCCGGTATGGGTATCGAAGCCCAGTTCCTCACCGGAAGCCTTCAGCGCAGCCGTAATATCAAAGTCTGCAACTGCCGGATACTCGATGGGTGCATATTCCAAGGATGTATGCTCATAGCGCACCGCGCCGGTGGCAACAACCACATCACCGGGCTTGACGTCCAGATGGATGCCGCCGCAAGTGCCGACCCGGATGAACGTATCCGCGCCGATATTGACCAGCTCTTCCATCGCAATGGACGCGGACGGGCCGCCGATGCCGGTAGAGCAGACAGACACCTTCTCGCCCAGCAGCGTACCGGTCCAGATATTATACTCCCGGTTCATACCGATATGTACCGGGTTGTCAAAATGGCGGGCAATGGCTTCGCACCGACCCGGATCGCCGGGCAGTATCACATATTTGCCCACATCGCCTTCCACGCATTGAATATGGAACTGTTTTTCCGTTGCTTGCATACTATTTCCCCCTTAGCCAATATTCTTGGGTGAAAAGCTGTAAGGCAGCAGATCTGCCAGCGTGCAGGTCTTATAGCCGACATCAGCATCAATCATATAGATGATAAAATCATCCTCACAGAACTCCCGCATCACCTGACGGCAGACGCCGCAGGGTGGGAACGAACCGGTGATCACGCCATCCTTGCCGCCACAAACGGCGATGGCGGTGAAGTCCCGATGGCCGTCATAGACTGCCTTGAAAATGGCGGTGCGCTCAGCGCAGTTGGTAGGGCCAAAAGCGGCATTTTCAATGTTGCAGCCCTGATACACCGTGCCGTCGGCGCACAGCAGCGCAGCACCCACCTTGTAGCCGGAATACGGCGCATAGGCCTTTTGCATTGCTTCCTTGGCAAGCGCAATCAGATTTTCAGCAGTCATCACAGGATCTCCTTTGCAAAGCTTGTTCCGGGCGTTTCAAAATCCACGCCCAGCAGATCTGTTACCGTTGCGGCAATATCCGCAAAGCTCTTTCTCGTTCCCAAATTAACGGGTTTTACGCCCTTGCCCAGCACCAGCAGCGGCACATACTCACGGGTATGGTCGGTAGTTGCCGTGTAGGCAGGATCACAGCCGTGGTCCGCGGTGATCATCACCAGATCGTCATCACCCAGGGTCTTCACAAATTCACCCAGCCAGGCATCAAACTGAGACAGGGCATTTGCATAGCCGTCGATATCCCGGCGGTGTCCGTAGACCATATCAAAATCCACCAAATTCACGAAGCACAGGCCGTGGAAATCCTTCTTGGCATAGTCGGCGGTGTGACTCATACCGTCGGCATTGGACTTATTATACACATACTCCGTATCGCCGCGGCCGGCGAAGATATCGTGGATCTTGCCCACAGCAATGGCGTCCAGACCGGCTTCCTTGATGGCATCCAGCATCGTCTCAGCCGGCGGCTCAAGGGAGTAGTCGTGCCGGTTGGAGGTGCGCTGAAATGCCCCCTTCCCTGTTCCTACAAACGGACGGGCGATCACGCGGCCCACGCCGTGCTTGCCTTTCAGCAGATCCCGGGCAATATGGCAGTATTCATACAGCTTATCCAGCGGAACGATCTGCTCGTGGGCAGCGATCTGAAACACAGAGTCCGCCGAGGTATAGACGATCAAATCGCCGGTGCGCATATGCTCCTCGCCGTAGGCATCCAAAACCGCCGTACCGCTCCAGGGCGCATTGGCCAGAACACCCCGCCCGGTGGCCGCGCGGAAAGGCGCAAGCACCTCCTCAGGAAAACCGTCGGGATAGGTAGGCAGCGGATTTTCAGATACGATGCCGGCGATCTCCCAATGGCCAATGGTGGTGTCCTTGCCATTGGAGCGCTCCGTCAGCCGGGCATAAGCGCCGGCAGGCGCGGCAGTCTCCGGCAGGCAGGAAACGCCGTCAATATTACCAAGACCGGCTGCAATCATATTGGGGATGTGCAGCTTGTCAGATGTAGCGCAAGCTGCCAACGTGTTCACGCCCACATCGCCAAAGCTGGCAGCGTCGGGCATAGCGCCGATACCGCAGGAATCCAGCACGATCAAAAAGATACGCTTCATTCAATCACCTCATAAAGGTAGGTTTTACTTGTTCTCCATTGCTACAGCCACATCCAGCGCCACCTTCATCATCGTGGTGAAGGAATTCTGACGCTCTTGCGCGCTGGTCAGCTCGCCGGTCAGCACGTGATCGGAGATGGTGCAGATGCACAGGCCGCGCTTGCCATAGCGGGCAGCGTTCATATACAGAGCCGCCGCTTCCATTTCCAGCGCCATAACGCCCATCTTCTTCAGACCATAGACGCTGTCCAAGCCCTCGGGCACGCCAACGTGATCTCCGTAGAACACGTCAGAGGAGTTGACATTGCCAACGTGATACGTTGCGCCGTTGGCCTCAGCCGCCTTGACAGCCTCAGTAACCAGCTCCCAGGAAGCGATAGGCGCAAAAGTGCCGGGCAGATGGAACTGGGAGGCCCAGTTGGAATCGGTGCAGGCGCCCTGGCCGATCACCAGATCATACAGCTTAATATGCTCCTGGATAGAGCCGGCAGAGCCGACGCGGATAATATTCTCAACGCCAAACATCGTAAACAGCTCGTGAGAATAAATGCCAATGGCAGGCATGCCCATACCGGATGCCATAACAGAAACCTTTACACCCTTGTAATAACCGGTGTAGCCGTTGACACCGCGGACATTGTTTACCAGTACACGATCCTCCAGGAACGTCTCAGCGATCATCTTTGCCCGCAGAGGATCGCCGGGCATCAGCACGGTTTTGCCGAAGCCGATCTCATCCAAAACATTAATGTGGGGAGTTGCAGGAAACTTATTCATAAATTCATCTCTCCTTGTTATAGTTTTTATTTATTATACAGTTATTCGTGAAGAAAATCAATAATAAAACGAAAGGAAGAATCCGTTGCGTTATTTGCAGAATTATGGTATACTACGCAATACAATGTACTTATTATAATTACTTTGGAGAAATCAATTATGAAACGAATAATATCCGTTATTCTTCTTTTGCTGCTTCTGCTCAGCGCCTGCGCGCCGCAAGTGCCGGTCGCGACACCGACAACTCCTCCCACCAGCGCCACCGTCCCGCTGTCCGATCCTTACATCGGTATGAGTGCAGAGGAATTTTACAGCAACTATACCCCCGCCACAAGCTTGCAGGATGCATTGTACAGATCTGAACACGGCTTCCTCTCCGGCTCTTTGGAAGTACCGCAGCAGCAGTTTACACGAGCTGACTACCAGCCCACCTCTGATGATCTTTATATTCACAATACAGACCGGCATTATGAAGACGGCGGAAACACCTACGTCGTAACCGACAGCAAGGGCAACGAAGTGATGCGCATCTATAAAGGCGGCGGCTATATCACCCTGGAAGAGGTTGCAGCGTATATGTACGCCTTCGGCGGTGATGAAAATCTTCCCGCAAACTACACAACCAAGAAAAGCGCAAAGCCCGCCGGCAATAAATGGGGGCAATATCTGCGTCTGAATCACTCCTGGTATAAGAATAACCCCGAGAAGTACCCCTATGAGCCGGAGCTTCCTGGAAACGGCGCAGGCTTCCGCTATTATGAAATGGACATCGGCACCACGGGCACTGCTACACCCGGCTATTCGCCCAAGCTCTATAACAACGGCAAGTCCATCGTCCGTGGCGCTGCCCGGCTGGTCTACACGAAGAAGGACATCAACGGCAACGGAACATATGAAGCCCACGAGGTCTTCGTGTTCTATACCCACAATCACTACAACGATTTCACCGAATATCTGAACTATTACGGTGGTTGGGGTGAAACATTTGGCAATATTACCGGCGGCGGCGTTTTCGACAGCAAAACCCAGTGCAGTCCGACACCTTACGTACATGTGAGCTACGATTCCCTGCTTGGCAATTAACAAGCAAAGAATCAGCGGAGTATTTTTGCTCCGCTGATTTATATTTTGCTGGAAAATATCACAAAAAACTTGATTTTTTCCCAATATGCTGTACAATAAATTGTGTGCAGCTTTCCGTGTTTCTGTATCAAACACGAGAAGCTGCTTTTTCACCTGAGTTTCCGCGCACAGCACGTGCATCAATCTTTAAGTAAGGAGGTAAGCTTATGAGCAGGAAATACAGGCTTTCTACCGCATTGGATGTAGACGATCTTCTGATGGAATGCACCTCGTATGCCATCCGTCTGGCCAATGAAAAGTACAAATTTGACCCCCCGATGACCATCTATGAAAAAGAAGCCTGGGGCAAGCTGGGTACCCGGGCAGACAGCATCTATCCCTATTTCAGCGATCCGGAATTTTATCGCACCCAGCCGGTCTACGAAGGCGCCAAGGAATTCGTCCGCAAGCTCACCCAGATGACGGATGTTTTCATCTGCACCGCTGTACCTCCCCAGTTTATGGGCATCCGCGCCCAGCGGATTATGGAGGAGTTCCCGGAGATCCCTGCAAATCACATCTATATGGGTGCCCGGAAAGAGAATATCCATACCGACATTCTGTTTGATGACGCTTTGCACAACATTCTGACCTCTAACGCCAAATATCCCATTCTGATGCGCCGTCCCTGGAATCAGGAGGCCACCGGTATGCTGGCAGTGAATCACTATGACGAATTCTTAAAAATCGTTGAGGTCATTGCGGAAAGCTACTCGGTCAAGCAGGAATCCCAGGAAGATCCGGATATCGTCGTGCTGGTCGGTCCGTCCAGCAGCGGCAAGTCCAAAATCGCCACCCGCTTCCTGTCGAAAAATCAGGATTTCGAACAGCTTCCCAGCTACACCACCAAAGACCCCACCGCGCTGGAGGAAAATCAGTGGTACACCTATGTATCCAAGACAGATTTCCGGAATATGTGCGCCAGCGGTGAGATGTTCCAGTCTACGATGTATGCCGGCCACGCCTATGGCTCCAAGAAGGCTGACATCCAGAAGATCCTGGCAAGCGGCAAGCGGGTAATGACCACAATGGATATCTGCGGTGCGATTTCCCTGAAAACCCATTTTAAGAATGTTACCGCCATCTATATCAAGCGCAATAAAAAAGCCCTGATGACCAGTATTCTGAAGAAAAATTCCTCCATTGAGGATAAGGTCAACCGTTTGACCGCCATTGAGTACGAGGAGAAGAATGCCGCGCTTTGTGATTACGTCATCAGCTTTGACAGCTATGACGAGGCTCTGGAGCAGCTGCAGCAGATCCTGAAATAGGCAGGAGTAGATTAAATTGAACTTATTAAAGAAAATTAGCATTCTTTTGGCGGTTTGCCTGCTACTGACAGGCTGTGCAGCAGCAAATCCAGCCCCGACTGCACCCAGCTGTGCGGACGGTCATATTGATGCAGGCGACGACGGTTTTTGCGACCGGTGCAGCCAGTTTCTTCTGGTCGTGGTAGATTTTTATACCCTCAACGACATTCACGGCAAGCTGGCTGACGCAGACACCCATCCCGGTTTGGATGAGCTAAGCACCTATCTGGAAAACGCCCGGAAAGCTGAAGAACACACCATCTTCCTAAGCACCGGCGATATGTGGCAGGGCAGCTCGGAATCCAATCTTACTGAAGGTCTTATTATGACCGATTGGATGAACGAAATGGGCTTCGCCGCTATGGCAATGGGCAATCACGAATACGACTGGGGCGAATCCCCCATCGAAGAAAATGACAAATCTGCCCAGTTCCCCTTCCTTGCCATCAACATCTATGACCGGAAGACTGATCAGCAGGTTAGCTACTGCGAAAGCTCCACGGTGGTGGATCTTGGCGCGATCCAGATCGGCATTATCGGTGCTATCGGCGATTGCTACTCTTCCATCGCTGCGGATAAGGTTGAGGATGTCTACTTTAAGACCGGCACAGAGCTGACCAAGCTGGTTAAAGCGGAATCCGACAAATTACGCGCAGGCGGCGCAGATTTTATCGTGTATCTGCTCCACGACGGCTTGGGCTCCAGCAAATCCTCGACGACCTCTGTCAGCGATAAGCAGCTCGCCTCTTACTATGACACTTCCCTGTCCGGCGGCTATGTAGACTTGGTTTTTGAGGGGCATACCCATCAAAAATACATACTGACCGACAGCTATGGTGTTTACCATCTCCAGGGTGGCGGCGATAACGAGGGCATCAGCCGGGTTGAAGTCGCGATCAACATCGCCAACGGAAGCAGCAAGGTACAATCTGCCGAGCTTGTTCCCACCAAGTCCTACACCCGGGAAGAAGACCATCCCATCGTTGAGCAGCTCCTTGATAAATACGCAGACCAGGTCAGCATCGGCAATGAAGTTTTGGGCAATAACGCCTATAATCGCAACGGCAGATATATGCAGCAAACGGTAGCCAACCTCTACTATGAGGCGGGTATGGCGATCTGGGGCGATCGTTACGACATTGCTCTGGGCGGCGGCTTTATCTCCGTAAGAGACCCGGGATATCTTGCCGCCGGCGAGGTAACCTACAAGATGCTTTATTCCCTGTTCCCCTTTGACAATCAGCTGGTGCTTTGCTCCATCAAGGGCCGGGATCTGCAGTCCCGCTTCTTTGAGACCTCCAACGACAGATATTTCATCAGCTACGGCACTTACGGTGCGGAGCTAAGAAATAACATAGACCCCGACGGGACTTACTATGTTGTTGTGGACAGCTATTCTTCCATTTATGGACCAAACAAACTGACAGAAATTGACCGCTACGACGCAGATATATTTGCCC
Source organism: Oscillospiraceae bacterium (assembly GCA_017466215.1). Taxonomy (GTDB): domain Bacteria; phylum Bacillota; class Clostridia; order Oscillospirales; family Oscillospiraceae; genus Faecousia. Next base: position 6,109 of record JAFTUO010000008.1, on the reverse strand, counting down.
GGGATCTTTTGGCGCAGTACGCCAGAGACGGCGGGTTTGAACAATAAAAAGGAGAATTTACTATGGAACTTTCTGAAATTCTTGCAAAATGCGACCACACGCTGCTCTCTCAGGCCGCCACCTGGGCGGACATCAAGGCCATCTGCGATGACGGTATGAAGTACCACACCGCATCCGTCTGCATTCCTGCCAGCTTTGTGAAGCAGGCCAAGGAGTATGTAGGCGACAAGCTGGCCATCTGCACGGTCATCGGCTTCCCCAACGGCTACGCCACCACCGCTTCCAAGTGCTTTATGGCCCACGATGCTGTAACAAACGGCGCAGACGAGGTGGATATGGTCATCAATATCGGCTGGCTGAAGGACGGCAAGTATGACGAGCTGACCGAAGAGATCCGCCAGATCAAGGCTCATTGCTGCGGCAAGCTGCTGAAGGTCATCATCGAGACCTGTCTGCTCACCGATGAGGAAAAGATCAAGATGTGCCAGATCGTTACTGAAGCCGGCGCAGATTACATCAAGACCTCTACCGGCTTCTCCACCGCAGGCGCGACCTTTGACGACGTTGCCCTGTTTGCCAAGCACGTCGGTCCTAACGTGAAGATCAAGGCCGCAGGCGGCATCTCCAGCCTGGAGGATGCCGAGAAGTTCATCCAGCTGGGCGCATCCCGCCTGGGCACTTCCCGGATCGTTAAGGTAGCCAAGGCTCTGGAAGCCGGCCAGGTTGCAGTCAACGACGGAAAATACTAAAAGGAAAAGGAGGTCGCATTCGACCTCCTTTTATTTTACACCAATGGCCGTCAGCACCTGGGTAGATGTTTGTCCATCGTATGTATAGAGCATCTGCTCCAAAGAAAACGGCACGGCATATTTCCCTTCCAGTCGGATCAGCTTTTGATTTAGCAGCAGCCGGTCGGCACTCTTGCGGACAGATTCGCGAACAGACGGTTTTGTTACCGCATCCACATTGTTAAGAAGGGCCTGCAAAGTGCCAAACTGCCGCATAAGCTGTGCAGCCGTTTTCGGTCCAACCTTATCCGCGCCCCGAATGTTGTCCGACGCATCCCCGGTAAGGCATTTATAATCGCCATACTGCTCCGGCTCGATCTCCAGCTTTTCCCGAATATAGGCCGGATCGCAAAGGACAGAATTATCGCCGCGATACCGCAAAACCGACACCTTGTCCGTAATGAGCTGGAAATAATCACTGTCCTGGGACATCAGGGTCATTTTGTGGGTCTTTCCCAAACCCAGAGCATAGGATGCCATCCAATCGTCCGTTTCACATTCCCAGGTCTCCCGATGACATATCCCCAGATGATCCAGCGCAGCGTAAATATCCGGCAGCTGGGAGAACGGAGTCTCAGCCTCCGGCAGGGCGCTGTAATCTTCCCGGTTTGCCTTATAGTTTTCGTCCAGCTTGCCGCGGGGATTCTCCGTCTCTCCGTCGAACAGCACCGCCAGATGGGTAGGCTCCAATTTGCGGACGACTTTAAGCAACGCACCGATGAAGCCCAGCGTTCCCTGGATCGGTCTTCCCTGCCGGCCTATGATCCGCGCAGGCATACCGTAAAACATCTGGAACAGCAGATTGCTGCCGTCAATCAGCAAAATATGTATATTTTCCAACCGATCACCTTTTTTCTGTCATCTTTACATTGCGAAAAGACGGAATGTATGATATGATATATTATACGACATTATTATGCAGTTTACAAGCGAGGTCTACAATGTTTCACGAAATTCTACAAACGATTCAAAGTTATGAGCGGATAATTCTGCATCGTCACGGCCGTCCGGATGGCGACGCCATTGGCAGCCAGGTTGGTATGCAGCAGATCCTTTTGGAAAACTTTCCTCACAAGCAGGTATATATGGTGGGCGACGCCCCCGGTTATTACGGATTTATCGAAGGCGCGCAGATGGACGAGATTCCCGACAGCGCCTACGACGGCGCTCTGGCCATTATTCTGGACTGCGGCTCTAAGTCGATGATAAATGACGACCGGTATCAGCTTGCCGCGAAAACCATCCGCTTCGATCACCACATTTTCTGTGAAAAGATCGCGGATATCGAAGTGGTTGACACCAGTTTTGAAAGCTGCTGCGGTCTTGTTACGGAGTTTGCTGTTCAATCAGGCCTTAAATTGAATCTTCTGGCTTCCAAGGCCTTGTTTACCGGTATGATCACGGATTCCGGCCGCTTCCGCTATGACAGCACCAATGCCCGCACCTTCCGCCTGGCATCCAAACTGATGGAGCAGGAATTCGATACCAACGAGCTGTACCGCAATCTGTACGCAGATGACTTTTCCTCCAAGCTGCTGAAGGCAAAGTTCATCCTCAAGGTCAATTTTACGGCAAACAGCGTCGCCTATATCTACACGACCCTGGAGGAGCTGCAGGAGCTGAACGTGGATACCTTCACCGTATCCCGGGGTATGGTGGGCACGATGTCCGACACCAAGGGCGTGGATATCTGGGTCAATTTCACCGAGACGCCCAACGGCGTGCTTTGCGAGCTGCGCTCCAGCAAGTATAACATCAACCCCATTGCCGTCAAGTACGGCGGCGGTGGCCACGCCAAGGCCAGCGGTGCAACTGTAGCCGACAAGGCAACCGCGATGGCAATGCTGGCCGACCTGGACGCTATGATTGGAGAAAACAAATGAATTTAGAAATTAAACAGAAAATTCTTCAGAAAATCAAAGAATACGACCGGATTTTCCTGTTCCGGCATATCCGCAACGATGGCGACTGCGTCGGTGCAACCAAGGGTCTGAAGGAATTGATCCGCGCCACCTGGCCGGAAAAGGAAGTCTATCTGATCGACGATGATTATGCCGAATATTTGGAATTCCTGGGCCCTGATGATGCGCCGGTAATTCCCAGCGAATACTGCGGCGCTCTTGGCATCGTGCTGGATACGGCATCCGAAAATCGGATCTCCAACAAGAATTACCAGTTCTGCAAGGAGCTGATCAAGATCGACCACCACATCCCCATTGAAACCTATGGTGATTTGGTTTGGGTAGAAGAGGAACGTTCCTCCTGCTGTGAGATCGTTGTAGATTTCTATCAGACCTTCCGGGATGAATTGGTGCTCACCTCCGCCGCTGCCACCTATCTGTATACCGGTATGGTTACAGACTCCGGCCGCTTCAAGTACGGCAGCGTCAACGGCGACACGATGCGCGCCGCTGCAACCTTGCTGGACGCAGGCATCGACACCGATATGCTCTTCGCGCAGCTATACCTGGAAGACTTCGAATATCTGAAGTTCAAGGCATATGTCTATGAACAGATGCAGATCACAGAAAACGGCGTGGCATATCTGTATGTTGACAAAGCGATGCAGGAGAAATTTAACCTGACCCTTGAGCAGGCCAGCGCCTGCGTCAACACGATGGATAAGATCCGCGGCTGCATCAGCTGGATCGTATTTATTGATACCGGCAATGCCGACGGCGCTATCCGTGTCCGTCTGCGTTCCCGTTTTGTCCATATCAACCCCATCGCAGAAAAGCATAACGGCGGCGGTCACGCCTGCGCCAGCGGCGCCACGGTATACAGCCGTGAGGAAATGCAGACACTTCTGCAGGAGGCCGACGCCCTGGTTAAGGAATATAAAGAAACACACGAGGATTGGCTATGAGAATACTGGTAGTAAACGACGACAGCGTCAGTGCAACCCAGCTGATACCGCTGGTCAAATGGTGTCAGAAGCTGGGAGATGTTACCGTTGTCGTCCCGAAATACGAACAAAGCGGCAAGAGCCAAAGCATCGAGCTGCACAAGCCCTTTGAGGTCAAAAAGGTAGAGCTTGAGCCCGGTCTTTCTGCCTACACCGTGGACTCCTCCCCTGCCGACTGCATCCGCTATGCCGTCCTGGGTATGAAGATGCAGTTCGATCTGGTGATCTCCGGCATTAACCGTGGCTTCAATATGGGCCGCGACATTATGTACTCCGGCACGGCTGGCGCGGTTTTTGAGGCCGTTTCCTTAGGACTGAAGGCTGTGGCCATCTCCACCGGCCCTGAATTCTACGACCGGGCCATCGAGCCGCTGGATCAGGTGCTGGAATTCTTCCGGGAGCATAAGCTGATGGAGCTTTGCGACCTGTACAACGTCAATGTCGTCCCCGATGCCAAGGGTATTCGCATTACGCGCCAAGGCGGTCATTTCTATTCTGATGATTTTATTCACGAAGGAAACGATATGTATATGCCCCACGGCAAATGCGTATACAAAAATCAAAACGATCTGACGCTGGACAGCGACTGCGTGATGAGCGGCTACATCTCCATTATGCCTATGACCATTAACCGTGCCGACCCGGCTGTGTATGCGCAATTAAAAGAATTGAATAACTGATATGTCATTCCCAAATTTACAAACATTTCGGTCATATAGTTGACAATTCTCTCTCCATTTTGGGGATTGCCACACCAGTGACATCGGTCACTGGTTCACAATGACATTCATACCTACAAAAATACCCAAGGGTTTTCACCCTTGGGTATTTTCTATTTTGTTTTGCGATCAAGCAGCTGCGCTGCCGGAGGGAGTGGTCATCGTGGTGGGAATTTCTTCGCCAAACAGCACGAAGGCCAGCTCGGGGTAGTCAACGAAGACGTTACGGGTGCCGGTGATGGACTCAACGGAGTCGTTACGGCCCAGCTCCCAGGTGTCAACGGGGTCAACCTCGATCCAATCCAGCAGGACGTCCTTGCTCTCCATAACGCCCTCGGAGCCCCACATATAGGAGGTGTTGCCCCAACGGACGTAGGTGTACAGAACGATACGGGCCACGTCGCCGCGCAGGTCAGCACCGTTGCTGCCCAGGCTGCCATTGGGATCGTAGTAACCGCTGCTCTCGCCGTAGGCCTTATTGCCGCGGCTGGAGTTGACGTTGGCGGTGGTGGGACGCAGAGTCATAATGTCACCGACCTCGCCGGTGCTGCTGTTATCGGCATCGCCGGCAGCGGTCTTGCTCTTGGGCCAGCAGTGCTCACGGTTCCAGGTAGTGCCGGAATCCCATGCGGAATCCAGATCGTTACCAGTATAGAAGCAGGAAATGCTGGAATTATCAGAATTCTCACAATCGGTGAAGCAGTACAGATAGCGAGTGTCACCGTAGGAAGTCTGCTTGGTGTGGTTTTCTGTCATCAGCTCCTGCAGTTCGCTGTACAGCGCGCTGTCGGGAACACTGGATACCGTGCTGCTGCCGGACAGAGCAGACAGAGCAGCGTAGGAAGTGTTGTTGCTGGTGTAGAAAGCCTTTGCATTGGGAGAAAGACCGGTCGCAACTACGCCACGCTCGCCCCAGTTCAGGATCACATTGCTATAACCGCTGTAACTGCCGTAAACGTAGTTGACATCACTAGGGTCCTGCTCACCGCTTTCCTGATTCAGGGTGTAAGCATCCAGAGTGCAGCCGGCATCAAATTCGATGACGCCGTTGTAGTTGATCAGTGTGCCGGTAACGGTGATGGTATCGCCAACACCGATCATATTGGCACCGTTGCCCTTCATGCGATAACACTTGATGGGCTTGTTTTCCTTGCCCTCAACAACGATGGTAACGGTAACATTCTCATATTCGCTGTCGTAAGCAGTGTCGACTGCGGTAATCGTGCCGGTCAGGGTCTTGCCGTCGACAAAGCCGCCGGCTTCCAGAGTGTAAGCGTAGTCAACGATCTCCTGCATGGTCATGCCGGCAGTGGGATCCTCGGGAGCAGTGCCCTCGGTGTAGGAATCCAGAGTGCAGCCGGCATCAAATTCGATGGTGCCGTTGTAGTTCTTGATGGTGCCGGTAACGGTGATGGTGTAGCCAACAGCGACAACATCAGCGCCGGTGCCCTTCATGCGGAAGCACATAATGGGCTTGTCCTCACGGCCTTCGATCTGGATGGTAACCGTAACGTTTTCCCAGTAGGAATCATAAGCGGTATTCACTCTGGTGACAACGCCGGTCAGGGTCTGAGTACCGCTCATAGAGGTGCCGGTAGCCAGCTCATAAGCAGCATCAACGATCTCAACCATAGTCATCTCGGTTTCAGGCTCGGTGGGAGCAGTAGTGGGAGCCTCGGTAGGAGCCTCGGTAGGAG
>JAFTUO010000093.1 GCA_017466215.1 Oscillospiraceae bacterium | reverse complement strand
GTCCAGGCTCAGAGTGTCAGCGGCGGTACGGTTGGCTTCGATGATCTTCTCCACCGGCAGATTCAGCTCGGCGGCGATCTCTTCCACAGTAGGCTCACGGCCCAGCTCCTGCACCAGCTTACGGTTGCAGCGGGTGGCCTTGTTGATGACCTCTACCATATGCACCGGTACACGGATGGTCCGTGCCTGATCGGCGATGGCGCGGGTAATGGCCTGCCGGATCCACCAGGTGGCATATGTAGAGAATTTGTTTCCCTTTGTCCAATCGAATTTGTCAACTGCCCGGATAAGACCGGTGTTGCCTTCCTGGATCAGGTCCAGAATGTGCAGGCCGCGGCCGGAATATTTCTTTGCGATGGAGACCACCAGACGCAGGTTGGCTTCCGTCAGCTTGTTCTTGGCGTTCTGATCGCCCTCAGAGACCCGCTTGGCCAGCTCGATCTCCTCTTCGCCGGACAGCAGCTTTACCTGGCCGATCTCTTTCAGATACATACGCACCGGGTCGTCCAGATTGTACTCTGCAGCCAGATCCACGGGGTCAACCAGATCTTCATCTTCCACATCGGTCAGATCCACGGGATCATCCAGATCTGCAAGCTCCATATCGTCGCCCAAGTCCAGATCCAGGTCGTTGCTGACGATCTGAATGTTCATTGCCTCAAAACGGTCGTAGATCTCCTCGATCTTCTCCGGGGACAGATCCATCTTCTCCAGATAATCGTGCAGATCAGAGGTGCGGATCATACCGTCCTTCTTGCCCTGGGCGATCAATGTCTGCAGCGCAGCCTGGAGATCTTCCATATTTTTATTAGCGGGCTTTTTTGTTGTACTCAAATTACTCTACCCCTTTATCTTTAGAAATTTCTGTAAGACTATATACCTTTTTTCCGAATTTGACAAGGGCTTTGCAGAAAAATTTTTGATTTTTGCAGCTTTGGGCGTATTTTGTCGCGATTCAAATACAGTTTTCCCGCATTTTTCGCAAAACATACAGTTTACTTTTTCCGGATTTTTCAGTATAATATATAAATCCCATTTTTATAAGGTGCTTTTTTGAGGTACCGTACAGAGGTATTACGATATGACCGAACTTTCCAAGATCCGCAATTTTTCCATCATCGCCCATATTGACCACGGAAAGTCCACTCTCGCAGACCGTCTGCTGGAGGAGTGCGACGCCGTGGATAATCGCCAGGGCCGGGAACAGATCCTGGACTCGATGGACCTGGAGCAGGAGCGCGGTATTACCATCAAGGCCACCGCGGTACAGCTGAACTATAAGGCTGAGGATGGGGAAACCTACCATCTGAATTTAATAGACACCCCGGGCCACGTGGACTTCAACTACGAGGTCTCCCGCAGCCTTGCCGCCTGCGAGGGTGCGGTGCTGGTGGTGGATGCGTCCCAGGGCGTGGAAGCCCAGACGCTGGCGAATACTTATCTGGCCATTGATGCGGGACTGGAAGTGCTGCCGGTTATCAATAAGATCGACCTGCCCTCTGCACGGCCTGCCGAGGTCAAGGCCGAGGTGGAGGATATCATCGGCATTCCTGCGGAGGATTCTCCCGAAATTTCTGCCAAGAACGGCATCAATATCCGCTCTGTGCTGGAGATGATCGTCAAGGATGTTCCCGCGCCGGAGGGCGATCGGGATGCGCCGCTGCAGGCGCTGATCTTTGACAGCGTTTACGATTCCTACCGGGGCGTTATCGTGTATACCCGCATCAAGCAGGGCACGGTCAAGGCCGGTATGGATATCAAGATGATGGCCACCGGTGCTACCTACAAGGTTGTGGAAGTCGGCACGATGAATCCGATGGGTCTGACCCCCCGGGAAGCCCTGGGCGCCGGCGAAGTCGGTTACATCACCGCGTCCATTAAAAATGTGGCGGACACCCAGGTGGGCGACACCATCACATCCGTTGATAATCCTGCGCCCCAGCCCCTGCCGGGCTACCGGGCGGTACAGCCCATGGTCTATTCCGGCGTGTACCCCGCTGACGGTGCAAAGTATCAGGATCTTCGGGAAGCGCTGGAGAAGCTGAAGCTGAACGACGCATCCTTTGTCTATGAGCTGGAAAGCTCTATTGCTTTGGGCTTTGGTTTCCGCTGCGGATTTTTGGGTCTTTTGCATATGGAGATCATCCAGGAGCGTTTGGAGCGGGAGTACAATCTGGACCTGATCACCACCGCGCCCAACGTCGTTTACCGTGTTACCAAAACCAACGGCGAGGTGCTGATGGTGGATAACCCCCTGGATTATCCCGATCCGATGGAGATCGAGTTGGCGGAAGAGCCTTTCGTCAAGATCAGCTTGATCGCGCCCCAGGAATACGTGGGCAACATTATGGATCTTGCCCAGCAGCGCCGCGGTGAATTCAAGGATATGGTGTATCTCGATGCAAACCGTGTGGAGCTGCACTATGAAATGCCGCTGAACGAGATCATCTACGATTTCTTCGATGCGCTGAAATCCCGCACCCGTGGCTACGGCAGCCTGGACTATGAGCTGATCGGCTACCGCCCCAGTAAGCTGGTGAAGCTGGACATCCTACTCAACGGCGATATCGTGGACGCCCTGAGCTTCATTCTGTTTGCGGAGAATGCCTATCCCCGTGCCCGGAAGATCTGCGAAAAGCTGAAGGACAATATCCCCCGCGCCCAGTTTGAGATCCCGGTGCAGGCGGCTATCGGCGGCAAGATCATCGCCAGAGAGACCATCAAGGCCCTGCGCAAGGATGTGCTTGCCAAGTGCTACGGCGGCGATATTACCCGTAAGAAGAAGCTGCTGGAAAAGCAGAAGGAAGGCAAGAAACGGATGCGTACCTTTGGTACGGTTTCCGTCCCCAGCGAGGCATTTATGGCGGTGCTGAAGCTGGATGAGGACTAAACTGGAAAGGAGCAAATGCTTATGTTCTGGAAAGAAATTTGGAATAGCATTATGAGTACGACTCCCGGCCTGTGGGAGATCTGCCTGCGCCTGGCTTGTGCTATGCTGGTGGGTCTGGTCATCGGTACGGAGCGTGAATATACCCACCGGCCTGCCGGTATGCGCACCCACATTCTGGTGGCGCTGGGCGCCTGCGTGGTGTCCATCACCGGTGAGATCATCTTCCATCACTACAGCCTGCTGGGATCGACTGCTGATCCTGCCCGGCTCAGCGCGCAGGTCATTACCGGCGTCGGTTTCCTGGGTGCAGGCACGATCATGCGCGAAGGCGCAACGGTCAAGGGCCTGACCACCGCGGCCAGCCTTTGGGCAGTTGCCTGCCTTGGCATCGCTGCCGGCTTTGGCTACTATGCGCTGGCTGTTTTCGGTATGGTGTTCATTCTGATCACGCTGACCCTCTTTGAGTGGCTGCAGAAGGTGCTTATGAACCCTGCAAACAAGCGCTCTGCAACGTACATCCTGGAAACTACGGATATTTCCGCGACGCTTTCTACCATCAACGAAAAGGCGTCGGCAGAGCGGATTGCCATCCGCAATATGATGGCTGAGGCTATTGAGGGCGGATATAAGGTCAGCTTTAATGCCGAATTTGGCAGCGGTAAACTGAAAAACCGCCGCGTTCGGTTCTTCAATGCCATCATTGCCGCTCCGGAGACCAAATCCCTGCACAATGCGGACGAAGAGGTACAGAGCGTACTGTAACGGAGGTGTCCTATGGCTATTTTGGGACGAAAAGACAAAACACCGCTGGGCATTTATATCCACGTGCCTTTCTGCCGCAGCAAGTGCCAATACTGTGATTTTTATTCCCTGACCACCAAAGATGACCGGCTTCTGGATGGCTTCCTGGATGCAGTCTGCGCCCATATCAAGGAGGCCGGCGCGCTGGCACCGGGCTACAGCGTGGACACGGTGTATTTTGGCGGCGGTACGCCCAGCTTCTTCGGCGCGGACGGAATGGCCACCATTCTCACCGCTGTGCGCCGCAGCTTCGATGTATCCAACAATGCAGAGATCACCTTTGAGGCAAACCCGGATTCGGTTTCCCCGAAGCTTCTGCATAAGCTGCACAGCGAGGGCTTTAACCGGGTCAGTCTGGGCATTCAATGCGATAACGACGAGATCTTGGATAAGATCGGCCGTCCCCACAATTACGCCCAGGCGGTTTCCGCGGTGAAGCAGATCCGCAGAGCGGGCTTCCGCAATCTCTCCCTGGATCTGATCTACGGCCTGCCCGGTCAGACAGTAGGCAGCTGGGAAAGAACGCTGCAGAATGTGCTGAAATTAGAGCCGGAGCATATCAGCTGCTATGGCCTTAAGGTGGAAGAGGGCACGCCGCTGCACCGGTATCAGGAATTCTTGAATTTGCCGGATGACGATATGCAGGCGGATATGTATCTGCGGGCGGTAGAGGTGCTGCGCAGCAAGGGCTTCCGCCAGTATGAGATCTCCAATTTCTGCCGCCGCAATAACGAGTCTAAGCACAATCTGAAGTACTGGACCGGCGGCGAATATCTGGGCTTCGGCCCGGATGCCAGCTCGGATTTTGCCGGCAAGCGGTTTAAGATGATCCGGGATCTGCGGGGCTATATCGACGGCGTGCTTGGCGGCGGCCAGGTGATCGACGACCTGCAGGAAATCCCCCAGAGAGAGCGGGCCGGCGAATATCTGATGATGCGCCTGCGGACCAATCTGGGTATCAGCGCCCAGGAGTATGAAAAGCAGTATCTGCTGCCCTTTGCGCCGCTGGAAAAAGCGCTGGAGCAGTGCGCCAAGCGCGGCCACGCGGTGAAGCTGGAAAGCGGCCATTGGCGGCTGACACCGGAGGGCTTCCTGATATCAAATTCTATCATTTCCGACCTTTTGGTGATCCAGGATAAGGCTGCCCCTCTGGCAAAGAGAAGATAAGATGATCCCACAGAGCAAACCGCTCTGTGGGATTTTTTGTGCAGGAGCGAGCATAGCTCGTCCACAAACCCCTCTCCCGGGGAGAGGGTGGATTTTTGCGAAGCAAAAAGACGGGTGTGGAACGGCGTGCACTTGGATGCTGTATAAGCCTTTACATCATACTTAATCTGCAATTTCTGCCCGCATTCCACATCCGGCACGGCTTGCGCCGCGCCACCTTCTCCCCGGGAGAAGGTATGAGGGGATCGTTCCCGACTACGCAAATTGGGGCAAAGCAGCCAAGCTGCCACAAGATACTGTGGCGTGCCAAAAAACAAGGCGGTTTTTGGGGAATTTTCATAGCCCAAAAACCGTTGTTATAGGAAAAAAACTGTGTTATAATTGCTGTAACTGACGAATTTTACGAGGTAAGGTATGAATATGGAGCATTTGACCATAGATACGGTAGATGTGCGCAAGCTGCTGGGCGCTGCCAGCGGTGATGCGGCGCTGCTGTATCTGTATATACATAGCGGCGGAGAAACCGCCGGCGCGGAAAAGGCGCTGGGCTTTACCCAGACCAGAATGTCCTGCGCGGCGGCCACCTTGCGGCAGCTGGGCCTGTGGCCCGAGGAGAGAAAAAGTCCTATTGCCCCCGGCGAGCGGCCCAATTATTCCGAAAAAGATGTGCTGGACGCGATGGATCAGGACAATTCCTTCCGCCTGCTGTACGGCGAAGTGCAGCGGCTGATGGGACGATCCTTAAACACCGAGGAGCTGAAGATCCTGCTGGGCTTTATCC
>JAFTUO010000092.1 GCA_017466215.1 Oscillospiraceae bacterium | reverse complement strand
AACCAGATTTTTGAGAGCGTAAACGACCTGATCGACGGCAAAATGGTCTGCGGTGCAGGCGGCGGCGGATTCCTGCAAGTGATCCTGAAAAAAGGCGTTTCCGGGGAAAAAGTCCACCAACGGCTGAAGGAAATTTTCCAAGATACCGATGTGGATATTTGGAACTGTACGCTGGTCTGAACAATTAACAAAAAAAGGATGCGCAAGCCTCTGCTTGCGCATCCTTTTTTGCCAGGAATGGCTCTGAAAATCAAATCTTTTCCTTGATTTTTACTGTATTATACAGTATACTCTAATATGAAACATTATGGATAAGTATATCCTTTTGCAAGATAATGCGATATTTTGGAGGATGACGAGATGTCGATTGCAGCGCTCAATAAGAAAATTTGGCTGGCAACGCCTACAATGCACGGCGATGAGCTGAAATATATGACTGAGGCCTATGATACAAACTGGATGTCCACCGTCGGCGCGAATATCAATGAGGTGGAGCGCATTGCTGCTGAGCAGGCGCAGAAGAAGCATGCGGTTGCGCTGTCGTGCTGTACCGCTGCGCTGCATCTGGCAGTAAAGCACGCAGGCGAGACCCTTTACGGCAGACCTGCCGTCAGCCACGGCGCATTGGAGGGCAAGCGGGTATTTTGCTCGGATATGACCTTTGACGCCACGCTGAATCCCGTTGTTTATGAGGGCGGTATTCCCGTGTTTATCGACACGGAGGAAGCTTCCTGGAATATGGACCCGGTGGCGCTGGAGAAGGCATTTGAGATGTACCCGGAGGTCAAGCTGGTTGTAGCTGCAGAGCTGTACGGCTTCCCCGGACGGATGGATGTTATCAAGAAAATCTGCGAAAAGCACGGCGCGCTGCTGGTCGAAGATGCGGCCGAAGCGATGGGTGCTACCATTGACGGAAGACAGTGCGGCTCTTTCGGCGATTATTCCGCCATCAGCTATAACGGCAACAAGATCATTACCGGCACGTCCGGCGGCTGCCTGCTGAGCGACGATATTGAGGTCGCCAACAAGGCCCGTAAGTGGTCCACCCAGGCCAGAGAAAATGCCCCCTGGTATCAGCACGAGGAGGTTGGCTACAACTACCGGATGAGCAATGTGATCGCCGGTGTGGTAAGAGGCCAGTATCCTTATCTTGAAGAGCATATTGCACGGAAGAAGGCAATTTACGAGCGCTATCAGCAGGGCCTTGCAGGCCTGCCGGTGCAGATGTGCCCCATTACGGAGGGCACAGAGCCGAACTATTGGCTCAGCGCGATGATCATTGACCGGGAAGCTATGTGCAAGCAGGTCAGAGACGACGCAAATGCGCTGTATGTAAAAGAGCCGGGCAAGACCTGCCCTACAGAGATTCTGGAAAAACTGGCTGCGTACAATGTTGAAGGCCGCCCCATCTGGAAGCCGATGCATATGCAGCCGATGTACAGAATGCACGAGTTTATCACCCGCAGCGGCTCCGGTCGGGCCAAGACCAATGCGTATATCGCAGGCGGCGTGGCAGATGTGGGTGCGGATATTTTTGATCGCGGCCTTTGCCTGCCCAGCGATATCAAGATGACGACCCAGGAGCAGGATGCGGTGATCAGCCTGATCAGAAGCTGCTTCGATTGAGGTACATAAGCTATGTATGCAAAGTGTTTGAAGCGCGTGATGGACTTTACCCTGTCGCTGTTGGCGACTTTGGTGCTGTCTCCGGTGCTGCTGATCCTGACGGTGCTGGGCGCTGTGAAAATGAAGGGAAATCCCTTCTTCACCCAGCTGCGCCCGGGTAAGGATGAGAAGATCTTCCGGATGATCAAGTTCCGCACGATGACCTGTGAAAAGGATGCCGAGGGTAACCTTTTGCCCGATGAGCAGCGGCTGACAAAATACGGCAAGCTGCTGCGCAGCACCTCTTTGGATGAGCTGCCGGAGCTGATCAATATCCTCAAGGGCGATATGTCCATCGTGGGCCCGAGACCGCTGCTGGTGCAGTATCTGCCCCTTTATAACGATGAGCAGCGCCGCCGCCACGAAGTGCGCCCCGGCATGACCGGCTATGCCCAGGTCCACGGCCGGAACACCATCTCCTGGGAGGAAAAGTTCCGCCTGGATGTGGAATATGTGGACAACATCACCTTTTTCGGCGATGTGAAGATCATTTTCCAGACCGCTTTGGCAGTCTTGAAGCGGGACGGTATCAGTTCCGAGACCAGCGCAACGATGGAGCCTTTCCAGGGCACACCGGCAAACGATACGGAGACAGTACAGCTATGAAAAACAAAATCGTGATCATCGGCGCCGGCGGTCAAGGCCGGGTGTGCGCCGATATTGCCCGCCTGATGGGGTATGACCAGATCCTCTTTTTGGATGACGGCGATGCTTCCTGCGCGGTGGGAAAAACAGAAGATTATACACGCTATCTGCACAGCGCAGACTTTTTCGTGGCCATTGGCAACGCTGCTGTCCGGCGGAAGCTCCAGACAATGCTGGAAAAAGCCGGTGCAGATATTGCCACGCTGATCCATCCCAAAGCCGTTTTGGCAGAGAATGTGGTCGTGGGCCAGGGAACAGCGATCATGGCTGGTGCAGTGATCAATCCCGGCACGATCGTTGGAAAAGGTGCAATTGTCAACACCTGCGCCAGCGTGGATCACGATTGCCGTGTCGGCGATTATATCCACATTGCGGTGGGTGCAAGAATTTGCGGCACGGTGCGCCTGGAGGACGATTCCTGGATCGGTGCAGGTGCTGTGATCATCCAGGGCTTAAGCGTCTGTGCCGGCTGTATGATCGGTGCCGGTGCGGTGGTGGTCAGATCCATCACAGATAAGGGCACTTATCTGGGAGTTCCTGCCAGAAAAGTGAAGTAAGAGGAGACCATTATATGGCACTGACTTTAATGTATATCACCAATAATCCCGCCATTGCGGAGATTGCCCAGACGGCCGGCGTGGACCGGATCTGGGTGGATATGGAATATATCGGCAAGGATGAGCGGCAGGGCGGCCTGGATACCGTGAAATCCAGCCATACCATTGCTGACATCAAAAAGCTCCGGCCGGTGGTTACCACATCAGAGCTGATGGTGCGGGTCAATCCCATCCACGAAGCCTCTGACCGGTATTTGGGCACAGAGGAAGAGGTGGAGCAGACCATTGCTGCCGGTGCGGACGTGATTATGCTGCCGATGTTCCGGACAAAAGCAGATGTGGCACGCTTCCTGCAGGCTGTAAACGGTCGGGCAAAGACGGTGCTGCTGTTTGAAACGGCAGAGGCGGTTGAAAATGTCGATGATATCTTGTCCTTGCCGGGAATTGATGAGGTACATATCGGCCTGAACGATCTGCACCTGGCCTACAAAATGAAGTTTATGTTCGAGCTTCTGTGTGAAGGAACGGTCCAGAGCCTGTGCGAAAAATTCAAGGCTCGCGGCATTAAGTACGGCTTTGGCGGAATCGCCCGGGTTGGTCTGGGTATGCTGCCGGCAGAATACATCATTACCGAGCATTACCGCCTGGGCTCTGAAGCAGCCATCCTTTCCAGGGGCTTCTGCGATGCAAACCGGGTGGAAGACCCCCAAACAGTGCGGGATATCTTCAATGAAGGTGTCCGCAACATTCGCCTGAAAGAGGCGGAGGTTTCTGCATTGACGCAGAAGCAGTACGAAGAAAATCTGGAGATCATTCGGGAAAAGGTAGGTCGGATCGTAGCCGGCCGTTGAAAGGCGTTATGAAAAAAATCTGTTTTATTACAACAGTTTCCTTGACGATGCGTGTTTTCGTGGTGGAAACAGCCAAATACCTCCACGAGCAGCTGGGCTGGGATGTATCCCTGATCTGCAGCCCTGACGAGGAATTCGCAGCCGGCCTGCCGGAGTATCTGCACTATATCCCGGTGAAAATGAACCGGGGTATGGATCTGACCGCACTCAGAAGCATCCGGGATTTCATCCGGGTTTTCCGGCGGGAAAAGTTTGATATGGTGCAGTACTCGACGCCCAATGCCGCCTGCTACGCCAGCATCGCTGCCAAGAAAGCGAAAGTGCCTGTTCGGCTGTATGCCCAGTGGGGCATCCGCTATACCGGCCTTTCCGGCTTGTCCAGAAAGATCTTCCGGGCCATTGAGAAGATGGTCTGCAGAAATTCTACCCACGTCCGCAGTGTCAGCCCGATGAATCGGGAATTTGGCATTGCGGAAGGATTGTATCCCGCCAACAAGGTCAGTGTTGTCGGCAACGGCGGCACCATCGGTGTGGATATGGAAAATTGTGATATCGGGAAAAAGCAGCTGTGGAGGGATGAGATCCGCAGCCAACACGGTTTGGCAGAAAGCGACTTTGTTTTTGGCTTTTCCGGTCGGATCAGCGCAGACAAGGGCTGCGCTGAATTGCTGAGCGCATTCCGGGAGCTGACGGAGAAAAATCCCGCCGCGAAGCTGCTGATCGTCGGCCCGATGGATGAGGATTGCAATGTGGACAAGGCCCTGATCACCTGGGCGAAAGCATCCGGACGCGTGGTATTTGCCGGCTATATCTCCGGCAATGATATGCGCAAATATTATGCGGCTATGGATGTACTGGTGCATCCGACTTACCGGGAAGGCTTTGGAATGGTGCTTCAGGAAGCTGGTGCGCTTGGCGTTCCGGCTATCACCACCCGGATCATTGGCGCATCGGAGGTTATGGTGGATGGGCAGTCCTGTCTGCTGGTAGAGCCGAAGGATGCGGCGGATCTTGCCCGGGCAATGGAGCAACTTTGCCGGGACGGCGAGCTGGCCTCCCGTCTGAGCCAGGCAGCATACGAAAGAACAAAGACTCGCTATGCCCGCCCGATCATGCTGGAGAATCAAAAAGCAGACTATGTGAGCCTTTTAGGAGAGCAATAAGCTATGAAGATCATTCTTTCCGATAAACCGTTGACCGGCTGTGCATTTGCAGAGGATGTGCAGGTAAAAAGAACATCGCTGAAGGCTCTGTCTGCCTTCGATGGCAGCCAAGAGGTGGTGGCCATTGCCGGTTCCCGCGCTATGGCGCAAAAAGCTGTAGTGATGGATCTGCCCGGTCTGAAGCTGTATCAGCTGACCAGTGCTGGCTTTGACGGCGTGCCCTGCGAGGCATTTCGGGAAAAGGGCGTGGATGTTGCCAATGCCGGATCGGTCTACAGCGCACCCATCGCGGAAACGGTGGTGTTCGGTTTGCTGTATATGGCAAAGCGGCTGCATCCCAATCCCAATAATCGCCGCCTGAAATTGCAGCGGCATTATGCGCAGATCACAGAGCTTGCCGGAAAGAAGATCCTGATTATGGGCGCCGGCAACATTGGAACAGCAATCGCGAGCCGGCTGCAGGGCTTTGAGGCCCAGATCGACGGCTACGATCCGTTCTGCCCGGAAAAGCCGGAGTACGGGAAAATGATCAGAAGCAGGGAACAGCTGAAGCAAGGGCTGCGCGAATACGATTACATCATTTCCACGCTGCCTGCCAATCGGGAAACCGAAGACTTCATCAACTCAGAGCTGTTTGACTGTATGAAAAATACTGCTGTGATCGTCAATGTTGGCAGAAAAGCAGTATTCAACGAGAAAGATTTTTATCAGGCGCTGAAGAGTAAGCGCATCGGCGGTGCAGTCCTGGATATGTTTGAAAAGCTGCCGAATCCGATCACCAATCCGTTCCGCAGACTTTCCAATGTGGTGGTACTGCCCGGCGTGTCGGCCATTTCTCAGGAAGTGAATGCGCGTCTGAAAGCGCATATGTACCGCAATCTGCAGGCCTGCCTGAACGGCGATGCGATCCAAAACGTGATCAATAAGAAGGTGTAAATGTGTTTTTTTCCGTTGTTGTACCGGTTTATAATGTGGAAAATTATCTGAAAGAATGCGTCGACAGCATTCTGCGCCAAAGCTTTGCGGATTTTGAGCTGATCCTGGTAGACGACGGATCCAAGGACGGAAGCGGCGCGATCTGCGATGCCTATGCTCTCGGCGATGCCCGGGTCAAGGTGATCCACAAGGAAAACGGCGGACAATCCACGGCAAGAAACGCCGGTGTGCGTGCGGCAGCCGGAGAATATGCTGTTTTTCTGGACAGCGACGATTTTATTGATACTTCTGACTTTTTTGCCGATCTGCACAGCGCGCTAACAGACAATGCCGACGTTGCTGTTTTTCGGTATTACAAATATTTTTCCCCGGAGAAG
>JAFTUO010000091.1 GCA_017466215.1 Oscillospiraceae bacterium | reverse complement strand
CGCCCGTCAGCTGGGCAAAAAGCAGACGCTGACCGAGACCTTCGGCTGCTGCGGCTGGAATGTAACCCCCGCCGATCTGCACCGGATCGCCGGCTTCCAGTACGCCTGCGGCGCGAATCTGATGTGCCACCATCTGATTCCTTACTCCGAACACGGTCAGAGAAAACGGGATTATCCTGCACATTTTAACCCGATAAATCCCTGGATTGGCACCCATTTCAAGGATCTTAACGATTATTTCGCCCGTTTGGGCTATCTGCTGGCAGAAAGCGAAGAGCCCGTCAATGTGGCGATGCTGCACCCGATGCGCAGCGCTTACTTTGACTACAAGCGGGGCACGGTGGACATCCCTGAGAGCCATCTTGACCCCAGTCTCCGCAAGGCCTGCCGGACGCTGTCAGCGCGGGGCATCGCCTACCATTTCCTGGACGAAACGCTGCTTGAAAAGCACGGCTTTGTGGACGGCGCGCAGATCGGCTGCGGTGCTTGCGCGTATACATATCTGGTGCTGCCGAAGCTGCTGACGATGGGCGCGCACACGGAAAAGCTGCTGCGTAAATTCGTGGAAAATGGCGGAAAAGTCCTGCTTTTGGAGGATAAACCCGGCTATTTGGAGGGTGAAAAATTCTCCTATGACTACCTAAACAGCAACATCTCCCTGGCAGATATCATTGCTGCACAGCCCTTTGCGGTGGAGAATTTTGACACGGAGCTTTACTGCACGTACCGCATTTATGGCGGCAAGCCTTATCTGTTTGTTCAGAATGCTTCCGCAGAAAAAGCTTACACCCAGGCCTTCCGTTTTGCTGATGGCAACAGCTTCATCGCAATCGACCCCGTCAGCTTTGAAACGAAGCGTCTGCCGCTGACCGTAACGCTGGGCAAGAATGAATCATTGCTTTTGCAGGTCAGCGCCGAGAGCGCCCCGGAAACGGCGGAAAAACCGGTGTTTACCCTGCGTTTTGACGGCGCAAAGGCGGATTTCGACACCAATTTCCTGACCGTCGATACTCTGTGCTGGTCAGAAGACGGCAAAAATTACTCCCAGCCGCTGCTGTGCAACGAGCTGTGCAAGTTGCTCTTGGAGCGGCGCTACGAGGGCAAGCTGTGGCTGCGCTATGGCTTTGAGGTTGCGGAAATTCCCGAAAAAATGCGGATCATCGCAGAAAAGAGCGACGCCTGCCACACCGTCAACGGCCACGCGATCACCTTTGACCGCACCCTGGAGGAGGATCACTGCTTCCAGAGCGCCGATATCTCGGCATTCCTGCGTCAGGGCGAAAATGTCTACGAAACCGTGATGAACTGGCATCAGAGCGAGGCTACCTATTACGCCCTGTTCGGCGAAGGTGTTACAGAGAGCCTTCGCAACTGCATCGCCTACGACAGCGAGATCGAGGCCGTTTACCTTGCCGGTCATTTCGGTGTCTACTCCCATAACGATTGGGAAATCCACGACAAAAAGCACCTGCTGGGCAGCAAATTCTACATCGGCAAAGCGCCGGAGGCGGTTTCTGAAACCGTTACGGATGGCTTGAGCTTCTTCCGGGGCGAACTGACCCTGACGCAGACGGTCGATCTCATTGACCCCAACATCCGGCTGGCGCTGGAGGGGGATTTCCTCACCGCAAAGGTTCAGGTCAACGGTGAGTATGCCGGCGAGATCTGCTTTGAAAACACGGTAGATATCTCGGCATTTGCCAAGCCCGGCGAAAACGAGATCGCCGTAACCTTTGCCCTGGGCAACCGCAATCTCCTTGGCCCGTTCCACGCCGGGGAAGAAGAGAGCTTTGTCTGCCCCACGCTATTTGAAGAGAGCAACATCCCCGCAACGCAAAACGGCGATCCTAAGTACAAATTCCGCCGGTTTTACCCGTAAAAGCAAGAAAAGAGGCTAATTATGTTCAGTTTTCTCAATATCGACGGTCCGTTTTACAAGACGCTGGCCAAGATCTCCAATTATATGATCCTGGGCGTAATGTGGGTGATCTCCTGCGCGCCCATCATCACCATCGCCCCGGCCTGCGCCGCGGTGTACGCCGCCCATCATAAGGTAATTCAGAACGGCAACGGCTACATCTGGAAAACCTACTGGCAGCAGTTCCGCTCGAATTTCAAGCAATCCTTCCTGCTGGGACTGATCATGCTGGTGATCCTGACCATAGCCGGCGGAGATATTTACATTTTGTACCGGATGGGCGCAGAGCAAAAGCCTGCGTTTCTGACGGTGATCCTGGTCATTTCGGCGATCTGCGTTATGTGGATGCAGTACTGGCTGCCCTACATCGTCCACATTGAAGACCGCATTGGAACGGTGCTGAAAAACACGCTGATCATGACCTTTGCCCACCTGCCCCAGTCCATTCTGATCCTGGCGGTGTTCGCGCTGTGCGTGGCCATCAATCTGTTTGTGCCGACGCTGGCGCTGACCATCACGCTGATCCTTTCGCCCATTATTTACAGCCTTTGCACCTATAAGTCCTTCGTCCGGGTATTCACCAACTACTGGGATATGACCGACGGCAACGCCGAGCTTGAGGAAAAGCAGCTGGAAGAGGAAAAAGTATAAGTCTTCGTAGGGGCGGATTAAAAATCCGCCCCTTAAACCTTCTCCCGGGGAGAAGGTGCCCCAGTTCGCAAACTGGGGCGGATGTGGAATGCGGGCAGAAATCTTAGCGTTAGCACAAGCTTAGAGCTTCCATAACCTTTGGTGCACGCCATTCCACACCCGTCACGGCTAACGCCGCGCCACCCTCTCCCCGGGAGAGGGTATTTCTAGCCCTTTTTCTCTTCAAATTTTGTTTTCAAAACCGATTGAATTTATTTTTTATATGTGTTATGATGATGTTACAAATCTTACATACGGAGGAATTACTATGTCTACTGTTTATGATCTGATCGTCATTGGCGGCGGTCCCGGCGGTTATCTGGCTGCTGAGCGCGGCGCCCATGCCGGCCTGAAGACCCTGCTGTTCGAAAAGCGTTCTCTGGGCGGCGTCTGCCTGAACGAGGGCTGCATTCCCTCCAAGGCTCTGTTAAACTCCGCAAAGCACTACGAGCACGCGCTGCACGCCAATAAGTACGGCGTTTCCTGCGACAATGTTGCCATCGACCAGAAGGCCGTTGTTACCCGCAAGGCTAAGGTCGTCCGCACTCTGGTTGCCGGCGTTAAGGCCAAGATGCGCGGCGCAGGCGTTACCGTCGTGATGGAAGAAGCCACAATCACCGGCAAGGACGGCGCAAACTTTGCCGTTTCCGCTGCCGGCACTACCTATCTGGGCAAGAACCTGATCATTGCCACCGGCTCCAGCGCTGCTGTTCCCCCCATCCCCGGTGTCAAGGAGCTGCTGGGCGACTACGTGCTGACCAACCGCGAGGTGCTGGATCTGCAGGAGATCCCCAAGAACTTCACCGTCATCGGCGGCGGCGTTATCGGTCTGGAAATGGCTGCTTACTACGCAGCTGTTGGCTCTAAGGTTACCGTGATCGAAATGCTGGATCACATCGCCGGCGCTACCGATCTGGAGATCAGCTCTATGCTGCAGAAGGAATTGGAAGCCAAGGGCGTTACCTTCCTGCTGAGCACCGCTGTTAAGTCTGTGGAAATGGGCAAGGTCAATGCGGAAAAGGCCAACGGCGAGAAGATCAGCGTTGCTGCTGATAAGGTGCTGCTGTCCATCGGCCGCCGCTCCAACTGTATGGGCATCGGCCTGGAGAACATCGGCGTTGAGATCGACCGCGGCGTTCCCACCGACACCCAGGGCCGCACCAACGTCCCCGGCGTTTACGCCATTGGCGACGTCAACGGCCATCATATGCTGGCCCACACCGCTTACCGCGAGGCTGAGGTTGCCATCAACACCATCCTGGGCAAGCCCGACAATATGCGCTACCACGCCAACCCCTCCGTCATCTACACCCAGCCTGAGATCGGCTCTGTAGGCAAGACCGAGGAAGAGTGCAAGGCCAAGGGCATCGAGTACGAAGTCGCCAAGCTGCCCATGGTCTACTCCGGCCGTTTCGTTGCTGAAAACGAAGGCGCAGACGGTCTGTGCAAGGTGATCGTGGACAAGAAGAAGCGCAATGTTCTGGGCGTGCACCTGATCGGCGCATACTCCGGCGAGATCATCTGGGGCGCTGCTGAAATGATCGAGATGCAGCTGCGCGTCAACGACGCCCGCCAGATCATCTTCCCCCATCCGACAGTCAGCGAGATCATCCGCGAGACCCTGTGGGAGTTCAAGGACTAATTCTTAATAGCAACACCCCGTCGGCAGCGCCGACGGGGTGTTTTTTAGCCTCCCTTGTGCAAAGGGAGGTGGCCGAGCGCCAGCGAGGTCGGAGGGATTGTCAATCCCCCAGTCAAAAATCAGAGATTTTTGACAGCCCCCTTTACACAAGGGGGCCTTTTATCATTCTCCACAAATACTGTTGACAATTCATCCAAACTGCGGGTATAATATTTGGAAAAGTATACCTTTCAGGAGGCAAACTATGAGCAAGAAACCTTACTATATTTCTACCGCCATTGCCTACACTTCTGCCAAGCCCCACATCGGCAACACCTATGAGATCGTGCTGGCCGATGCCATCGCACGGCATAAGCGTCAGCAGGGCTACGACGTGTATTTCCAGACCGGTACCGATGAGCACGGCCTAAAGATCCAGCAGAAGGCAGAGGCCGCCGGCATCAGCCCCCAGGAATATGTGGACAATGTGGCCGGCCAGATCAAGGGCATCTGGGATCTGATGAACACCACTTACGACCGCTTTGTCCGCACCACCGATCCCGAGCACAAGTCCAAGGTGCAGAAAATCTTCCGCCGGATGTATGAAAAGGGCGACATCTACAAGGGCAAGTACAGCGGCAAATACTGCACCCCCTGCGAGTCCTTCTGGACAGAAAGCCAGCTCGTCGACGGCAAGTGCCCCGACTGCGGCAGAGAGTGCGTGGACGCTGAGGAAGAAGCATACTTCTTCAAGATGAGCAAGTATGCCGACCGGCTGATGAAGCACATCGAAGACCATCCCGATTTCATCCAGCCCGAAAGCCGGAAGAACGAGATGATCAACAATTTCCTGAAGCCCGGTCTGCAGGATCTGTGTGTCAGCCGTTCCAGCTTCACCTGGGGCGTTCCCCTGGATTTTGCTCCCGGCCACGTCAGCTATGTTTGGCTGGATGCTCTGAGCAACTATATCACCTTCTGCGGCTACGATCCCGACGGCAATCACGATGAGCATTATAAGAAGTTCTGGCCCGCCGACCTGCATCTGATCGGCAAGGATATCGTCCGTTTCCACACCATTTACTGGCCCATTTTCCTGATGAGTATGGGCGAGGAGCTGCCCAAGCAGGTGTTTGGCCATCCCTGGCTGCTGGTCAAGGGCGACAAGATGTCCAAGAGCCTGGGCAATGTGATCTACGCTGACGATCTGGTGGAGCTGTTTGGCGTGGATGCGGTGCGCTACTTCGTGCTGCACGAGATTCCTTTCGCCGCTGACGGCATTATGACCTACGAGCTGATCATCGAGCGGGTCAATTCCGAGCTTGCCAACATTCTGGGCAACCTGGTCAACCGCACCGTGGCGATGAGCAACAAGTATTTTGGCGGCGAAATCAAGTCCGCTGACTTTACCGACGCCATTGACGAAGATCTGAAGGCTGTCGCGCTGGCAATGCCCGGCAAGGTGGCCGCCAAGATGGACGAGCTGAAGGTTGCCGACGCTATCGACGAGATTTTCGTCCTGCTGCGCCGGGCCAACAAGTATATCGACGAGACCGCCCCCTGGGCGCTGGCCAAGGACGAAGCCAATCACGGCCGTCTGGGCACTGTGCTGTATAATCTGCTGGAGTCCATTCGCTTTGCTGCCATTGCTCTTGAGCCGTTCCTGCCGGATACCTCCAAGCGGATTCTTGCTCAGATCAATGCCGAAAACGGCGGTCTGGAAAGCCTGAATGCCTTTGGCGTACTTCCCGTTGGCGGCAAGGTTGGCGCAGGCGAGATCCTGTTTGCCCGTCTTGATCCCGTGAAGAAGATGGAAGAGATCAATGCCTTCAACGAGGCCAAGGCAAAGGCCGCGCTGCCTCCCCTGGAGATCGAGCCCTACGCAGAAGAAAATGTGGATTTCGACACCTTCTGCAAGTCCGATTTCCGGGCTGTAAAGGTCAAGGATTGCCAGCCGGTAAAGAAGAGCGACAAGCTGCTGTGCTTTACCCTGGACGACGGCACCGGCACGGATCGCCAGATCCTCTCCGGCATCGCCAAGTACTATAAGCCCGAGGAGTTGATCGGCAAGACTCTGGTTGCCATCACCAATCTGCCTCCTCGAAAGATGATGGGCAGAGATTCCTGCGGTATGCTGCTGAGCGCTGTACACACCGAAAAGGGCGAAGAAAAGCTGAATCTGATTATGATCAGCGATTCCATCCCCGCCGGCGCAAAGCTGTGCTAATTTATTGAACAAACACCCCGGAGTGCAACCGCACCCCGGGGCTTTTGTATGTTTTCTCCGCTGTCATTGCGAGGCCTGAGAGGCCGTGGCAATCTCCTGGTACCATCCATCGAAATGCTGTGCAGTATCAGAGATCCTCCCGGGAGATTCCCACGTCGCCCCTTTGGGGCTCCTCGGAATGACAGATCTTTTACCTGTTCGCGGGGGGCTGAAATCTGCGGCTGTACCAAGACCCCGCCGGGAAATGCGAACGCGCGATGCGCGCCCCTACATTTGCATAGATTTGTAAACTTTTCGTGCAGACCTTGCGTTTTTATTTGCATAGTGGTAAAATTACCCTTAGTTTATTCGCATTTTCCGCAAGGAGGAATGTTCCCGATATGATCAGAAAACTTGCCCGGAGTATCCGGGAATATAAATGGGCCGCCATCTTAAGCCCCATCTGTATGATCGGCGAGGTGAGTATGGAGGTGCTGATCCCGCTGGTGATGGCAAATCTGTACGATTACGGCATCAAGCTGCAGGATATGAACGTGGTCATTACCCGCTCCATCCTGCTGATCCTGTGTGCGCTGGCATCCCTGGCTTTCGGCGTGGCATCTGCCAATTTCGCCTCCAAGGCCAGCACCGGTTTTGCCAAAAATCTGCGCCACGATATGTACCACCACGTGCAGAATTTCAGCTTCTCCAATATCGACAAATTCTCCACCTCCTCCATCGTCACCCGGCTGACCTCTGACGTAGCCAACCTGCAGATGTCCTTCCAGATGATGATCCGGATGGCGGTGCGCAGCCCGATGATGATGATCCTGGCGCTGGTCTCGGCAATGGGCATCAGCGTGAAGCTGAGCCTGGTGTACTGCGTGGCTCTGCCGATCCTGATTTTCGCGCTGATTATGCTTGTGCCGCCGGTTTTCCGGATCTTTGACCGGGTTTTCAAAACCTATGACAAGCTCAACAATGTGGTGCAGGAAAATGTCCACGGCATCCGGGTGGTCAAGGCTTTTGTCCGGGAAAACAAGGAGACCGAGAAATTCACCGAAACCTCCGACACCATCTACCGCCTTTTCTGCAAAGCAGAGCGGATCATGGCGCTGAATAACCCCATTATGCAGCTGTGCGTTTACGGCTGTATGATCACCATCTCCTGGGTAGGCGCCCATATGGTCATCGCCTCCGGCAACAACCCGGAGCTGGGTCTGACCGCCGGCCAGCTTTCGTCGTTCTTTACCTATACCACCCAGATCCTGTCGTCGCTGATGATGGTTTCGATGGTGTTCGTGATGCTGACCCTTTCCCGGGCGCCGATGAAGCGGTGCTGCGAGCTGCTGAGCGAAGTTCCCGACCTGACCAGTCCTGAAAACGACGCGGTTACTTCCGTTCCCGACGGCTCTATCGACTTTGAAAACGTCAGCTTCCGCTACAGTGCCAAGGCCAAGCACCGGGCGCTGAAAGAGGTGAATCTGCACATCCCCGCCGGCGCGACGGTGGGCATTTTGGGCAGCACCGGCTCCAGCAAGACCACTCTGGTGCAGCTGATCCCCCGGCTTTACGATGTGTCCGAGGGCGTGCTGAAGGTGGGCGGAATTGATGTGAAAAATTACGATTTGGACACACTCCGGGACAATGTGGCCATGGTTTTGCAGAAAAATGTGCTGTTTTCCGGCTCGATCAAGGAAAACCTGCGCTGGGGCAACGCCGATGCCACCGACGAGGAAATGATCCACGCCTGCCGTCTTTCCTGCGCCCACGATTTCATCGAAGCCTTTCCCGACGGCTACGATACCCACATTGAGCAGGGCGGTACGAATGTGTCCGGCGGCCAGAAGCAGCGGCTTTGCATCGCCCGTGCGCTGCTGAAAAAGCCGAAGATCCTGATCCTGGACGACTCCACCTCCGCGGTGGACACCCGGACGGATGCGATGATCCGGCAGGCGTTCCGGGAGGAGATCCCCGACACCACCAAGCTGATCATCGCCCAGCGGATCTCTTCCGTGCAGGACGCGGATATGATCGTCATTATGGATAACGGTATGGTCAGCGCTGTGGGTACCCACGATGAGCTTCTTGCTTCCTCCTCCATTTACCAGGAAGTTTACTACTCCCAGCAGAAAGGAGGGGAAGAATAATGCCTCCTGTTCGGTTACGCGGCGACGGCCGCAAGGCGAAAGACCCCAAAAAGACCCTCCTGCGGCTGCTGAGCTATATGAAAAAGTACACACTTTCCCTGATTGCGGTTACGGTGTGTATCATCATCACGGCCGTGGCCCAGACCAAGGGCAGCGAAAACATCGGCAATCTGGTGGATGAATTCATCCTGCCGATGGTGGAATCCGGTGAGGCCGATTTCGCGCCGCTGTTTCAGTATCTGGTGCAGCTTGCCCTCATTTTCGGCGCAGGCATTATCGCCTCGTTCCTGCAGCAATTTTTGATGGTTACGGTAGGACAGGGCACCCAGAAAGTCATCCGGGACGAAATGTTCACCAAGATGCAAAAGCTGCCTCTGCGGTACTTTGATTCCAACACCGCCGGCAACATAATGTCGCGCTACACCAGCGACATCGACACGCTGCGGCAGATGATCTCCCAGTCCATCCCCCAGTGCTTTTCTTCCATCGTTACGCTGATCGTTCTGCTGATCGCGATGATCCGCTCTTCCTGGATCTTAACCTGTGTGATGTTCTTCACGGTTTCCGGTATTTTCTTCGTGACGGTGAAAATCGTGGGCAAATCCGGCAAATTCTTCATCGGTCAGCAGCAATCCTTGGGTAAGCTGAACGGCTTCGTGGAGGAAATGATCCACGGCCAGAAGGTGGTCAAGGTCTTTACCCACGAAGAAAAATGCAAGGAAGATTTCGACAAGCTCAATGACGAGCTTTGCCGCAACGCCTATACCGCCGGCCGGCTGACCAATATGATGGGCCCGGTGAACAACAACTTGGGCTATATCCAGTACGCCATTCTGGCTGTTGTGGGCGGCACGATCGCTGTGGCCTCCGGCGGCAAGCTGCTGTCGTTGGGCAGTCTGATGACCTTTATGCTGCTGTCGCGGTCCTTCAATATGCCCATCTCCCAGGTCAGCAACCAGTTCAATGCCATTATTATGGCCCTGGCCGGCGCGGAGCGGATCTTCGAGCTGATGGATGAAGCGCCGGAGGTGGACGACGGCTATGTTACTCTGGTCAACGCCGAGATCGACGAAAACGGCAACATCACCGAGTCTGAAAAGCGCACCGGAAAATGGGCCTGGAAGCATCCCCATCAGGCCGACGGCACGGTAACCTACACCGAGCTGAAGGGCGATATCACGATGTACAATGTGGACTTCGGCTATGTGCCGGAAAAGACGGTGCTGCACGATGTTTCCCTGTATGCCACCCCGGGTCAGAAGATCGCCTTTGTGGGCGCCACCGGCGCAGGCAAGACCACTATCACCAATCTGATCAACCGCTTCTATGACATTGCCGACGGCAAGATCCGCTATGACGGCATCAATATCAACAAGATCAAAAAGTCCGATCTGCGGCGGTCGCTGGGTATGGTTTTGCAG
>JAFTUO010000090.1 GCA_017466215.1 Oscillospiraceae bacterium | reverse complement strand
TTCAGCCGCGATTCCACAGACAGTATGTTATTGGAAGCTACATTGCAGATTTTTATTGCCACCAGGCAAGATTGATCGTAGAATTAGATGGATCACAGCACTACGATCCTGAAATGATCGAGTATGACCGGAAACGAACAGCTTATTTTGAATCTCAGGGGTTGACGGTTATACGATTTTCAAACTTGGATGTTACACGCAGATTTAAGGATGTGTGTGATGCGATTTTTCAGGCTGTGGAGGTACGGACGGTGCAGGAAATTTAAGTTTTCCGCCCGTGTTCCACATCCGTCCCGGCTTTGCCGGGCCACCTTCTCCTCGGGAGAAGGGTAGCGCCTGCGGCGCAAATATCGAGGTGAAATTATGGCAGAAAATAAGCGCGATTATTATGAGGTGCTGGGGCTGCAAAAGGGCGCAAGCACCGATGATATTAAAAAAGCATACCGGAAGCTGGCGATGAAGTACCATCCCGACCGGAATCCGGACAATAAAGAGGCAGAAGAAAAATTCAAGGAAGCAGCAGAAGCCTACGAGGTGCTGTCTGACGACGATAAGCGCGCCCGTTACGATCAGTTCGGCTTTGCCGGCGTTGATCCCAACTACGGCGCAGGCCAGGGCGGCGGCTTCGGCGGCGGATTTGGCGGCTTCGGTGATTTTGGCGACCTGGGCGATATTTTCGGCTCATTCTTCGGTGGCGGCACATCCCGTCGCTCCAACGCCAACGCACCCCGCCGGGGTGAAAATGTGGGCGCGCGGCTGGAGCTGACCTTTGAAGAGGCAGCCTTTGGCTGTGAACGGGAAGTTTCCGTGCCCCGAATCGAAAATTGCGCCGCTTGCTCCGGCAGCGGCTCTGCAGACGGCAAGACCGAAACCTGCTCTATGTGCCGTGGCTCGGGTCAGGTCCGTACCACCCAGAATTTTATGGGTATGGCAATGCAGTCAACTTCCACTTGCCCCCAGTGCAGCGGTCGTGGTAAAATTATCAAGACCCCCTGCGCCACCTGCCGCGGCAAGGGTAAGGTCCGCCGCACCCAGAAGATCAAGGTGAAAGTCCCCGCCGGTGTGGATGACGGACAGAGCATCCGCGTCCGCGGTGAGGGCTGTGTCGGCATCAACGGCGGCCCGAATGGCGACCTGCTGGCGGATGTGCGGATCAAGCGCCATCCCATCTTTACTCGCGAGGATTACACGGTCTACTGCGAAGTGCCGATCTCCTTTGCTCAGGCGGCATTGGGTGCAGAGATTCAAGTGCCTACCCTGGACGGCCGCGTTCCCTTTGACATTCCCGAGGGAACACAGACGGGCAGCGTATTCACCCTAAGCGGCAAGGGCATTCCCGTGGTGGGCAATCCCCGCCGTCGGGGCGACCAGAAGTTTACCGTGGTGGTGGAGACCCCCACCAAGCTTTCCAGAGAGCAAAAGGAGCTGCTGCGGCAGCTGGACGATTCCATAGAGGACACCCCCAAGCGCAAGAAGTTCTTTAATTTGATCAAAGACTTATTCGACTAAAATGGAGGATAACATATGAAGCGTACAGACTATATCAGCTGGGATGAGTATTTTATGGGCATCGCCATGCTGGCAGCCCGTCGCAGCAAAGACCCCAATACCCAGGTAGGCGCCTGCATCGTATCTGCCGACAATATCATCGTCTCCACCGGCTATAACGGTATGCCCAAGGGCTGCAGCGATGATGAATTCCCTTGGGATCGCACCGGCGATCAGACCAAATATCCTTTTGTAGTCCACGCAGAGCTCAATGCTATCTTAAACGCCAACGGCCGTGATCTGCGGGGAAGCCGGATCTATGTAGCGCTGTTTCCCTGCAATGAGTGTGCCAAGGCTATCATCCAGAGCGGCGTCAAGGAAGTGTACTATTTGTCGGATAAGTATAAGGACACTATGGGCAATCTGGCCTCCAAGCGGATGCTGGATGCTGCCGGTGTCAAGTACACTCAGCTGCACACTGATATCAAGTCCATTACGCTGGACTTTATCCCCGAAGAAGAAAAGTAAAAGAATAGAGCTGTCATCCTGAGCGAGCGCAGCGAGCCGAAGGATCTTGGCACGATATGGGTGCGAAGATTCCTCGATTCCGCTTTGCTCCACTCGGAATGACAGCTTTTTTCTGCAATCTAAATGGAATAAAATGGATTGCATTTCCTATATTGGTGTGCTACAATGAAAGTGGTATGGTGGCACTATGCGGTGCAGCCGCCAATAAATAAAAAAGGTGGAATCGAATTGCAAATCGAAAGAGCAGCGTATGCGTTCCAAATGGATGGCAATCCTGTTTCCTGCGAGGAATTGACACAGGGTCATATCAACAAGACGCTGAAGATCACGACGGACACCGGTATGGAGTATGTCCTGCAGATGATCAATAAGTACGTCTTCCGAAACCCCATCCGGCTGATGGCCAACATCAGCGCTGTAACAGAGTTTTTGCAGCAGCGGGTGGAGGACAGTCGGCACACCCAGCGTTTTATTCTCACACATAAAGGTACATATTACCACAGAGACCGCAAGGGCGAATTCTGGCGTATGAGTGAATTTGTTGGCGGCTTCTGCCTGGATACGCCGGAAAGCCCTGAGGATTTTTACCAGAGCGCCCTGGCCTTTGGCCGTTTTCAGCAGCTGCTGTCGGATTTTCCGGCGGAGGAGCTGTATGAGACCATTCCGGAATTCCACAATACCATCGACCGTTATAGGCAGTTCCACGCTTCTATTGAATTAGACCCCTGCGACCGGGCATCTCAGGTGCAGGCGGAGATCAGCTATCTGCTGAAGCAGGAGGAGCTGGCCGGAACGCTGCAGAAAATGCGGGAAAGCGGTGAGCTTCCCCTGCGGGTCACCCACAATGATACCAAGCTGAACAATGTTATGCTGGACAGCGAGACCCGCAAGGCGCTGTGCGTGCTGGACTTAGATACCGTTATGCCGGGCCTGAGCGTATATGATTTTGGCGATGCCATCCGCTACGGCGCAGCTACCGCGGCAGAGGACGAGCCGGATTATGAGAAGATGGAGCTGGATCTGAACCTGTTCCGGGTGTATACTGAAGGCTTCCTGGAAGCAGCCCCGTCGCTGACGGATAAGGAAGTGGAAATGCTTCCGATGGGCGCGCTGATAATGACCTTAGAGGTTGCCAACCGCTTCCTGAAGGACTATATCGACGGCGACCTGTATTTTAAGACAAGCTACCCCGAGCACAATCTGATCCGTGCCCGTACACAGATCGCTTTGGCGATGGATATGCAGAAAAAATGGGAAGATATGAATCGAATCGTGGCAGAAGCCGCGGCAAAGATGCGTAAGCAGTAAGCACTAAGGAGGAACTCAAAATGAACTATCTTGGCGTAAATTACAATTACAAGCACGTCCCCAAGCTGGACCCGGAGTTTATCCCCTTCGGCGTGTGGATGGATGCTTATCAGGCCGGCGCTACCGTTCCCGTAGCCATTGCTGTGGAGCGTAACGAGGGCTTTATCTCCGTGCGCAATGCGAAGATCCACGGCACTGCCGAAATGGCGGATGCGGACTATCGCTTCATCGAGCGCTATATGAAGTTCCTGCTGTGGTCCATCGGCGGCTTCCGGGTCTACATCTGCGGCTGCAGCGACATCGCAAAGAAGCTGCAGAAGGCTTACACCCCCGCCGGTGAGCGCGCGTTTGACTATGATTTCTTCCAGAAGCTGTACGAGCAGCCCCTGCAGATCCTGGATCTGCCCCTTGCTGAGTGCCCTGCTGCCAACGAAGCGCCCCGCCCCATCGGCGGCCACGTCAACGGCTGCCGCATCGGCTTCGATGCCGGCGGATCTGACCGCAAGGTCAGCGCTGTGATCGACGGCGAAGTGGTTTACTCCGAGGAAGTTGTTTGGCTGCCCAAGGTCAATCCCGACCCCAACTATCAGTACCAGGGAATTCTGGATTCCTTCCGTACCGCGGCTTCCAAGATGCCCCGGGTTGATGGCATCGGCGTTTCCTCCGCCGGCGTGTTCATCGGTAATGCCCCGATGATCTCCAGCATTTTCTACTGCGTCCCCAGAGAGCGCTGGGACGAGGTTAAGACTGTTTTCGACCGTGCCGCTGCCGAGATCGGCAATGTGCCCATCGTAGTTGCCAACGACGGCGACGTTTCCGCTCTGGCCGGCGCTATGGGTATGGACTGCGGCTGCATTATGGGCCTGGCAATGGGTACCAGCGAGGCCGTTGGCTATGTGGATAAGGATAAGAACGTTCTGGGCTGGATCAGCGAGCTGGCATTTGCCCCCGTTGACCTGAACGAGAATGCTCTGGTGGATGAGTGGTCCACCGACCTGGGCGTTGGCTGCAAGTACTTCTCCCAGGATGCGGTCATCAAGCTGGCTCCCAGAGCCGGTATCGAGATCGACCCCACCCTGACCCCTGCTGAAAAGCTGAAGGTGGTCCAGGCGCTGATGGAGAAGGACGATCCCAGAGCCCAGGCTGTGTTCTATGATATCGGCGTGTATCTGGCTTATGCCGTTCAGCAGTATGCCAAGTTCTACGACCTGAAGCGGATGATGGTGCTGGGCCGCGTGATGTCCGGCAAGGGCGGCGATACGATCCTCGCTACCTGCCAGAAGGTCCTGGCCGACGAGTTCCCCGCGTTGGCAGAGCAGATCACGGTTATGCTGCCCGACGAGAACACCCGCCGTGTTGGCCAGTCTGTTGCGGCTGCCAGCCTGCCGGATATCGGCTAAAAGGAGAGAAAAGCAATGTTTTTTAAGAATGCAAGGATCTTTTGCTCGGATTTCCGGTTTCACATCGGCGCATTCGAGGTAAAGGACGGCGTATTTGGTGAGATCCTGCCCCAGGAAGTTCCCGAGGATGCAGTGGATCTGCACGGCGCAACGGTCATCCCCGGCCTGGTGGATGCCCATATCCACGGCGCTGCCGGCGCGGACTTCTCTGATGGCGATTACGAGGGCCTGAAGAAGATGGCCAAGCATCTGGCTACCTGCGGCGTTACCTCTTTCGCTCCCACTTCCATGACCCTGCCTTACGAGACGCTGGCAAAGGCCTACGCCACCGCCCAGAAGATCGTGGCAGAAGCCCCCGAGGGCTGCGCCCGGGTGCTGGGCATCCATATGGAAGGCCCCTACTTCTCTGAGAAGAAAAAGGGCGCCCAAAACGGCGCATATCTGAAGACCCCGGATTTCGAGGGCTTCAAGAAGCTGTATGACGGCTGCGAGGGTCTGATCCGCATCGCGGACGTTGCCCCGGAGCTGCCCGGCGCTGCTGAGTTTGTGGAGCAGGCCAGCAAGCTGTGTACCGTGTCCGTTGCCCACACCGATTCTGACTACGACCACGCCAAGACAGCTTTCGGCCTGGGTGCGACCCACCTGACCCATATGTACAACGGTATGCCCGGCATCCACCACAGAAATCCCGGTGTGATTCCTGCGGCTGCCGAGAATCCCCATGTCCGCGCAGAGCTGATCTGTGACGGTCTGCATATCCATCCCGCGGCTGTCCGGCTGGCATTCCAGATCTTCGGCGGCGCCCGGATGGTGCTGATCTCCGATGCCCTGCGCTGCTGCGGTATGCCCGAGGGCGAGCTGGAGCTGGGCGGCCAGATGGCGTACTTAAAGGGCGGCGTTGCCCGCTTGGCTGACGGCACCATCGCCGGCGCTGCTACCAATCTGTTTGACGGTATGCGCAATGCTATCCTCTTCGGTATTCCGGAGGAGGATGCGGTCCGCGCCGCAACTGCCAACCCCGCCGCTGCATTGAATGCAACTGACCGGGTGGGCTCTATCGCCACCGGCAAGCAGGCAGATTTCATCATCTGCCGCGGCGATTACACCGGCAAGCGCGTCTTCCTCGCCGGTAAGGAAATTCAGTAAAAAATAACCCCGGAATGCACAGCATTCCGGGGTTTTCTTTATTTTCCAAAGGTTTTTACGGCCCGTTGCAGCATTTCCCGAATGGGCAGCTTGTAGGGGCAGCGGGTCTCGCAAACGCCACAGCCGATGCAGTCAGAGGCAGTTTTCGCAAAACCGTCGTAGCGCGCTCTTGCCCAATCCTCCAGACCGTAACGGGAAAGATATCCCTCCATCATAAAAACGCCGCTGATGGGAATGCCCACTGTGCAGGGCGCGCAGTAATTGCACCGGCGGCAGAACTGTGTACCCAGGCTATCGCGGATGGCCTGGATTTTCTCCAATTCCCCAGGGGTCAGGGGAGAAGCATCGCTAACAGCGGCGATGTTTTGTGCCAGCTCCACTTCCTCCGCCATACCGGGGATCACTACGGTAACATCGGGATTCTGCATCACAAAACGCAGCGCCAGGGTGGCGTCGTCAATAGCGCCGCCGGCCAGGGGCTTCATACAGATAAAGCCGATGTTCTTATCACGACAGCGGCGGATCAGCGCTTCGCCCTGGGTCTCCACGATGTTGTAGGGGAACATAATGGTTTCCACCCACGGTAGCTCCAGTGCTGCCTCGAAAACATCCAACGTATGTACTGTCACGCCGATATGCCCGATCTTGCCGGCATTTTTGGCTTCCAGCAGCGCTTCCAGCGCGCCGCCGGGCGCGCAGACCTTTTCAAGGTCAGCAAGACCCGGATTGTGGACCTGATACAGGTCAATATAGTCGGTGCGAAGATTCTTTAGGCTGATGTCAATATCCCGGGCCATCGCGTCCCGATCCCGGGACATACTCTTGGTGGCCAGGACGAAGTGCTGCCGGATGCCCTCCAGAGCGAAGCCCAAATATTCCTCACTGACGGTGTAGCCACGGGCGGTGTCGATGTAGTTGATGCCGGCATCCAGAAGAGAAAGCATTAGCTTTTTTGTGCCCTCGGCATCAATTTTTTGGATGGGAATACCGCCGAAGCCCATACGGGAGATCTTCAAGCCGGTTTTGCCCAAAACTGTATACTGCATAGAAACGCCTCCAATGTGTTCTTTATCGGATTATAGCATAGGTTGCAAGAAACAGCAATACAAAAAGGCCCCCTCTGACGAGGGGGCTGGATTTTTGCGAAGCAAAAAGACTGGGGGAGAGACAATCCCTCAGTCACGCTTTTTTAAGCGTGACAGCTCCCTTTACACAAGGGAGCCTTATGAAGTTATACCTTTGCGATGGCCTGTTCCAGATCGGCGATGAGATCTTCTGCATTTTCCAAACCGCAGCTCAGGCGGATCAGGTCTGCGCCGACACCGGCGGCATCCAGCTCTGCATCGGTCATCTGGCGATGGGTGGCAGAGGCGGGGTGCAGGCAGCAGGTGCGGGAATCTGCAACGTGGGTCTCAATAGAGCCCAGCTCCAGATGCTTCATAAAGGTTTCAGCAGCCTTTCTGCCACCCTTAAGTCCGAAGGAAACAACGCCGCAAGAGCCGTTAGGCAGGTACTTCTGGGCCAGCGCGTGATGCTTATCGCCGGGCAGACCGCAGTACTTGACCCAGGCGACCTTTTCGTTGCTCTGCAGATACTCGGCGATGGCCTGGCCGTTGGCACAATGCTGACGCATTCTCAGGGGCAGGCTTTCAAGACCCAGATTCAGATAGTAAGCGCTCTGGGGGGACTGGACAGAGCCCAAGTCCCGCATCAGCTGCGCGGTACACTTGGTGATAAATGCGCCGCCCAGGCCAAAACGCTCGGTGTAGGTAACGCCGTGGTAGCTGTCATCCGGGGTGCAAAGGCCGGGGAATTTGTCGGGGTATTTGGTCCAGTCAAACTTGCCGCTGTCCACGATACAGCCGCCAACAGCGCTGCCGTGGCCATCCATATACTTGGTGGTGGAGTGGGTTACGATGTCAGCGCCCCACTCAAAGGGACGGCAGTTGATGGGGGTAGCGAAGGTGTTGTCCACCACCAGGGGCACACCGTGGGCGTGGGCTGCCTTGGCAAATTTCTCAATGTCCAGCACCGTCAGGGCAGGATTGGCGATGGTCTCGCCGAAAACAGCCTTGGTGTTGGGCTTGAAGGCTGCGTTCAGCTCTTCCTCGGTGCAATCGGGATCCACGAAGGTGGTCTCGATGCCCATCCGCTTCATCGTAACCGCCAGCAGGTTGTAGCTGCCGCCGTAAATGGCAGAGCTGGAGACGATATGATCGCCGCAGGAGGCGATGTTAAACAGGGTAAAGAAGGTGGCAGCCTGACCGGAGCCGGTGAGCATAGCGGCAGTGCCGCCCTCCAGCGCGGCGATTCTTGCCGCAACGGCGTCGCAGGTGGGGTTTGCCAAACGGGAATAGAAATAACCCTCCGCTTCCAAATCAAACAGCTTGCCCATATCCTCAGAGGTGGCATATTTGAATGTGGTGCTCTGGTAAATGGGGATCTGGCGGGGCTCGCCGTTTTTGGGGCTGTAGCCGGCCTGAATGCAAAGAGTCTCAAGATGCAGTTTCTTGTCCATAGGGATCACCTCAGAAGTAGAATAGCAATATTGTACGCCTTCGGGGAGAATTTGTCAACAAGCCTTACAGCCGGGTGACCAATTCTTCTTTTTCCTTGCGCTTCTTCTGGCGGAGCTTGTCATCCTTGGCGTAGCCCAGGGTGATAACCAGGCGCACGGGATAGGAAAGGTCGCAAATTTCGCGGATATTATTGTCGTCCAGCCAGCCCAAAATGCAGGTGCTGAGGCCCTGGGTGGTGGCCTCGGCGGTGAGATAAGCGGCCACGATGCCGATGTCGATGGAGCGGTAGTCGTTGCCCTTGACCTTTGCGCCCAGAGCGGCGGATTTTACATAGGGCATCTCGGAGATCACCAGCAGCACCGGCGCATCGGAGGCGAATTTATTCATACCCATTCCCTGGGTGGCAGCGGCCACCTTTTGGGCGGTTTCGCCTTGGCAGACGGTGATGTGGTAGGGCTGGCCGTTGCAGGCGGAGGGGGCAAGCCGGGCCGCTTCCAGGATGGCTTCCAGCTTCTCCGGCTCTACGGCTTTGCTGCTGTCATAGCTGCGGCAGGACTGCCGGGTGCGGGCGATTTCCAGAAAGCTCATACCATACCTCCAGCAGCATGCTGGGCTGCCAGTGCCGCCTTATAGCGGTCAATGTAGCGTGCAAAACCGGCAACGCCCTCGGGATCGGGATCAAGACGGCTGCCCTTGGCATTACGAAACACCTGACTCTGCAGGTAATCTTCCAGGGACTGGCCGTCCCGCTTTCTTTGCATATAGGCCGCCAGCAGCGCCATACCCCACGGGCCGCCCTCACCGGCGGTTTCCATAGTGGTGATGGGCACATTCAGCGCATCGGCCAGGATCTGCTGACCCACGCCCGGGGTCTTGAAATAGCCGCCGTGGCCCATCAAACGGTCAGTTTCTACCTGCTCTTTTTCCACAAGCATATCCACGCCCAGTTTCAGCGTGGCGATAGCGCCGTAGAGCTGGGAGCGCATAAAGTTCGGGATATCCATCTTGCTCTCCGGCAGGCGCAGTACCATAGGCCGGCCGGTTTCCGTACCGGTCAGAGGCTCACCTGCGAAGTAGTTGAAGGAAATAATGCCGTCGCAGTCGGGCTTGCCCTCCAGCGCCTTGTGGAAGAGGGTAGAATACAGCGTATTCATATCCACCGGCCAGCCCATAACCTTGGCGGCATTGGCGATCAGGTTGACCCAGGCGTCGATCTCGGAGGTGCAGGTATTGGTGTGGGCCATTGCAACGGTCTTGCCGCTGGGGGTGCAGACCACGTCGATCTCAGGGTAGTAGCCCTTCAGAGGCTTTTCCAGCACCAGCATTGCAAAGGAGGAAGTGCCGGCGCTGACGCTGCCGGTGCGAGGAAGAATGGCATTGGTGGCCACCATTCCCGTGCCGGCGTCGCCCTCCGGCGGACACATCGGGATGCCGGCTTCCAGCGTGCCGGTTTCGTCCAGCAGCGATGCGCCGGTCTGGGTCAGCACGCCGGCCTGGGTGCCGGCAGGCAGGACCTGGGGCAGGATCTGCTCTAAGGTCCAGGGGAGATCCTTCGCCTTGACCAGCGCATTAAACTGGGCCACCCGGATGGGGTCAAAGGTGTTGGTTTCTTCGTCATAGGGGAACATTCCGGAGGCTTCGCCTACGCCCATCGCCCACTGATCCGTGAGCAGATGGTGGATATAGCCGCTTAGGGTAGTCAGCCGGGCAATATCGGGAATGTGGGATTCTTCATTCAAAATCGCCTGATACAGATGGGCGATGCTCCAGCGCTGGGGAATATTGAACTTGAAAAGCTCCGTCAGCGCTTCGGCGGCAGGGCCGGTGATGGTATTGCGCCAGGTGCAGAAGGGGGCAAGCTGCTTACCGTCCTTGTCCAGCACCAGATAGCCGTGCATCATACCGGAAATGCCGATAGCGGCAACCCGGCGCAGCTTCTGGCCGAATTTTGCCTCCACATCTGCATTCAGCTCCCGATAGCAGGCACGGATGCCCGCAACGGCAGCCTCCAGCGGGTAGACCCAGACGCCGTTTTCCAGGCTGTTTTGCCAGGAATAAGCGCCGGATGCCAGAACTTGGTGATTTTCGTCGATCAGAACGGCCTTGATCCGGGTAGAGCCCAGCTCAATGCCGATTACAGCGGAATTCAAATCCATAATGACTTCTCCTTAAAAAGAAAATGTCGTTTTGAGCCGATATTACACCGGCCCAAAACGACACCATAGTCTTTAGATCTTCTTGGCGTTAGCCAGCAGGTACTTTTCTGCTTCAGGATTCCACAGATTGTTGTTGGCCTTGCACAGACGGTCCAGCTCAGCGAACAGAGGATCGGTCTTACCCTTCTCCTCAAACTCGGTGATGGCAGTCAGGGGCAGATCCAGGTGATTGTAGATCAGCTTCTTGCCGCCGGGGATGCTGGGCAGGTTCAGGGTGGTCTCAACAACAGCGTTCAGGCCGCCGATGTGGGTAACCAGGCCGGAGGGATTCAGCTTGCCGGCGTTCATCATAGCGATGGCTTCCTGCATATCGTCGGTGTTACCGCCGGAGGTGCCGACAACGTGGGTGTACAGGTAGTGGACATTGTACCAGTTGAAGGGAGCCTTGAACTTGGAGTCGGTAGGACCGGCGAAGAAGTTCAGACAGCCGTCGAAGCCCAGAATGTCGTCAGCCTGCTCGATAACGGGCTTGACGGGGGCGAAGCAAACAACGTCGTCGTAGCCGGTGCCGCCGGTCAGGCTGCGCAGGTACTCGGTAGCGTTCTCCATGCGGGTGTTGACGTAGTGCAGCTCGATGCCGTTCTTGGCAGCCTCTTCCACGGTGTAGATGGAAGCAGCGCGCTCCAGTCTTGCCTCGTCAATGTCGGTAACGACCAGCAGGCTGGGACGGCGATCGCAATGGATGGCGTAGTCAATAGCAGCCAGACCCATAGGACCAACGGAGGCAAGCAGAGCCATCTTGCCGCCTTCTTTAATGCCCATTTCGTGGACATAGGAGCCGGCCTTGGTGTGGTACATAGCGTGGAAAGTGCCGATAACGCAGCTCAGGGGCTCAGCCAGAGAGCCGTAGTAGTAGGTATCGGAATCGTAGGGCATCAGGCAGTTCATCAGCAGAGTGGGCAGCGGAACGTTGCCGTACTGGGAGTTGCCACCGCAGTACTTGTAGGAGTAGC
>JAFTUO010000089.1 GCA_017466215.1 Oscillospiraceae bacterium | reverse complement strand
GGAACTCGTAAGCTGGGCAAGACCAGCACGCAGAGAAAGGCCCTGCTGCGTCAGCAGGTTACCGATCTGCTGGAGAACGGCAAGATGGAGACCACCTTCTACCGTGCTAAGGAAGTACAGCCTGTTGTTGAGAAGATGATCACCCTGGGCAAAAAGGGTGGCCTGTACAACTACCGCAGAGCTCTGTCCTTCATCACCAAGGAAGATGTGGCAAACAAGCTGTTTAAGGAGATCGCTCCCAAGTATGCCGACCGCAATGGCGGCTACACCCGCGTGACCCGTACCGGCGCTCGCCGCGGCGACGCTGCCGAAATGGCTGTCATCGAGCTGGTTTAATCCCAGAATCATTAATGAATAATACCCACCGTGTCTTGCACGGTGGGTATTTTTATAGCCTGCGAAAAATGCAAAATATTTGCAAGAAAAAGCTTGACAATTTTTGTGCTGTGCTATATAATACAAAAGCTGTCTGCGAAATGCTGCTATAGCTCAGCCGGTAGAGCGCATCCTTGGTAAGGATGAGGTCGCCAGTTCAAATCTGGCTAGCAGCTCCAAAAATCCCGTTCACGTAAGTGGGCGGGATTTTTACTTATTACCTTTTTACTCTTCACTTTTCACTAAATAAAACTTTGCAACGGGATTTTTGGAAAGTAATAAGTAATAGTGAATAGTGAAGAAGTATTGCGACCTCTTCGCTTTTATGCTATAATACACCCAAGGCGGTGATGATATGAAAGGATTACCTATAATTTGGGGTGTTATAATATGGATTTTGCTATTTATTGTTGTATATAGTATTGGTAGTAGGATTATAGAATTACAAAGAAATTCCGCTAAGAAAAAGTGGGGTATTGAAGAACGTGATTATGACCACGAAAAATGGATATTTAGATTTTATGTTATTGCATTTTTTGTGGGTGTTCCGATTTTGTTAGTTATTGCTTTATGGCAAGAAATATTTTAAAGAAAATCAAGTTTTTCACCCAGTTCTTTTTCGGACACGAATGACAAAAATCCCGTTCACGTAAGTGGGCGGGATTTTTACTTCTTACTTCTTACCTCTTCACTCTTACCTCAAATAAAGTTTTGCACGGGATTTTTGGAAGGTAATAAGTAAGAAGTAATAGGTAATAGGTATTTTTGCAAGGCTGTGCCTTGCTCTTTTTGTTTTATAGTGTTATAATTATTAAAAGAAAGGTGGTATTGTTACAATACACATAAAGGTCGGTGATGAAAGTGAAACTTCTTGGTATTGTTTTTATTTCTTTAGGAATATTGCATGTTTTAGCAGCAGGATTATTTTTCTTGATTTACAGGACATTTGAGCATAATAAAAATAGTGTTGCTAAAGTCACGGCATCATTAATTGATGTAAAACACAAAAAAGATGTTCCGGTATATGGACAAAGATTTTTTCGTGGACCAATTCGAGTCGTGATGAAAATTAAAAATTATAGCAAAGGAAAATATGAATATCAAGTAAACCAAAAGCACTATACTATTCGATATATTGAATTTGTTACATCTAAGCAGATGCCAAGGTTTGTTTCAGTAGTGTACATTGAACGCTTTCCAAAGATTGCATATGTAAAAACTGATATTAACAATCAGAAGTTTGATATTTATTCGATAGTATTAGTTTTATTTGGTGTTTTGTTTATGCTTGGTGGTTGTTCGGTTTTATTTTAAGAAAATCAGGTTTTTAGACCGGTTCCATTTTGAGTGTCGGTCCCCAAAAATCAGTCATCCCATCCGGGATGGCTGATTTTTTTATTTGCTGCTAGCTGATTTAATTGGTGCACCAGTTCAAATTTGGCCTAAGCACCCCTGCGCTGCCAGTGGCAGAAGCAGCAGGGGTGCTTAGTGTGCCGCGGTCGGCGAGGGACGAAGGCATTCGCGCCGAGGACATCGCCGGGTTACCGCAAACGGGGAGCTGCATAAATAACGCCCATCCTTTTGGATGGGCGCTTCTTTATTCAATATCAAAGATGCTATCAAAATCAGTACTTAGGATGTTCTTGATCAGGATCACTTCGTCGGGGTAGAGGTGGCGCTGACCGACCTCAATCTTAGCAACTGCGCTTCGTGTAATATCGCAGCCACTTAGCTGAAGCTTGGTGGCCAGCTGTTCCTGCGTCATTCCGGCCTTTTCGCGCAGAATGCGGATATTTTTCCCTACACGTTTTTCAATTTCGATGTTCAATGTTGATCACCTCTTGCACCTATTTAAGAACAAAATGCTTGACTTTATTATATGATGGTGTTATGATTTCTTTGCACCTATATAGGTGCAAAGAAACAAAGAAAGAGGTAAGATTATGAAGTATTGTAGCAAATGCGGAAAAGAAATTATTGACGAGGCTGTTATCTGTCCTGGCTGTGGCTGTGCTGTTAAGCAGGAGACGGTGAAGAAGGAAGTTTCCTACGATGACTGCGTCAAAAATGCATCAACAACTAATATCATTGCCGGTATCATTCTGGCGGTTGGTGTTCTGTGCGGTCTGTTCGTTAGTGTCTTGGTTGGCTGTGTGCTTTGCTTAGTTGCTGAGCTGGTTGTGCTCGGACCGAATTCTAAGGTACAGAAGGCACTTAAGGCGAACGTCAAGACAACCGATAAGAAAGAATTTAAGAGTATTGCCAAGCAGATTTCAAAGGATCTGAAGTCTGAGTCAGCTGCATACAAGTTCTCTTTTATTCTGGCATATATTTCCCTAGCTTGCGTGATCGTGTTTGCTGTGCTCATTTGATAGCGTAGGTTATTAACTGTGAAATACTGTGCGCATTGTGGAAATCAAATTGCGGATGAGGCGGTGATCTGCTTAAAGTGCGGCTGCAAGACACAGCAGGTGCGGCAATCATTGCAACCCCAGCAGACAACTTTGCAAAACCATATAGAGAGCAATGAATCTCCGCTTGCGGTTTGGTCTAAAATTTGCGGAATTGTAAGCTTTTTCATTGGATGGTTTGCTTTGGGAATTACAGCAATTATTATGGCATGCCTGAGCAAGAAAGATACGGATGGCGTAATGTGTTCCTCCGCAAAAGTGGGACTCACTTGCGGGATCATCTCCACATTGTGTTCATTTGTGTTGATGCTTTTGATTTTCGCATTCTTTCAATCTCTGGAGGTGTTTTTATGAAATACTGTACGCATTGTGGAAAAGAGATAATGGATGATGCCATTATCTGTGAGGGCTGTGGCTGCCCTGCCATTAAGGAAGAACAAACTTCAGTCAACAATAAGAAAAAGTTCAATAAGAAAACGCTTTTGATCTTAATTGTCAGTATTGTAGCGGCGATCGCGTTGATTGTTGGCGCAATTTTCCTCGTGAATCATATTCGCGTTGCAAATGTTATTAATGACCTGTCTGGCAACACATATTCATATTTTGATTCAAACATCTACCCCAGCCTTGGCATATATAGCTATACCGAGAAGGAAATGAAGTTTGATGACGATGGCACGATGACTTACTCGTATTACTATTCCAATATTGATGCTGGCGGCGAATATGAGCGTTCTTATGAGATCAAGTTTGAAGATGGAATGATCATTCTGGAAGCAGGCATAGATAGATATGAAATCCAATATGATAGATACAATAGAATTGAAGGTATCTATGATATTGGATATGATGAATTGTATGACTAGAGAAGGGTATAAATATGAAATACTGTACACATTGTGGAAAAGAGTTGTTTGATGAGGCTGTTATTTGTCCCGGTTGCGGCTGTTCGGTCAATGGTCAAACGAATACGGCGTATGGCGCTGTGGACTGCAGTGGCCTGATCAATACATTGGCACAAAGAATGAATATCAACGGAATCATATGGCTTGTAATCGGCATCTTGCAGGTCATTGGTGGCTTAACTCTTAACTGGTTCTTGTTAATTGTCGGTGTGCTGAATATCATTTCGTCCATTCAGGATATGAACTACAGCAAGGCGTTGCCCGATAATCCCACGGGAATCGTCGCAAAATTTGAGCCGCTGACCGGCCCAATCATCACACTGGTATACAATCTTGTTATTGGCGGTGTGATCGGCGTGGTAGGCTCTATTTATTATTTCGTTGCGATTCGCAATTACGTTATGGAAAACAAGCAGGCATTTGAAAGCTTGGATGCGTAAAAACAACCAGCCACCTCGTATGGGGCGGCTGGTTTTATCGTGAATTGACTTTGATGGAAATTAGTGGTATGATACCACCGAGGTGATTACTATGCGAAATATCGCGGATGTTGACGTTAATTTTAAGACAGCCACCACCATTGACAGAGATGACATAGTATTCTATGACATCGAAAACGAGCCTTTTAAGATCTACGGCGTTTTCCACGAAAACGGCCGTTACCGCAGAATGCCTGAGGCCGCGGCAAAGGGCGTCAGCGATGCGCTGGACTTTTTACATTCCCAGACCTCCGGCGGCAGAGTTCGCTTTAAGACCGACAGTCCCTACATCGCCATTCACGCGGAAATGCCCTATATCGGCAAGATGCCCCATTTCGCGCTGACCGGCGCGGCGGGCTTTGATCTGTATGTTCGCAAGAACGGTGTGGACACTTACGAAAAGACCTTTGTTCCGCCCTATGAAATCAACGATGGTTATGAGTCCATTCAGGATCTTCGCAGCACCGAGATGCGGGAGATCACCATCAATTTCCCGCTGTACAGCGATGTCAGCAAGCTCTACATCGGCCTCAGCGACAAGGCCCAGGTGCTGCCTGCCGAGGAGTATCGCTACACCAAGCCTATCGTTTAT
This sequence comes from Oscillospiraceae bacterium, assembly GCA_017466215.1. GTDB lineage: Bacteria > Bacillota > Clostridia > Oscillospirales > Oscillospiraceae > Faecousia. The sequence continues at coordinate 3,297 of JAFTUO010000089.1, read as the reverse complement.
TACGGCAACTCCGTGACCCAGGGAGGCTGCGCGTCCCGTCCCGGTAACGCCTATCCCAACCGCATTTCCCGCAGATTCGACAGCGATTTTATCAACCTTGGCTTCTCCGGCAGCGGCAGGGGTGAGCAGACCATCGCCGATTACATCGCAGCGATGGATATGAGCATCTTTGTCTGCGATTATGACCACAATGCGCCGGATATCGACCATCTGCGTGCCACCCACGAGAATCTGTTCAAGACTGTCCGCGCGGCACAGCCTGAGCTGCCCATCATTCTGATTACTTCTATGTCTCATCCCCACTGCACCGATGACAAGAAGGGCAGACGGGATGTGATTTATCAGACTTATCAGAATGCTATAGCCGCCGGCGATAAGAACGTATATTTCATCGACGGATTCGACGTGATGGCGGAGTTCGGCTACGATACCACCGTAGACGGCGCCCACGGCAGCGACTGGGGATTCTATATTATGGCAAAGTACATCGGAGATGTGATCGAGCCTCTTTTGAAGTAAATTGAAAACCGGCGTCAGTTGACGCCGGTTTTTATTTTGCCCAGTCGGGCGTTGCTTCGAATGTAAGGACTTTTCCCTTCAAGGGAAAGGTAAGCTTGCAGGAGAACAGAAACGGGGCGCTGAAGCTGTCCCGGGCGCCGTACTTATGATCGCCCAGCAGGGGGAAACCCCGGCTAGCAAACTGCACCCGGATCTGGTGAGATCTGCCGGTATGCAGCCGGATACGAACGAGAGAGGTTTCGCCTTTTTGGAGCGTTTTATACTCCAGCAGGGCTTTTTTTACGCCCTTTCGCTCCCGTTTGACAACGAAGACCTTGTTCTTGCTGCTGTCTTTCCACAGCAGGTCCTCCAGAAGCCCAGAATCGGGCGGTGTGCCGTGGACCAGGGCGAGATACTCCTTGACCATTTCGCCGCTCTGGATGGCGCGTGAGAGCTCTGCAGCGGCTGCCTTGTTTCGGGCGTAGACCATAACGCCGCCCACATTTTGATCTAAGCGGTGAACGGTGAAAAATTCGCCGCCCAGGGCTTCTGTTAACGCAGCTGGCACCTCCGCCTCAGAGTTAAGCCCCACGGGCTTGACGCACACCGCAATATCGTGGTCTGAATACAGGATCTCCATAGCACACCTCCTTATTGTTTCATTATAACACAGGATTTGATTTTTTCAATCGTTGCGCTTGCAACCTCTGGCTGAAATGTGTATAATATAGGCAAAGATTGGAGGAACGTGTATGATGGCTAAGGATTTTGAGAAGAAAAGTCCGCTTTTGATTTTCTTAAGCTATTTCAAAAACCACAAGAAGCTCTTTGCAGTGGACATTCTGTGCGCTATGGGCATTGCAGGTATTGACCTGGCGTTCCCGCTGGTAACCAGAAGCGCCCTTTACGATATGCTGCCCAATCAGATGTACAAGACGTTTTTTGTCATTATGGTTACGGTGCTGATCTGCTATGTGCTGCGCAGCCTGCTGAATTTCATTGTGGCGTATTTCGGCCACATTTTCGGCGTGCGGGTGGAGGCGGATATCCGCAAGGATCTGTTTGCCCACATGCAGGAAATGAGCTTCGATTTTTATGATCAAAACCGCACCGGTCAGCTGATGAGCCGGCTGACATCGGACCTTTTTGAGCTGACAGAGCTTGCCCACCATGGCCCGGAGGATCTGCTGACCTCGGTGCTGACCATTATTGGTGCGCTGGTGGTTATGGTGTCGATCCGTTGGGAGCTGGCGCTGATTGTGGCGCTGACGATCCCGGTGTTCCTGACCGTGGTTATGATGATGCGCCGCAGTATGGGCAAGGCATCCCGCATCGCCAAGGAAAAGACGGGCTATATCAATCAGGAGATCGAATCCAGTCTCAGCGGCTTCCGTACCGCCAAGGCCTTTGCCAATGAGCCGGTGGAAAACGCCCGTTTCAATGCGGCGAATGATCAGTTCAAGACCGCGAAAAAAGGCTTCTACAAGGCGATGGGCCGCTTCCACAGCTCCATCGAGTTCTTCCTTTGCAGCCTGAATGTGATCATTATCGGCGTTGGCGGCTTCTTCGTGATGAAGGGGAGTATGGATTATCGCGACCTGCTGACCTTTACGCTGTACATTTCGTCCTTTGTCGGGCCGATGCGCAAGCTGTCCGGTTTCTCGGAGATGTTTGCCAACGGCTTTGCGGGTCTTAACCGGTTCATTACGATTATGCGCACCAAGCCTACGCTGCAAGATCCCGAGGATGCGCCGGATCTCGAGAATGTTAAGGGCGAGATCAAGGTAGAAAATGTGTCCTTTGCCTATGACGGCGATCTGGATGTTTTGCGCAATGTCAGCCTGCATATCCAGCCCGGCGAGACCGTCGCCATCGTAGGCCCCTCCGGCGGCGGAAAGACCACGTTGTGCCAGCTGATTCCCCGGTTTTACGATGTGTCTGAGGGCAGCATCAGCATCGACGGGATGGATGTGCGATCGGTTACCCAGAGATCCATCCATAAGAATATCGGCATCGTCCAGCAGGATGTATTCCTGTTTGCGGATACGATTTTTGAAAATATCCGCTACGGTAAGCCCGATGCCACGATGGAAGAGGTCATTGAGGCCGCCAAGAAGGGCGAGATCTACGACGACATTATGGCGATGCCCAACGGCTTCGATACTTATGTGGGTGAGCGGGGTACGCTGCTGTCCGGCGGCCAGAAACAGCGGGTGGCCATTGCCCGGGTGTTTCTGAAAAATCCGCCGATTCTGATTCTGGATGAGGCAACCTCGGCGCTGGACTCTATGACCGAGGCGAAGATCCAGAAGGCGTTTGATGCTCTGGCCAAGGGCAGAACGACGCTGATCATTGCCCACCGGCTATCTACCATCCGCAACGCCGGCCGGATCATTTCCATCGCCGACGGCGTGATCACTGAAAGCGGCACTCACGACGAGCTGGTAAACACCGACGGCATCTACGCAAGCCTTTATAACACCCAGAACGCACAAAATTGGAGATAAACAACAAGCGCAGCACCGATTGGTGCTGCGCTTCGCTGTTAATTTACTCTTTGACAGGTGTGATGACGGGTTTGCCGTCTTTGTCCAGCAAAACGGTCAATCCGCCGCCATAGCCACGCTGCATATACAGATAATTGACGCCGGTTTCCTTATCGACCCAAATTTCCACAGTGCCCATACTTTGGGTATAAACCTTTTTAAATCGTTTATCCTTCGCCATAGCAGCAGCTCCTTACATTTTCTCCGGGGCGGAGAAGCCCAGAATGTGAATGCACTCTTCCAGAATCCGCTT
>JAFTUO010000088.1 GCA_017466215.1 Oscillospiraceae bacterium | reverse complement strand
TGTTCTGCCGCTGGGATAGGTAACGGTGTAGTCCGTGCCATTAACCAGCACCTTTCCTTCAGAATCCGTTACGGTAACTGCCGGCTTCTTCGCCTGACCATTGTAGGTGTAATTGACGGTGGACAGCGTAAATGTGGTGGGCCGGGCGATTGCAGTTGTACTTTTGATATAACCGCAGATGCTGCATTTTTCAGCGATGTATCCGTCCGTTGTAAGTGTAGCTTTCTTTACTTCAGTTTCAATCGTATGGGCGACAAAGCCGTCTTTCTCGCCGCAAAGACTGCAAACATGGTAATGTCCATCCGGATCATCAGATGTCAGCGCAGTGCTCCACTGATGTGCGCATTCCGTCTCAGAAGGCTGCTGCGTGGTGGGTGTCAATTCCAGATAGCCGTCTGTATGCAGATCATACTCCGACTGATCATATACGTAGTAAATAGTGGTTGAGCCGGCAGTAAAGGCATAGACGTCGTCATATTTCGTTCCAACCTTCAGAAACAGCTGATCCGGTGCGCCCGCAGTACCGGCATCGCAGTTGGTAACATCAACCAGCAGCGTACCGCCGCCGATCTGCACAACATTCCACATATGGCCGCCTGCGCCGGTACCACCCTGCATATAGCCGTTTACAACATAGCAGGAGACATCCCCCTCAAAGGTGGATAGGTCGCACAGGAGCTTAAACGCCTTGGAGTAACCCTCACAGACCACATTGGTGCTGGCATTATTGTCGAATACGTTGATCAGCTGCCAGGGGTTACCGTATGGCATATCGGGATCTTCTGACGCAGTATGGTCGTAAGTAACCAGTTGGCAAATTTCATCCTTGTAAGCGGTCAGTTTATCCCAGTCAGATTTGGATGCGTGCCTTGCAACGATGGTTCTGGCGTTGTTAAGTGCGATGGATGCTTCCGCGATCTTCACGGGATCTGTGGTATAGGTTGCGCTGGCATAGTCCTCAGAAACCGCAAGCTTAAACGTGATATCGGTAACTATGATCTCTTCACTGGTTGCCGTTCTGCTCATAATAGTGGAAGTACCCGTGATCTTGTCATACCAGAACATCTCATAGGGGCAATCAGCAAGCAGCGAATTTATGATCCGTCCAAGATCAACACATTCGTTAAATTTCTCACGCGCTGCATAGCTTGCCTCAGGCGAGATGCTGCTGCCGAAGAGGATTTCAGAGACACCCAGCTCCTCCTTTGTCCATTTCAGGAGACCATTCGGGTCGCTCAGCTTAAATTCCGTGGATGTCTTAGTGCCGTTGGCCACGGAAGTAATTTCAGATTTCAGAAAATAGTAAAGATTTTGATTAACCGTGCTGAGTCTGTCGGAAGCTGGCTCAGCAGATACCGACATTGTAGGCGCAAAGCAAACGATCAAGGCAAACGCCAGCAAAAAAACGCACAAAAACCGTTTGACAGCAGCTTTCATTTCAAAGACCCCTTTCCGGTAAGACTTTTATTTTGCAAAGTTAAGCAGCGATGCCGCATCCAGCTTATCGCACTTGGCAATGAAGCCAGCCAGCTCAGCGGCGATCTTCTTTGTACCGCCGATATCGTTGCTCTCGATGTTCAGAGGCATCAGCGGATCGTGCAGCGACAGACGCAGCAGGAACCAGCCGTTGCCGTGGGCTTCGTCCAGATTCACGCGGACACCCTCGTAATTGCTGGGCGCAAGACTCCAGCCATCCTTCGTTGCAGCGTAAGCTGTCAGCTCCTCAATGACCTGCAAGCCGTAGGGCTTGAACTCCTCCAGTGCAATATTCATACGGAACTCGCAGCTTTCCGCAGGCTCCTCCAGGGTCTCGATCAGAGATTCCAGAGTGTAGCCTTCCTTCTTGCCCCGTGCCAGCTCGATCAGAAGCTTCGTAACAAGATATGCGCCGTCATCCAGGAAATAATTCTCCTTCAGCGCGCCGTGGCCGGAGGTCTCGATGGCCAGCTGGCTATCGAGACCGGCGTTGTTCAGCCGGATGGACTCGTTGATAACATTTCGGTAGCCTCTCTTGAAGCGGTGGTGAACGCCGCCCTTTTCCTCAATAAATTTGGCAAGGCCGGTGGAGGTGATAGAGTCCGTAACGATGGTCGTGCCGGGGCATTCCCGCAGCAGGATCGCCGCCAGCATCGCAATGATGCGGTTGCGGTTCAGCTCACTGCCATCAGACAGCACAGCGCCGGCGCGGTCAACGTCAGTATCGAAGATAATACCAAAATCTGCCTTAGTCTCCCGGACAGCTTCGGTGATGCTCTCCATCGCCTCTTTGTTCTCAGGATTGGGAATATGGTTGGGGAAGCTTCCGTCGGGATCAAGGTAACGGCTGCCGTCGGTATTTGCACCCAGAGGCTTCAGCACCTTGTCTACATAGAAGCCGCCGGCGCCGTTGCCGGCATCCACCACGATGCGGAAGCCCTCCAGAGGCTTCTGCTCGCCGGTAGCAGCGCGTACTTTGTCCACTAGGATCTGGGCGTAAGCATCCATAAAAGCGCCCTTGCACAGCGTGCCGGCCGCCAGGCCGGTAGCGGCATCGCTTTCCGCGTATGCCAGAATCTGCTTGATGTCCGCAGATTCCAAACCGCCTGCCGGCGTAAAGAACTTAAAACCGTTGCGGTTAAAGGGCAGATGGCTGGCGGTGATCATCACAGAGCCGTCAAATGCGTAGCCATCGGTAACTGTGGACATAAACATAGCCGGCGTGCTGGCCATACCAAAATCGGTAACATTCAGGCCCTGCTCGGCCATCGCATCACAGATCCAGGTGCAAAGAGTTTCACCAGACAGACGGGAATCGCGACCAACAGCAACATGGACATCCTTCTTTCCGGTCTTGGCGATCAGCCAAAGTGCAAAGCCTCTGCCGATATCCCGGCAGGCCTGCTCCGTCAGATTGATATGCTGACCCTCAAGACCCTCCAGAGCCACGCCACGGATATCGCTTCCGTTTTGCAATTTCTTATAGTCCATAGTTACATTCCTCCATAAAGAGAATTTATAATATTCCTCTTATACTTTATCACGATATATCGCTAAATGCAACAAAAAAGTCCCCCTTTGAGGGGGACTTCTTTACTTTTTCTCATAAACTGTTCCGAAATAGAACGCGATCACCGTTGAAACAACGATCATTACATTGTCCGCGCTGATGTCGCCCCGAAGAGCAAGCACCGCGAAGACTGCGATGACCACCAGCGTTACTAACGTTTTGACCTTTATGAGATTGGCAATATTCTTCAAAAATTCCATCTTTTCCTCCTACTTATGATATTCCTCAAGATCACTCAGCCGATGATTGATCACCTTAATCTGCTCCTCTACAACCGGCATCCTCTGGGCAAAATGGTTATGCTCCCGCACTTCCCTGGTCAGCTCCTCCAGCTTGGTATCCGTAACCGCCTGGGAAGTGCGGATAGCGTGCTCGCTTTTCTTCACCGCTGCAAAGTTACTGGCCAGCACGCCGGCAAGGGACAAGCCTCCCGTAATCAGCGCCACAATTATCGCCTCCGTCATAGCATCACCGATACCCAAGAAGCGAAGACATAGTCTGCGGACCTGCAAAACCATCTGCTGTCAATCCGTGATTCTCCTGATAAGCCTTCAATGCCTCCTCCGTCTGAGGGCCAAAGCTTCCGTCAATACCGCTGCTTCCGCAGGAATATCCTTTCGCGATCAGCAGCGCCTGCAGCGCTTCCACCTGCGCTCCCCTGCTGCCGCGGCGAATACTCACAAGCTCCAGCTTGTAGGGATTTCCGATCACGACATCTTCCTGCATTGTTTTCTCAACTTCAAACCAGTCGGCGATAACCTTCGCTTCAGCCTCTGCAATGGCAGCAAGATTGCTGTCTTTCAGCAAGAACTTTGCCTGCGCCTTATTGGTATAGAAGCCGTGTTCGATGATCACACCGGCTGTGCCAACGCAATGCGCCCCGCGGAGCACGCCGTAGTAGTCATCCTTATAGCCATTCCCATCCCGATCGCTGGCAGATTTCCGCGTCCAGACCTCCGCTTTTACGCCCAAGATCTGTGCAACACAGTCAGACAGCAGCTTTGCGATCTCCTTACTCTGCACGTCGATCAAGCCGCAGTTATCATCTACCATATGCACGCCCAGCGCGTAATTTGCCAGGCTATTATCTGCTGCGTTGACGTGCATTGAAAGGAACAGATCACAATTTCTCGCCATTTTGCCCCGTGCTGTCAGCTCCAGATCCTTATTCTGGTCAGCTCTGGTCTTGACCACCTGAATGCCGTACTTTTTGAGTTGTTCAGTAAGCAGATTATGCAGCTTCCAGTTGATCTCAGACTCGTAGAATTCCGGCACAACACCGCTGCGGTTTTGCTTGGCGCAATGCCCAGCATCCAGACAAACTACCGGAACTATATGCCCTTGCTTTACATTTTTCATAGAATATCCTCCTTTTTCGTCGGGTGTCCCCTCAACCGGAGGATAAAAAAGAAGCGAAGTTGCACAAAACTGCGCAACTTCGCTCATTTTACTGTATTTGCCGGTCAAAACAGGCTGACCTGGCTGGTTTCCGGCAGATCGCCGAATGCCCCGGCTTCCTTCAGCATCTGAATATGGGTCTTGGATACCTTGGGGCAGGCCGCAGAGATTTCCTCGATAGAGAGGAACTGCTTTCCCTTTCTGCCCTCCATCAGATCCCACGCCGCATTTTCGCCCAGGCCCGAGATGGACACAAAGGGCGGCAAAATCTTACCGTCCTCAATGAGGAACTTGGTGGCGTGGCTCTTGTAGATGTCGATGGGCAGGAAATCAAAGCCCCGCAGATAGTATTCATACGCCACTTCCAGCGTGGTCAGCAGATCTTCATCCTTGGCGGTAGCGGCCTCGTTGTTCTCAATGGCCTCAATGCTCGCCTTGACCACATCCATACCCCGGGTCATCAGGCTGGAATCAAAGCCGCCCTTCTGGCTGCGGCGGTAGAAATACGCCGAATAGAACGCCAGCGGATGATTTACCTTAAACCACGCGATACGGAACGCCATCATAACATATGCGACGGCGTGAGCCTTCGGGAACAGATACTTGATCTTTTTGCAGGACTCAATGTACCACCCCGGCACACCGGCCGCAACCATCTCCTCCTCCGCGCCGGGGGGCAGACCGCGTCCTTTACGGACGGACTCCATAATCTTAAACGCCCGTTTATCCGGCAGACCGCAGGAGATCAGGTAGAGCATAATATCGTCACGACAGCCAATGGTGCCATCCACAGTGGCAGTCTTGGATGTGATCAAATCACGGGCGTTACCCAGCCACACGTCCGTGCCGTGGGTATAGCCGGAAATACGCACCAGGAAATCAAATTTCTCCGGCATTGTGTCCAGCAGAACGCCCCGGGTGAAACGGGTATTAAATTCCGGCACGCCTACAGCGCCGGTAGGGCCAAGGATCTTATCGTCCTCATAGCCCAGGATCTTGGAGCTGGTGAAGATGGACATAGTGTCCTTGTCGTCCAGCGGGATGGTCTTGGCATCAATGCCGGTCATATCCTCCATCATACGGATCATCGTGGGGTCATCGTGGCCCAGCATATCCAGCTTCAGGAGGTTTTCTTCCATCGAGTGGTATTCAAAATGGGTGGTGATCTGGTCAGAATCCTCTGCATCTGCCGGGTGCTGAACGGGGCAGAAATCCCAAATTTCATTCTCTTGGGGTATGACTACCAGACCGCCGGGATGCTGTCCCGTGGTACGGCGTACACCCACACAGCCGGACGCAAGCCGGCCCATTTCCACATTGGAGGCAGCTTTGCCGTTTTCCTCCAGATACTTCTTCACATAGCCAAACGCCGTCTTTTCTGCCACCGTACCAATGGTGCCAGCCCGGAAAACGTGGGATTTTCCGAACATTTCAATACAATATGCGTGGGCATTTGCCTGGTATTCACCGGAGAAGTTCAGGTCGATATCGGGAACTTTATCGCCGCCGAAGCCCAGGAAGGTCTCAAAGGGAATGTTGAAACCATCCTTTTCCATCGCCGTACCGCACAGAGGACAAACCGCATCCGGCAGGTCAGCGCCGCAGTTGAAATCCTTAGGCACATCCAGGATCGTGTGCTTGCACTCAGGATTGGGGCAGCGGTAATGGGGCGGGAAGGAATTAACTTCCGTGATGCCGGAAAGGTACGCAACGATGGACGAGCCAACCGAGCCACGGGAGCCAACCAGATAGCCGTGTTCCAGAGAATTCTGCACCAGTTTCTGGGCCGACATATAGATCACATCGTAGTGGCAGGTGATGATGTCGTGCAGCTCCGTTTCCACACGCTTTACCATTAGCTCCGGCGGATTGTCGCCGTACAAGCGGTGGAACTTGCCATACACAAGGGATTTTAAGTCCTCCGCCGAATTTTCGATAGACGGCGCAAACAGATTATGCGGCACAGGCCGCACCGTTTCGCACATATCCGCGATCAGGTTGGTGTTGGTGACTACAACCTCGTATGCCTTTTCCTCACCAAGATAGGAGAATTCATCCAGCATATCGTCGGTGGTGCGGAAATACAAGGGATTATCCTTATCCGCGTCATCAAAGCCTTTGGTAGCCAGCAGGATATGGCGGAAAATTTCGTCCTCAGGATTCAGGAAATGCACGTCGCCGGTAGCGCACACTGGCTTATCCAATTCATCACCAAGCCGCACAACCGTGCGGTTAAAGTCCCGCAGCTGCTCAATATCCTTCGCAATCGGCTCTTTACCCGGCTTTTCCGGGCGGAGCATAAATGCATTGTTGGCAATGGGTTGAATCTCCAGAAAATCGTAGAATGACGCGATATTTTTCAGGTCATCCATTTTCTTACCTGCAATAATCGCCTGGAACAGCTCACCTGCCTCGCAGGCAGAGCCAACGATCAAGCCCTCCCGCAGCTCCATCAGCAGGGATTTGGGAATTCTGGGGGCTTTCTTGAAATACTCCAGGTTGGAAGCAGAGATCAGATGGTATAGATTGCGAAGACCAGTCTGATTCTTGGCAAGTAATATGATGTGGTAGGGTTTTCCGGCAAAAATGACGCCCTTGGATCGCTGCTTTGCAAAGTGAACGCTTGCCTCCTGCATAGAGTGGATGTTCATTTCCTCCAGCATATGCTGAAGCTTTACCATGATCTGGCCGCAGATATTGGAGTCGTCCACAGCCCGATGGTGGTTAAAATTCGGCAGTTTCAGCGCCTTTGCCACAATGTCCAGCTTGTATCTGCTCAGCTGGGGCATCAGGTGCTGAGAAAGCGACAGCGTGTCCACCGCGCTCAGCGTATAGGGAATTCCCTGCTCGCGGCAGGCTGCGCGAATAAAGCCGGTGTCGAATTTTGCATTGTGTGCAACCACGACCCGGTCGCCAACAAACTCCAGAAACTGCGGCAACACCTGGTCGATCAGCGGTGCGCCCACCAGCATATCGTCGGTGATGCCCGTTAAATTCACGATCTCGGGACTCAGCTTGCGTTGGGGGTCAACAAAGGTCTGGAAGCGCTTCTGCTCCTTGCAGCCGGAAAACAGCACTGCACCAATCTCGATGATGGTGTCGTTTTCTGACGAAAGGCCGGTCGTCTCCAGGTCAAAGGCCACAAACTCGCCGTCGGTTGCCAGATCCTGCGTGCCCAAAATGACCTGCCGTCCATCCACGTCATTGACAAAATAGGCCTCGCAGCCGTACAGCACCTTGATGGGCTCGTCCGTACCTGCAATCATCGCCGCGCCCTTGCCCTCTACAGCGTGCATCGCATCCGGGAAGGAGTGTGCGCAGCCGTGATCGGTAATGGCAATGGCACGGTGTCCCCAGGCAGCTGCCTGCTTGACCGCAGCCTTGGTGTCCGTCAGAGCATCCATATTACTCATAGAAGTATGCAGATGCAGCTCCACCCGCTTTGCGCCTTCGGCAAGATCAGCCCGCTTGGGCATCGCGCCCGGCATCATCGCATAGGGATTCAGCACCAATTCATTGTCATATTTATCAATGGTCAGCTTGCCCTGAACGCGCAAAACTGCGCCTTCCTTGACATTTTCAAGAAAAGGCTGGGCTTCCTTGTTTTCCAGAAAACGCTTGACACGGATCGAGCCGGTATTGTCTGTCAAATCAAAGGAAACCACCCACGCATTGCGCTTTTTCAGCTCCTTATGATCCACCGCAAACACGCGGCCCTCCACGATCACGCTGCCCATATCCAGCTCAATGTCTCTCATCGGCACGCGATCGCCGCGGAATACCTTACCGTAGAAGGCCTCGGAATTTTTGGGTGCAGAGTCCGCTTTCTTTGCGATCACCGGTGCAGGCATCGTGCTCATCACATCCTGCCGCATTTTTGCCAAAGCGCCGAACAGTTGCTGCCCTTCCAGAGCCTGACCAGCAACGATCTCGATCGTAACCGGAACATCAAACCGCTGGCGCAGCTTTTCGCTGACAGGCCGGACACATTCATCCAAAATGTTCTTGCCGTTACCCGGAAGACGGACGGTCAGAGAAGTGTCATTCCATTCCCACTGCGCACCTGCAAGCAGGCCTCTGGTCATTGAATTCTCCCGGACAAACATCTGCATCAGATCCGTCTGATCCATTTTTTCCAACTGATCCGCAGGATATCTGGGCGTAATCGCCACATCATTCAGACCGTAGGCCTGGCAGATGTCCTTGGATACGCTGTCAAGAGCGGCATCTGATATGTACTCCGGGCTGTGGATCGTAACGCTGATTTTCCGCTTCTGCGGATCAATATCTGCAGCAACAATGGCCGCCTGAGACAGCGCGCTTTTCAGCGACTCAGGCGGCTCATAGTCCGAAAACATATTCAAGAAAAAGATTTTCTCTTTCATACCATTCATCAAAATGCTTCGATTCTCTTCAGTAATGCAGGTAGCAGCTCGTCATACGGCAGCTTTTCCACCTGCTCCCCTTTTTCAAATATCATACCAAAGCCATCGCCTCCGGCGATGCCGATGTCCGCCTCTCTGGCTTCACCCGGGCCGTTGACGATGCAGCCCATCACCGCAACTGTGATTGGCTTTTGACAGTCTTTCAATGCTTCATCGACTCGATTTACAAGACCGATCAGGTCGATCTGTGTCCGTCCGCAGGTGGGACAGGAAATGATGTTCACGCCCTCCTTGCGCAGCCCTGCAGCCTTCAAAATATCCTTAGCCGCATAGACCTCCTGCACAGGATCGTCCGTCAGACTGACGCGGATGGTGTCGCCGATGCCGTCCAGCAGCAGCGCACCGATGCCCATCGCAGACTTGATCATACCCATCTTCACCGGGCCGGTCTCCGTAACGCCGATATGCAGCGGATAATCGCACTGGGAGCGGAACAAACGGGCAGACTCCACCATCGTGGGAACAGTGGACGATTTCATAGACACGCAGGTGTCATAAAAGCCGTACTTTTCCAGCAGTTCCAGATGGGAAAATGCACTTTCCACCAACGCATGTGCGGTAGGATGGCCGTATTTTTCCAGCAATTTCTTGTCCAGACTTCCGCCGTTAACACCAATGCGGATAGGGATCTTCTTATCCTTGCAGGTGTCCACAACAGCCTTGACCCGGTCTTCCCCGCCGATGTTGCCGGGGTTAATGCGGATCTTGGACGCACCGCCCTCAGCCGCAGCCAGAGCCAGCTTATAATCAAAGTGAATATCTGCCACCAGGGGCAGCTCGCTTTCCTTGCAGATCTCAGCAAAGCCCCGGGCAGCCTCCATATTCTGAACGGAAAGCCGTGCAATCTGGCATCCTTCTGTCTTCAAAGCCCGGATCTGTGCCAAAGAGCCCTCCACATCCGTGGTCTTTGTATTCAGCATCGACTGGATCACAACCGGCGCACCGCCGCCGATCAACACGCCGCCCACATTGATTTGTCTGGTCATTTCATTACCTCGTAAAAATTGTGAAAACATCCTTAAACAGTATTACGGCCATCAGTATCAGCAGCAGGACCATACACACGCCGTGGATATATCCCTCATACTTGGGGTCGATCTTCTTCTTGAATATGGCTTCAAACGCCGTCGTTACCAAAAGGAAGAATACACGGCCACCGTCCAGCGCCGGGATCGGCAGCATATTCATAACCGCCAGATTGATGGCAATAAAACCGCCGAAGTACAGCATATTCAGCAGCGCATCCAGCTTTGTAGCAGATGCCTGCGCCACCTGATTCATTTGATCGACGATCATCACCGGGCCGCCCACTTCCTTGAAGCTGGCTTTGCCGGTAAACAGCATCTGCAGACTCAGCCGCACATTGCGCACAGAATCCACGGCATTCGCCCAGCCAAGCGCCAGCTTATCACCAATGGTAGGTGAATTGTTCCACTTAAAATTGATACCGTACAGCAATTCAGTATTGCCGTAAGCGTTCTCCATTTCGTGCTTTTCCATCACGAAGTCATTCAAAACGACCTTCTCACCATTACGAACAACCACCAAATCGTGAACATCACCGGGATTCAGCGTCATAATCAGAGAGAAATCAGAGAGAACGTAGACACGTTCTCCGTCAATTTCCCAAATCTGATCACCCTCCTGGAGGCCGAACTCACCATTAACTGTACTCTTTTCCTGGAAATTCTCAATCACCGGGGTTGCGATCTGCTTAACCGGCAGATAGATGATCAGCATAATCAGCACGCCGACAACCAGGTTCATAAACGAACCGGCGACCAAAATGCACAGCCGCTTCCACCAGGCTGCTTTCTGGAAGGAACGGGGGCTGTCTGTATCCGTGTCCTCGCCCTCCATCGCGCAGTAACCGCCGATGGGGATGCAACGGACGGAATACTGTGTTTCGCCCCGCTTCCACTTAAAAATGGCAGGGCCCATAAACATAGCAAATTCATTGACCTGCACACCGGACAATTTGGCCGCAATAAAATGGCCAAATTCGTGAATAAAGATCAGAAAACTAAAGATCAGGATCGCAAAAATAATCGTCATAAAATTCCTCGCAAAATAGGGTTATCGAGTCCGGACATACTCCCGTGCCAGCCGGTCAGCCTCCAGAATTTCTTCAAGCGATGGATTCTGGATAAAGGGAACGGCGCGAACAGCACCGCTGACCAGATCGTAAATGTCATAAAAACCGATCTCGTCGTTTAAGAACATTGCAACCGCTTCTTCATTTGCGCCGTTCATCACGGGGCAGGCAGTTCCGCCGGCTTTTGCACACTCCCGGGCCAGCTTTAGACACGGGAATGCATCCATATCCGGCTTTGAGAAGGTCATACCGCCGCTTTTCGTCAGATCCAGTCTGTCCACGGGGCAGGCTGTCCGCTCCGGATAGGTCAGCGCAAGCTGAATGGGCAGGCGCATATCCGGCGTGCCCAGCTGGGCCATCACCGCGCCATCCACCGTTTCCACCATACTGTGGACGATGCTCTGGCGGTGGATCAAAACATCCACCTGCTCCACGGGCACGCGGTACAGCCGCATTGCCTCAATGACCTCCAGGCCCTTGTTCATCAGGGTCGCGCAGTCAATGGTGATCTTAGCGCCCATCTTCCAGTTGGGGTGCTTCAGCGCATCGGCTTTTGTAACCTTTTTCAGCTGCTCCTTGTCCATTCCGTAGAACGGGCCGCCGGAGCAGGTCAAGATCAGCTTGTGGATCTCTTTCTTATTTCCAATGCCCATCAGGCATTGAAAAATGGCAGAATGCTCAGAGTCTACGGGGATGATCTCTGCACCATACTTTTCCGCCTCCGCTATAACCAGCTCGCCGGCGCAGACCAGGGTCTCCTTGTTGGCAAGACCGATCCGCTTGCCTGCACGAATGGCCGCCAGCGTGGGCTTCAGGCCCAGCATGCCCACCACAGCGGTGATAACGCACTGGGCATCGTCAATGGTAGCGGCCTGCATCAGGCCGTCCTCGCCCCAGGAAACGCTTATGGGAAGATCCTTGATCTTCTCATTAAGCTTCTGCGCGGCCTCCTGGGTCGCCATAACAGCAAGTTTTGGCAGAAACTCACGGCATTGCTGCGCCATCAGTTCTACATTTGTACCAGCCGTCAGCGCGGCGACCTTCACCGGCATCCGGCTGATGATATCCAGACTCTGCCGGCCGATAGAGCCGGTGGAGCCGAGAATGCTTACACATTTAATCATTATTTCACCGCCACAGGAATCAGTATCAGCAAAACTTCCACCAAGGGAGCAACGATGATCATCGAGTCAAACCGGTCCAGAATGCCACCGTGGCCGGGGATCAGCGAGCCATAGTCCTTGATGCCTGCCTGCCGCTTGATAACAGAGAAGCAAAGATCGCCAAAAACGCCTGCAGCAGAGCAAACGATACCGTAAACGATGGCCAGCAGATAATTGACCGTAAAGCCAAATGCCAGATCCAGGATCAACGTGTACAGCAGCAGGCTCAAAACCGCCGCAATAACGCCGCCAACTGCGCCCTCCACCGTCTTCTTGGGGCTGATCACAGGAGCCAGCTTGCGCCGGCCAAGATACAATCCTGCAAAGTATGCACCGGTGTCAGACAAAAACGCAAGGATAAACGGAATCAGGACAAAGAACCGGCCGGTGCCGTCCACCGAATGGATGCGGATGATACCGCTAAACAGGTACGGGATCACCACGCCGGCCATAAAGCAAACTGCGATCTTATCAAAGCGCAGCTTGATATGGCTGAGCATCATCTCGGTAAACAGAGCGATGCTGAACACCAGAATCCCGGCAGAAGCCCACACCTGACTGCAGCCAAAATAACTCCACAGAGCTACCAGCAGCGCCATCACCATAGAATAGATCATCAGGCGGATATTCTTCACAAAACCGGTGGAAATCAGCAATTCATATGCCGCAAGGGCACACATCAGTCCAAACAAGATCGCGGCAAAAATTTTCGGCAATGCCAAAATAATGATCAGCAGCAGCGGAACCGCGATGGCCGCTGTCAAAACTCGGGTTTTCATCTGTCTATGCCCCTCCAAAGCGGCGGTTTCGCCGCTGATACTCTGCAATGGCCGCGTCCAGCTCCTCAGGGCCGAAATCGGGCCACAGTACATCCATAAACACAAATTCAGAATACACCGTCTGCCACGGTAGGAAATTACTCAGCCGCATTTCTCCCGACGGGCGGATCACCAGCTCCGGATCAGGAACGCCGGCAGAATCCAGGTACTCAGAAAATACCGTCTCGTCCAGATCCGCTGTATTCTTCTTTCCTTCGGCAACGTCCTGCGCATAGGCGCGGATGGCGCGGATGATCTCATCTCTGCCGCCGTAGTTCAGACAGAAATTCACCTGTACCTCGTGGTATTGTGAGGACCGCTCCTGGGCATCCAGACACAGCTTTTGCAGCTTCGGGCTGAGCCTGCTCAGATCACCGAAAAAGCAAAAGCGGACGTGGTTTTTCTCCATATCCCGCAGTGCTTCATTCAGGTAATTGCCCAGCAATCGCATAATGCCGGAAACCTCCGTCTCAGAGCGTTTCCAGTTTTCTGTAGAAAATGCATAGACCGTCAAGTATTTCACACCCAGAGTGCGGCAATAATTGGCGATCCTGCGGAAGGATTCCGCACCGGCGCTATGGCCGGCTGTCCGGGGCAAGCCCCGCTTTTTGGCCCAACGGCCGTTGCCATCCATAATGATGGCAATATGCTGGGGAACATTGCTCCCCACATCAGAAAGTGCCATAAAAAGCACCTCTTTCTTTTTAATAATAGCGCTATGGGGGCGTATCACGCCCCCAGATATGTTCGCACTTACAGAGCCATAAGCTCCTTTTCCTTGGCTGCGGTTGCATCATCAACACGCTTGATATTCTTATCCAGAATGTCCTGCAGATCCTTCTCTGCCTTCTTCTGATCGTCCTCTGTGATCTCAGAGTTCTTCTTCAGCTTCTTGACATAGTCCATACCGTCGCGGCGGATGTTGCGCATTGCAACCTTGGCATCCTCGGCATACTTCTTGACCTGCTTGGCCAGCTCCTTACGGCGCTCCTCCGTCAGCTGCGGGAATACCAGACGCACCACACGACCGTCATTCTGGGGATTGATGCCCAGATCAGACATCTGGATCGCCTTGCAAATATCCTTCAGAAGCTTGGTATCCCAGGGCTGAATGACCAGAGTGCGGGCATCGGGAGAGGAAATAGTGGCAACGCCGTTCAGGGGCGTTTCACTTCCATAGTATTCCACGCTGATGCGATCCAGAACACGGGGATTTGCACGGCCGGCACGAACTGCACCGAATTCATCCTGCAGATGGTCCAATGCCTTATCCATTCTTCTGCTGAAATCAGTAAAATCTACGCTCATATCTTAGTCCTCCTTAACGATGGTTCCGATTTTTTCGCCGCAAATTACGCGGATAATGTTCTCAGGGTCAGCCAGAGCAAAGCAGGCCAACGTCATATGGTTGTCCATTGCCAGGGCCATTGCGGTGGTGTCCGTTGCCTTCAGCCGACGGGCAAGCACCTCGTTGTAAGTAAGCTCGTCAAACTTAACAGCGGTAGGATCGACGTTGGGATCGGCAGAGTAGATGCCGTCCACATTCTTTGCCATCAATATCGCATCCGCTTCGATCTCCACGCCGCGAAGCACCGCGCCGGTGTCTGTGGAGAAATAGGGATTGCCAGTACCGCCGGCAAAGATCACAACTTTACCGCTGCTCAGATAACGTTCTGCCCGGTCTCTTGTAAAATACTCGCAGAACTTCTCCATCTGCACCGCGCTCAGCACCCGGGCATCCACGCCGTGCTTATTTAAGGCATCGGCAACCGCAATGGAATTCATCACCGTGGCCAGCATACCCATAGCGTCGCCGTGAGAACGCTGCATCTTGTCCGCTCCGTCCTTCACGCCCCGCCAAAAATTGCCGCCTCCGATCACGATGCCCATCTGTACGCCCATATCGACGCACTTTTTGATAACCTCGCAAACGGTATTGATCATATTAAAATCCAGGCCGCGATGTGCATCTCCGGCCAGCGCCTCACCGCTGATCTTCAGCAGGACGCGCTTATACTTGACTTCAGGCAAAGAAAATCACTCCTTCCATATATCTTCTCCTATTCTAATATAAAAGCTACAAAATGACAACCAAAATTTTCAGTTTTTCTTCAATGTTTTCATATTTTTCACTATTTTTAAAGGTTGGTAATTTTATGTTGCAAAAAAAGCCGCGATGGGTTATAATGCTTAAAATTGGAATTTTACCGAAACGAGGTTCAAATAATGGCTGAAATTACGGAAAGCAAGAATTTTATCCACGCCTTTATTGAAGAAGATATCGCGCAGGGCGGCCGATATGCCGGTCAAACCGTGCATACCCGTTTCCCGCCTGAGCCCAACGGCTATCTGCACATCGGCCACTGCAAGGCGCTGATCATCGACTTCGGCACTGCCGAGAAATTCGGCGGTATGTGCAACCTGCGTATGGACGACACCAACCCCACCAAGGAGGATGTGGAATTCGTCCACGCCATTCAGGAGGACATCCACTGGCTGGGCTTCGACTGGGGCGACCGCTTCTTCTACGGCTCTGACTATTTCGAGAAGACCTATGAGCTGGCAGAAAAGCTGATCCAGAAAGGTCTTGCCTATGTTTGTGAGCTGACTCCCGACCAGTTCAAGGAATACCGCGGCGATCTGACCACTCCTGCCACCTCTCCCTACCGGGATCGGCCCATTGAGGAGAGCCTTAACCTGTTCCGCCGTATGCGTGCCGGTGAGTTTGAGGACAACCGCTACACCCTGCGTGCCAAGATCGACCTGGCCTCCGGCAATTTCAATATGCGCGACCCGGTCATCTACCGCATCCGCCATATGCACCATCACCGCCAGGGCGACAAGTGGTGCATCTACCCGATGTACGACTTTGCCCACCCCATTCAGGACGCGCTGGAGGGCATCACCCACTCGCTGTGCTCTCTGGAATTTGAAAACCACAGACCGCTGTACAACTGGGTCGTGGAAAATGTGGGTCTGGAGCACCATCCCCGTCAGATCGAGTTTGCC
This sequence comes from Oscillospiraceae bacterium, assembly GCA_017466215.1. GTDB lineage: Bacteria > Bacillota > Clostridia > Oscillospirales > Oscillospiraceae > Faecousia. The sequence goes on along the minus strand of JAFTUO010000088.1, from coordinate 1,787 downwards.
CGCCTGGGCATTGACCATACGGTGCTTTCCAAGCGGAAGCTCCGCGCCCTTGTAGAAAACAATTACGTTTCCGGTTGGGACGATCCCCGTATGCCTACGCTGTGCGGCCTGCGCCGCCGTGGCTATACCCCCGCATCCATTCGCAATTTCTGCGACCGGGTTGGCGTCGCCAAGAGCCCCAATACCATTGAGTTTGGCTTCCTGGAGCATTGCCTGCGTGAGGATCTGAACGAGCACGCCAAGCGCGTTATGGCCGTTCTGGATCCCGTCAAGCTGACCATCACCAACTACCCCGAGGGTCAGAGCGAGGAGTTTGAGGTTGAAAATAACCCCAACGATCCCGAGGCTGGCACCCGCACCGTCAGCTTCTCCCGGAATCTGTGGATCGAAGCCGACGACTTTATGTCCGAGCCCATCCCCAAGTACAAGCGTCTGTTCCCCGATGGCCCGGAATGCCGCCTGAAGGGTGCATATCTGATCACCTGCACCGGCTGTGTTAAGGATGAAAATGGCAAGGTCATCGAAGTTCTGGCCACCTACGATCCCGAAAGCAAGGGTGGCAACCCTGCCGACGGCCGCAAGGTCAAGGGCGCTACCATCCACTGGGTGGATGCTGACAACTGCTACGATGCCGAGGTCCGTCAGTACAGCAATCTGTTCGACGATCCCGATCCCGATGCCGCCGGCAAGGATTTCCTGGCTTGTCTGAATCCCAATTCTCTGGAGATTCTGACAAGCTGCAAGGTGGAGGCAAGCCTGCTCACCGCCAAGCCCGGCGAAGCCTTCCAGTTTATGCGTCTGGGCTATTTTACCCCGGACAGCAAGGATTCTTCCGAAGATCATCTGGTCTTCAACCGCAGCGTCAGCCTGAAGGACAGCTTCAAGCCCACAAAGTAAGATAAAACAAAATCCCGGTTGCGATTGCAACCGGGATTTTTATTGATTCAATTACTCTTCGTCGTCCTCGATAGAGAACTCCAGAGTCTCGCCGCAGACATCGCAGATGATGCTGCCCTTTTCCAGGGTCTCTTCATCAAAGTCGATAATGTTGCCGCAGGCACACTCTACTTCGTAGATGGTGGTCTCCTCATCGCCGAAGTCAAAGCCCTCATCGTCGAAGTCTTCCTCGTCCTCGAAGTCATCATCGTCGTAGTACTCGTCGTCTTCGTCCATGATGAAATCCTCGATGGCGTCCAGATCCTCTTCGATCTCGTCCAGCTCGTCGGAGATGGCGATGGTGGTATCCTCGACGTCAGTCAGCTTCTTGGAAACATCACCCAGCAGATTCACGATGGACTCGATCATCTTGCCCTCGGCAGTGGTGGTGTCCAGATTCAGACCATCCATCAGGCCCTTCAGATATGCAGCCTTTTCAGAAATAGTCATAGCAATTCTCCTTATTGATTAGCCCTTGGCGCGGCCCAGGTACTCACCGGTGCGGGTGTCGATCTGGATCTTGTCGCCCTCGTTGATGAACAGAGGCACCTTTACCTCAGCGCCGGTCTCAACGGTAGCGGGCTTGGTAACGTTGGTAGCGGTGTTACCGGCGAAGCCAGGCTCGGTCTCGGTAACCTCCAGCTCTACAAAGTTGGGAACTTCAACGCCGAAGACCTTGCCCTTGTAGCTCATAATGGTGCAGACGTCATTCTCCTTCACGAACTTGAAGGAATCGTCCAGAGCGGAAGAGTCAATGGGCTCCAGCTCGTAGGTCTCGCTGTCCATAATGTAGTACAGCTCGCCATCGTTGTAGGAATACTCAATCTTCTTGCGCTCAACAAATGCGGTGG
>JAFTUO010000087.1 GCA_017466215.1 Oscillospiraceae bacterium | reverse complement strand
TTACAGCCGTATTTCAGTTCAAATTCTTTCATTTTTCTACCTCACTGATGCTTGTTGATGATGGTCTGCTTGACTTCCCGGGTCTTAAGATCGGTGTAACGGACGAACAGGGAGATCTTGTTGTTCTCGTCTAAGTTCTCCCACAGCTCCTTGGTGAAGGTGTCGATGTCGTCCGGGATGCTGACCCGCTCAGGCTCACCCTGGAAGGTGGGGATCACGGGATTGCCGTCGTACACGTAGGTGTGCAGGAAATGACCCAGACCGGCAGTGGCGGGGTATTCCCAGAAGAACCGTGCGCAGGCATTACCATCGGAGTCAGCAGCCTTCAGGATGGACAGCTTGTAGCTGCCGTCATTTGCCTGAATGCCGGAGATACGGGGCGTCCAGTTAGGACCGTCGTCTTCGAACTGCCGGGTGCGCAGAGCGGCTTCCCAGCTTTCGCCCTTGGCGAGGTACTCCCAAATGGTGTCGGTCTGGTCGCCGTTGGTGACGATCAGGCCCTGGCCAATCTCCCGGACGGGGTGATAGATGATCAGATGGGGATCTTTCATCAGCGCAGGATCGTGGGCTTCGGTGCGGATGCCGTCAGGCTCCTGAACAAAGACCCGGTTACGGGAGTTGACGCTGCGGCCCATAATGAAGTAGGCAGCAACGGCGTTCTTGCCGTCGGGGGTAATGCCCAGCACGATGCCGCGGCCGGGATATGTATTGCCGTCCAGGCGCTCAGCCATAGACTTGATCTCATAAACGTTCATTTAACAGATACCTCCACAATATACTTGGCTCTCCCTCTGGGAGAGCTGTCAGCCGAACAGGCTGACTGAGAGGGCAATTTCAACACCCTCTCCGTCCCAAATCAAAGATTTGGGCCACGATTCTATGGTATGCTTGCCACCGGCAAGCATTAGATACCAATTCGCTTCGCTACTCCCAAAGGGAGAGGCAAGGGGTGCAGCTATTTGATGATGACCTTGCGGCCGTCGACAGTAATCCGGCCCTGGCAGAACAGCGCCACAGCCTCGGGAAGCAATTTCCACTCGGCCTCCTCCATAATCCGCTTTTGCAGCGTCTCGGGGGTGTCGTCCTCGTGGACAGCTACGCTCTTTTGTGCGATGATGGGGCCGCCGTCGCACTCTTCGCTGACGAAATGCACCGTTGCGCCGGACAGCTTCACGCCGTAGCGCAGCGCCGCCTCGTGAACGCGCAGGCCATAGTAGCCTTCGCCGCAGAAAGAGGGGATCAGCGCCGGATGGACATTGATGATGGCGTTGGGGTAGGTTTTGACCAATTCTTCCGTGAAGATGACCATACAGCCCGCCAGTACCACCAGATCAATCTGCAATTCCTGCAGCTTTTCTACCACAGCCACGGTATAATCCTTGTTTGTTGCATATTCCTTGCGGGGGATCACAAAGCCGGGGATCGCCGCCTTTGCCGCCCGCTCCAGCGCATAAGCGCCGGGCTTGGAGGAGATGACAGCGGCGATCTCGCCGCCGCCCAATTCATTGCGGCTTTGGGCGTCGATCAGCGCCTGCAGATTCGTGCCGCCGCCGGAAACCAGAACTGCGATCTTTACGCTCATTCCAGGATCACCTTTTCTTCATTTTCGATGATAGAGCCGATGACGTATGCATCTTCGCCGTTTGCTTTCAGGATCTGCAGCGCAGTGTCCACTTGGTCTGCAGGAACGACGATGCTCATACCAACGCCCATATTATATGTATTGAACATATCCCGCTCCGGAATGTTGCCCCAGGAGGCGATCAGGTCAAAAATAGGCAGGATCTTGACTGCCGCTTTGTCGATCTTTGCGCACAGGCCGTCGGGGATGCTGCGGGGAATATTCTCGTAGAAGCCGCCGCCGGTGATGTGGGAAATGCCCTTGACGTCCACCTTTTCCAGCAGGGCCAGAACGCTCTTGACGTAGATCTTGGTGGGGGTGAGCAGGGTCTCGGCGATGGTCTTGCCGCCCAGTTCGTCGCGGGCAACATACAGCTCGGGATTGTTGTTGTCGATGTCAAACACCTTGCGGCACAGGCTAAAGCCATTGGAGTGAATGCCGGTGGAGGCCAGAGCGATGACCACATCGCCGGAAGCCATACGGGTGTTGTCGATGATCTTCTTCTTGTCTACGATGCCTACGGCAAAACCAGCCAGATCGTAATCTTCCACGGGCATCAGACCGGGATGCTCTGCGGTTTCGCCGCCGATCAATGCAGCGCCGGACTGGACGCAACCCTCAGCTACACCGCCGACGATGGCAGCGATCTTCTCGGGGAAGTTCTTGCCGCAGGCGATGTAGTCCAGGAAAAACAGGGGCTTTGCACCGACACAGATAATGTCGTTGACGCACATAGCAACGGCGTCAATACCGATGGTGTCGTGCTTGTCCATCAAAATGGCCAGCTTCACCTTCGTGCCGCAGCCGTCGGTGCCGGAGACCAGAACGGGCTCTTCCATACCGGCAATGGGCAGGCCGAAGCAGCCGCCGAAGCCGCCTACATCGTCCAGGCAGCCCTCATTACGGGTGCGGGCGACGTGCTTCTTCATCAGTTCCACAGCCTTGTAGCCGGCAGTGATGTCCACACCGGCAGCAGCATAGCTGGCAGATTGGGAGTTCTTGTGATCCATTTCAAAGCTCCTTTAATAATTATTCCTTGCCGTTCCAGCAGTAGGTGCAAAGCTTGCAGGGCTCGATGCCGATGGCTTCGATAACACCCTCCAGGGACTGGAAATCCAGAGAGCCCAGATGCAGCTTGCTTGCCATAGTCTTGCGCAGGTTTTGGCCGCGCTCTGTATTGCCGTCGCAATACTCGTCCATATATTTCAGTCCTTCTTCGCCTTCCAGTTCCACAATGATGCGCCGGGCGATCAGGTCCATCTCGTTGTTACTGCGGGAGAAATTCAGGTATTTACAGTTAAACATAATCGGGGGACAAGCCGAGCGCATATGCACTTTTCTTGCGCCGCTTTCGTAGAGGAATTCCACCGTCTCCCGCAGCTGCGTGCCCCGGACGATGGAGTCGTCCACCAGAAGCAGGCTCTTGTCCTGGATCAGTGCCGGGACGGGGATTTGCTTCATCTTGGCAATGCGGTTACGGTCGGACTGCTTGGAGGGGGTAAAGCTGCGCGACCAGGTGGGGGTGTATTTGATATACGCCCGGGCAAAGGGCAGGTGGCTCTCGTTGGCGTAGCCGATGGCGTGGGGCGTGCCGCTGTCGGGCATACCGCACACATAGTCCACATCGGCAACTGTGCCGTTTTCGTTGTCTTTTTTCGCCATCAGCGAGCCGTTGCGGTAGCGCATCAGCTCCACATTCACGCCCTCATAAGAGGAGGTGGAGTAGCCGTAATAGCTCCACAGAAATGCGCACATCCGCATTTCCTTGCCTGCAGGGGCCAAGGTGGTGATGCCGTCAACGGTGATCTTCACGATCTCATTGGGGCCCAGCTCCCGCTGGTCCTCAAAGCCCAGCTTCTGATGGGCAAAGGGCTCAAAGGATACGCTGTAGCCGTCATCCCGGTGACCGATCCAGATGGGCAGGCGGCCTACCTTATCCCGGGCGGCGATAATAGAGCCGTTGTCGGTAAGGATCAGGATGGAGGCAGTACCGTCAACCACTGTCTGCACAAATCGGATGCCCTCGGCAAAATCATCGCTGAGGCTGATCAGCGCGCCGATCAGCTCGGTGACATTGATTGACCCGCCGGTCATTGCGTCAAAGTGGCCGCCGTCTGCCAGATAGGTCTGCACCAGCTGCTCAGCATTGTTGATCGCGCCGGTAACGCAGATGGCAAAGGTGCCCAGCTTGGAGCGGATCAGCAGCGGCTGGGGATAAAAATCGCTGATACAGCCGATGGCCGAAGTTCCCGACATCTCTTCAAAGATATCCTTGAAGCGGGCGCGGAACGGGGTGGTCTCAATGCTGTGGATCTCCCGCTGCAGACCGATCTTGGGGTCGTACACGGCAATGCCGGCACGGCGGGTGCCCAGGTGGGAATGGTAGTCCGTGCCGAAGAACACGTCCTCCATACAATCCTGACGGGATACTATACCAAAATAACCGCCCATAAGGGATCTCCTCTCAAATTATGCGAAGAACAGCTTGTTCAGAGTCATAGGATCGACGTACTCGCCGTCCTTGTAAACGCGCATATTGCCGGATGCGACCTCGTCGATCAGCATAACATTGCCCTCGGGATCGTAGCCGAACTCAAACTTGATGTCGTACAGCTCCATACCCTTGGCGGCCAGATCGTCAGCCACGATCTTGGTGATAGCCTGGGTCTGAGCCTTCAGAGAGTCGTACTGCTGGGCTGTCATAACACCCAGATCCACCAGACCGTCCTTGGTGACCAGAGGATCGCCCAGGGCATCGTTTTTGAAGGTGGTCTCCACATAATAGGGCAGATCCTGACCCTCGGTGCAGTATTCGTTGTAGCGGCGGAAGAAGGAGCCAACAGCCTTGCGGCGGCAGATGACCTCCAGACCCTTGCCGAAGACCTTGGCGGGCAGAACTTCCATAGTGGTATTGGCAAGATCTGCGGAAACATAGTGGGTGCGGATGCCGGCGGCATTGATCTTCTCGAAGAAGTAGATGGACATACGCAGGTTGACGTCGCCCACGCCTTCGATGGTCAGGCCAACGGAGTTCTCGCCGGGATCAAATACGCCGTCCTTGCCGGTGCAGTCGTCTTTGAACTTCAGCAGGCAGTTGCCATTGTGCAGGGCGTAAACATTCTTGGTCTTACCGGTGTACAGCAGTTTCAGGTTTTCCATAATCAGTTACCTCATTTCAAAAAGTGTATGTGAATTTATTGAACAGCAGTTTTATTGCAGCGCCGCATCCTTTTGCAGCACCTTTTCCGCATCAGCGGCACGCTTGGCATCCAGCTTTTCGGCCAGGGAAGCATCCTCCACGGCCAGGATCTGGATTGCAAGCAAAGCGGCATTGACAGCTCCGTCTACAGCAACAGTGGCCACCGGAATACCGGAGGGCATCTGTACGGTAGAAAGCAAAGCATCAATGCCGTTGGTAAATGTAGAGGATTTCATAGGAATGCCGATAACGGGCAATGTGGTATTGGCGGCGATGGCACCGGCAAGGTGTGCGGCCATACCCGCCGCGGCGATGATCACGCCGAAGCCGTTATTGCGTGCAGCCAGGGAAAAGTCCCGCGCCTGCACCGGGGTGCGGTGGGCGGAATACACGTGCATCTCGTAGGGTACGCCGAAAGAAGCCAGCGTGTCCGCGGCTTTCTTCACTACCGGCAGATCGCTGTCGCTGCCCATAAGGATCGCTACTTTTTTCATAAAGAATCCTCCGATCTGTGAAATAAAAAATGGACACACTTCCCCTATCTGAGGTGGAAAGTGCGCCCAGACGGTCGGCTTGCGTTGTTGCCATTGCTCCGTGTGGTGCTCCACTGATCCGTCAGTCGCAAAGGCCGCGTTTATTTACGGAAATATTATACAATGAAAGAGCCGCAAAGTCAATTTGGCGAATAGACAGTTTACGACCTTTTTAGGGAAAATCTACTGTAAAATTTGCCGATAGCTGCGGCTATTTTTCGTTTGCCCAGGCGGCGGCATTGGCTTTCATCTTCTCCAAGATGGCGGCCACGGTCTTTACCTCATCTTCCGTCAGACCGGCCATGATCCGCTCGTCCCACTGCATTACGATCTGCTCCAGCTGGGGCATCAGCTCCTGGGCCTTTTCGGTGGGATGCAGCTGCAGCACCCGCTTGTCAGAGGCAGAGGCCGTGCGGGTGATGAAGCCGCCCTTTTCCAGCGCGGCAGCCTGCCGGGCGACATTGCTTTTGTTGATGAACATCATCTGCGCCAGCTGATCCTGGGAAATGCCGGGATAGCAGCAGATGCGGGACAGATAGCTGATATGACAGCTCTTAAGACCCAGAGGAGCAGTTCGCTCTCCCCGGAACTGGATTCCGCACCGTATGATGGCGTAAAGATCGTTGTTCAGCTGCGACATAGGCAAATCTCCTTGCGCATTTAATATAGTATATTTTAGCATTTTTTCGCCTCCTTGTAAAGGGCTTCGGGGGATTTTTGTTGCAACGGGGCGGCGCTTGTGGTATTCTAATTTTACACAGACGAAAGGAGGCGGGTTTCGTGAAACGCAGCTTAAAATTGATCGCGCTGGTGCTGGTGGCGGCGATGCTGCTGACAGGCTGCAGCCCGGTTGCATTCCGGCAATGGGTGCAGGGCCTGCTGGGGCAGCAGCTGGTTTCGTTTGCGGAAATGGAGTATACCCGCCCGGATATGGAGGAATTCCGCACCCAGCTGGACGTGTGCATCCGGGGTGCGAAAACAGATATCAGAGCAAAGACGCTGATGGACAAGGTGTTCACGCTGTATGATCTTTACTACCGCTTCTATACCAATTATAAACTGGCGAATATCCATTACTATAAGGATCTGACGGACACCTACTGGGCAGATGAATACACCTACTGCCTGGAAAATACCGCCGAGGTAGATGCGGGGATGGACAAGCTTCTGTATGCGCTGGCCCAGAGCCCGCTGAAGGAGAAGCTGGAGGCCGAGGAGTATTTCGGCGCGGACTTTTTTGATGCCTATACCGGCCAGAGCCTTTGGGATGAGACCTTTACGGAGCTGATGGCCCAGGAAATGAAGCTGCAGAACGAATACGATGCTCTCAGCGCCCAGGCTCTGGAATTTCCGTATTATTCTGAGGCGTTTTACGACAGCGTAGGACTGCAGATGGAGCAGCTGCTCATTGAGCTGGTGGCGCTGCGGCAGAAGATCGCCCGGCAGGCCGGCTATGACGACTATCTGCAGTTTGCCTATGATTTCTATTATGACCGGGATTATACCCCTGCCCAGGCGATGGCATATATGGAAGACGTCCGGGACGAGCTGGTGGTGCTTTATACTAACATCCCCGATGATGTCTGGAAGCCCCGATACCAGACGTGGACGCAGGAGGAGATGTTCTCTTATGTGGAGTCAAGCGCCAATGCTATGGGCGGTATCATCGCCGATGCCTTTTACCTGCTGGAAGAAGGCGGCTACTACGATATTTCGTATAGCCCCAATAAGTATAACGCTTCCTTTGAGACCTACCTGCAGTATTATTATGTACCCTTTATTTTTGTAAATCCCCAGGGCGACAGCACGGATCCTTTGATCTTCGCCCACGAATTCGGCCATTTCTGCAATGACTATGCCGCCACCGGTACGGTCTGCGGCATCGACGTGTCGGAAGTCTTCTCCCAGGGGATGGAGTATTTGAGCCTGTTTTACGGGGAAAACGGCGAGGTGCTTAAGAAAATGAAGCTGGCCGGAAGCCTTTCCACCTTTGTGGAGCAGTCGGCCTATGCAAACTTTGAGCATCAGCTGTACCTGCTGGAAGAGCCGACGGTGGAAAATGTCCGCGCGCTTTATGCGAAGAATGCCGAGGATTACGGCTTCGAAGCCTGGCGCTTCGACAGCCGGGAATATGTAACCATCTCCCATCTGTATATCGCGCCGATGTATATGGTCAGCTATGTGCTGAGCAATGATCTGGCGATGCAGATCTATCAGGCGGAGGAAGCCCAGGCAGGCAGCGGAAAAGCGCTGCTGGCAGACAATCTGGCCACCGAAGAGGTGTCTCTGACAGCGTTCGTAAAGTCGGCAGGGTTTGCCGATCCCTTTGCGGAAGGTCGGGTGGCCCAGCTGCGGAAAACATTTGAAAAGGTGTTGGGATAAACTATGACTAAGACGAAAAAATCCGGTAAATTTTATTTGGCGCTGGTGATCTTCAGCCTGGTGGGCCAGGTAGCCTGGGTCGTTGAGAATATGTATCTCAATGTGTTCATCTATAAGATGTTCAATGCCAGTGCCGAGGCCATCTCGCTGATGGTAGCAGCTTCTGCCGTGGCGGCAACGGTAACCACGCTGATCATCGGCGCGCTGTCCGATAAGCTGGGCAAACGCAAGATCTTCATCTGCGGTGGCTATATTCTGTGGGGCATCTCCATCTGGAGCTTTGCCTTGATCCGCACGGATGTGATCAATGCTCTGTTCCCCGCGGCGGTCTCGGCGGCCTCTGTGGGCGTGTCGCTGGTGATCATTATGGACTGCGTGATGACCTTTTTCGGCTCGTCTGCCAACGATGCCTGCTTCAACGCCTGGCTGACGGACTCCACCGACAGCACCAACCGGGGCTCTGTGGAGGGCATCAACGCGATGATGCCGCTGGTGGCGATTTTGGCGGTGTTCGGCGGCTTTATGGGTGTCAATCAGGACCTGCAGGATAGCTGGACGCTGATCTTCGGCGTCATCGGCACGGCGGTGCTGTTGCTGGGTGTCGCAGGATTTTTCCTAATCGAGGAAGCGCCGGCCAAGACGGCGGTTGGCGGCAATTACTTTGCCAATATTTTCTACGGCTTCCGCCCCAGCGTCATCAAGAGCAATACGCGGCTGTATACCACGTTAATCGTACTGGCGCTGTTTAATATCTCCATTTCGATTTTTATGCCGTATTTGATCCTTTACTATACGGTAACGCTGCAGATGGAGAATTATGTGCTGATCTTCGCGCCGGCGATCATTCTGGCGGCCACCTTTACGGGACTTTACGGCAAGGTCTATGACCGCGCCGGCTTCAAAACAGCCATTATTCCCACGATGGCGCTGCTGATGGTGGGCTATGTGATTTTGTATTTCTTCCGCGCAACTGCGCCGGTATTTATCGGTACGCTTTTGATGATGTGCGGCTATCTGGGTACAGGCGCTGTGCTCGGCGCGATGGTCCGGGACTATACGCCGGAAAATAAGGCCGGTATGTTCCAGGGGCTGCGGATCGTGGCGCAGGTGCTGATCCCCGGCATTGTCGGCCCGGCCATCGGTGCGGCGGTGCTGAAAAATGCCGAAATGATCGTCAATTCCGACGGCACGTCATCTTTCATTCCCAACCGCAATATTTTCCTGGCGGCCTTTGTGGCGGCGGTGGTAACCTGGGCGGTAATCGCGCCGCTTATGAAGCTGACGAAAAAGAAATAACTTTCAGGGACGGCGCAGCCGTCCCTGAAATACGATCCGCTCTGCCTGCTCATACAGCAGCATCGCACCCAGCGATACCGGCACCCAAAGCAAACTGAAAACCAAACTGATCTGTCCGAGAAACTGGCAGGGGAGCTTGCGATAGTCCCAAACGCTGTAGCTGCGGTTGACCAGAAGCCCTGTCAGCAGCTCCAGCGCCGTAATAATCATTGCGCCAATGAGCATTTTAAGGGATAGACAGATCCGGCGGCATCGCTTGTACAGCTGCCCCAACAGCAAAAAGCAAGTTCCACCCAATAAAAACATACTGCCGTGGCTTCTGCCGCGCCAAAGAAATTCCAGGGTCATATAGCCCATTCCACCCAGATAAAAGAGGATGCATTTTCTAAAGATTTTCACGCCATCACCTCATAGCAAGTATCCCCAAAAAATCTTGATTTTTTACTTGACAAATAAAAAAGACTCGTATATAATAACGAGGCTAATCTCGGCGATGTTGGGGTTGGCACCAATATGGCGGCGTAACTCAGTTGGTAGAGTACCCGGTTCATACCCGGTCTGTCACCTGTTCAAGTCAGGTCGCCGCTACCAGGCCCGTTGGTCAAGCGGTTAAGACACCGCCCTTTCACGGCGGTAACATGGGTTCGATTC
>JAFTUO010000086.1 GCA_017466215.1 Oscillospiraceae bacterium | reverse complement strand
GGTTTCGTTTGACAATGGATAGTTTTTCTTCTTTGCTCCGTACAGTGTATTTTCTTGCCATATTACCACCTCCAAATCTATAATAGCATAAAAAATAATGGCAGGCACTTTCGTGTCTACCATTATTTTATCACTTCACAAAAGCCTCCGGTTTTTTATTAGGAAATGCTGACGCTTTTTCGCATAGAATTGATGGCGCTTTTCTCCAGACGGGACACCTGGGCTTGCGAAATGCCCAGCGAGCCTGCTACCTCCATCTGGGTCTTGCCGTCATAAAATCGCAGGGAGAGGATCTGCTTCTCCCGCTCGCCCAGATTGCGAAATGCCGAGCGCAATGTGATGTGCTCCATCCAGTTCAGCTCTGTGTTTTTATGATCCGATACCTGATCCATCACGGTCAGCGGATCGCCGCCGTCAGAATACACCGGATCGTGCAGGCTCACCGGCGCGCATACTGCATCCAGCGCCTCACTGATGTCTTCCACCGGCAGATCCAGCTCGGTGGAGATCTCCTCCAGGGTTGGCTCGCGGCCCAGCTGCAGGAGCAGCAGCTCCTTGCATTGCAGCACCCGGTAGGCCACGTCCCGGATGGAACGGCTGACCCGGATTGCGCTGTTGTCCCGCAGATACCTGCGCACTTCCCCGGCGATCATAGGCACGCCGTAGGTACTGAAGCGGACATTTTTCGTGGGGTCGAAATTGGAAATTGCCTTGATCAGGCCGATGCAGCCCACCTGGAACAGATCGTCGGGGCTTTCACCCCGTTTGTCGAAACGCTGAATGACGGACAGCACCAAGCGGAGATTCCCCTCAATCAGCGCCTGCCGGGCGCTGCAGTCGCCATTTTTTGCCTTGAGAAGAAGCTCGTCCATTTGTGCGGGGGACAGGGTTTTCAGTCGCGCGGTGTTGACGCCACAGATCTCTACTTTTCCCTGCATTGTGATCCTCCTGTGGAAAAATGGTAATACCAGTATTTCCATTTCGCGGCGGAAGATACGAAAGACCGTTTGGCAGATTTCACAAACTTTTTTGGAGGAAAATGGAAAATATCTGCCAAGAGCTGCCACGGGTTTTCCGAATCCCAACTTTTTCACCAAAAACCGAAAAAATTAAGCCGCGAAACGCCGTTTCCGTAACATAAATTATGGCCCGTTTTCGCGTGAATAATGGCAAAAATAACCACGCAGAAAACCGGTCTGAGAACTGGGAAATCCGGGAAATAGCTGTGGAAAAACCGAACTTTTCCACAATATCCACAGGTTTGTCCACAGGATGGGCTTTCAAAATAACCGGAATTTTCATACAAATCGGTTGACATAAGAAATTTCGACAGAAACCGACAAAGTCCCCACTTTTTCGCCCCTCGTGAATTTGCCGAGGGGGTAAAATTGGTTACAAAATTGTTGCTTGACAAGATTTTTTGCGGCGAAAAAGTGGCATTTTTATAAAAATTTTTCAAAAAGGGATTGATTTTATGAAAATCACGCGCTATAATGTGTATCTGTATGAAAACGTTTGGGAACAGGAGGTGTAACCATGCCCAACATTAAGTCCTCCAAGAAGGATGTCATTCGCTCCAAAGTTGCTTATGAGAAGAACAAGGCTGACAAGTCCGAGCTGAAGACCAACCTGAAGAAGTTCGAGGCCGCTCTGGCCGGTGGCGACAAGGCTGTCGCTGAGGCTGCTTACAAGGTTGCTGTTAAGGCTGTTGACCAGGCTGTTGTTAAGGGTCTTCTGCACAAGAACAATGCTGCCCGGAAGAAGAGCAGCATGACCCTGAAGCTGAACAAGCTGGCCTGATTTCTCTGAAAATATCTCCTTCCGAGTTTGACTTGGAGGGAGTTTTTTCATTTTATGCAGAAAACCCTCTCCCGGGGAGAGGGTGCCCCAATAGGGGCGGGTGTGGAACGGCGTGCACCTGGATGCGGAATATGCCTTGACTTTGTGCTTTATCCAAGATTACTGCCCGCATTCCACATCCGACCTCGCTGGCGCGAGGCCACCTTCTCCCCGGGAGAAGGTAGGGGACGGAAGGCCCACCCCTACATATAATTGCCAAAACACAAAAACCGTGCTATACTCATCTAAAAGGAGGCGAGGAAATGGCGAGACTATCGGATCCCGTTACCATTTTAAAGGGCGTAGGCCCGACGATGGCAAAGCGGTTTGCCCAGCTGAATATTTTTACGCTGCAGGACCTGATCTGCCATTTTCCCCGTGGCTATGAGGATCGCACCCGTCTTGTCAGCATCGACAAGCTGGAGGTGGATGTTCCTGCCTGCTTTAAGGCCGTGGTGATGAACACCCCCCGCACCGCCCATATCCGCAAGGGTCTGGACATCACTCGTGTGCAGGTGGCGGACCATACTGCCCGGCTGAATCTGACCTTTTTCAACAATAAATTCGCCGCCGAGCAGCTGCGCTACGGCGAGGAGTATATTTTCTACGGCGCGGTATCCGGGGATTTCGTCGGCTACAGTATGACAAACCCCGTGTTTGAGACTATGGATGCTCAGCCCATTGCCACCCGGCGGGTGCTGCCCATCTATCCGCTGACCGCTGGTCTTTCCAACGCCGCGGTGCTGAAAGCTGTGCGGCAGGCGCTGAGTATTTGCGACCCTCCGGCGGAGATTTTGCCGGAATCGGTGCGGCAGAGATATGGCATTTTAAGCGCCGACCGGGCGTATTATGCCATCCACGAGCCCCAGTCGATGGCGGAGGCGGAGCTGGCGAAAAAACGGCTGATCTTCGAGGAATTTTTCGTATTTTCCGCGGGTCTGTCCCTGATGCGGGCAGAGCGGGCGCGAAAAAAGTCGAAGCCCTATGAAAATCTTGACCTGACACCTTTTTATAAAAGCCTGCCCTTTACCCTAACCGGGGCGCAGCAGCGGGCCATCGACGAAATTCTGGAAGATCTTCGCAGCGGCGCGACGATGAACCGGTTGGTGCAGGGCGATGTGGGCAGCGGCAAGACGATGATCGCTGCGGCTGCAGCATTTTGCACCATCCAAAACGGCCATCAGGCGGCGATGATGGCGCCTACGGAGATTTTGGCGGAGCAGCATTATCATTCCCTGAATAAATTGTTCGCGCCGCTGGGCGTGAAGGTTACCCTGCTGACCGGCTCTATGACGGTAAAGCAGAAGCGGGAAGTGCGCGAGCGCATCGCTTCCGGCGAAGTGCAGTTTGCTGTGGGCACCCACGCGCTGCTGTCTGAAGCGACTGTGTTCCACGATTTGGGCCTGGTTATCACCGACGAGCAGCACCGCTTCGGCGTTGCCCAGCGGGCCAAGCTGTCCAGCAAGGGACAAGATCCCCATCTGCTGGTTATGTCCGCGACCCCCATCCCCAGAACGCTGGCGCTGCTGATGTACGGCGATCTGGAGGTGTCGATTATTAACGAATTGCCCCCGGGACGGCAGCCGGTGGAGACGTTCCTGGTGAACGAATCTTATCGTGCAAGAATTAACGCGTTCATCCGCAAGCAAAAAGAGGAAAACCATCAGACCTTTGTAGTCTGCCCAGCGGTGGAAGAAAGCGAGGAGCTGTCCGTCAAGGCGGCTACGGTTTGGGCGGAGACCCTGCAGCAGACCGTGTTCCCGGATCTTCGCATCGCCCTGATCCACGGCCAGATGAAAGCCGCGGAAAAGGAAGCGGCGATGGCAGCCTTTGCCCGGGGCGAGGCGGATGTTTTGGTGGCCACTACCGTTATCGAGGTGGGCGTGGACGTGCCAAATGCAACCTTGATGGTCATCGAGGATGCGGACCGGTTCGGCCTTTCCCAGCTGCATCAGCTGCGGGGTCGCGTGGGCCGCGGCGGCGCGAAAAGCTACTGCATCCTGACCTCCCAAAACCGCAATCCCGATACTTTGGGGCGCTTAAAAGCGCTGTGCAAGACCACCGATGGCTTCCGCATTGCGGAAGAGGATTTGAAGCTGCGGGGTCCCGGCGATTTCTTCGGCTCGCGGCAGTCGGGCTTGCCGGCGTTCCGGGTGGCGAATTTGAGTATGGATCTGCAGACCCTGAAGGACGCCCAGCAAGCTTCTGCCAACTGGATCGACAACGAGGGAACAGCCCAGACACCCGAGGGTATCGCCTTGCGAGCGCGCATCGGCGAGCTGTTTACCCGCGCCGAGGGAACGATGAATTAGAACTGAAAGCCCAGCCGCTTTGCGGCTGGGCTTTTGTATGCAGCCACTTGCCTCTCCCTATGGGAGAGGTGTCAAAAATCTCTTGATTTTTGACGGAGAGGGGTTATTAATACCCTCTCAGTCGCACTGCTCGTGCGACAGCTCTCCCAGAGGGAGAGCCAAGAGGAGAAAGGCTGAAATATGAACATATTTGGGGGCAAACAAAAAACACTTGTATATTTGATAAAAATGATGTAAAATAGTATGACTAATAATTTGCAATTCACCAATCTGGAGGAATATAGATATGGAAAAACCCATTGTACTTGTGATTATGGACGGCGTTGGCAAGGGCGACGGCGGCAGCGGCGATGCTGTTGTGGTTGCCAAGACTCCCACGCTGGATAACCTGCTGGCTACCTGCCCCCATACATACCTGAAGGCTCACGGCACCGCTGTCGGTCTGCCCTCCGATGAGGATATGGGCAACTCCGAGGTCGGCCACAATGCTCTGGGCTGCGGTCAGGTATATTCCCAGGGCGCAAAGCTGGTGGGCGAGAGCATCGCCAACGGCGCTCTGTATGAAGCCGAAACCTGGAAGAAGCTGATTTCCAATGCCTGCGCAGGCAAGGCGCTGCACTTCCTGGGTCTGCTGTCTGACGGCAATGTCCACTCCAATATCAACCACCTGATCGCCCTGCTGCGTCAGGCCAAGGCTGAGGGCGTGAAGAATGCCTACTGCCACATCCTGCTGGATGGCCGTGATGTGCCTGCCACCTCCGCGCTGGAGTATGTTGGTATGCTGGAGGATGTTCTGAAAGAGCTGTCCACCGACGGCTGTGATTACGCCATCGCTTCCGGCGGCGGCCGTATGCAGGTTACGATGGACCGCTACGAAGCCAACTGGGGTATGGTGGAAAAGGGCTGGCGCACCCACGTACAGGCTCAGGGCCGCACCTTCGGTTCCGCTGCTGAGGCCATTGAGACCTACCGCGCGGAGACCGGCTGCATCGACCAGGATCTGCCTGCCTTTGTCATTGCCCGCGACGGCAAGCCGGTAGCGCCCATCGCAAACGGCGACAGCGTGATTTTGTTCAACTTCCGCGGCGACCGCGCCCAGGAAATTTCCCTGGCCTTTGACCGCAAGGATTTTGATAAGTTTGACCGCGGCGACTACACCGGCGTGCTGTTTGCCGGTATGCTGCAGTATGACGCAGATCTGAACATCCCCGAAAACTATCTGCTGCAGCCTCCCGTCATTACCAACACCCTGACGGAAGTACTCTGCGCCGCCGGCGTTACGGAGTATGCCGTATCTGAGACCCAGAAGTACGGCCACGTCACCTATTTCTGGAACGGCAACCGCTCCGGCAAGGTGGACGAAGCCCTTGAGGTCTACGAGGAGATCCCCTCTGACGTGATCCCCTTCGAGCAGGCACCTGCTATGAAGTCCAAGGAGATCACCGAGAAGATGGTAGAGGCAATGGCCTCTAAGAAGTTCCAGTTCCTGCGCTGCAATTTCCCCAACGGCGATATGGTCGGCCATACCGGCGTGATGGACGCAGTTGTTTACGCTATGGAGTGCGTGGACGCGGGCCTGAAGGCCATCATCGAGGCTGCTGACAAGTACGGCTACACAGTACTGATCACCGCCGACCACGGCAACGCCGACCAGATGACCGAGACCAAGAAGGGCAAGACCTCTGTCCGCACCGCCCACTCTCTGAATCCTGTTCCCTTCATCATCTACGACAAGGACCACGCCTGGACCGTCAAGGACGGCGCTTACGGCCTGGCCAACGTAGCACCCACCGTGGTGAAGATGATGGGCCTGACCGCTCCTTCCTGCTGGGAAGACAGCATAATCTGATATTTTATTAGGAGGTACTGATCTATGATTCGACACAAGAATGATAACGGCTCTGTCAATGTCAGCACCAATGTTTATGTAGATATCGCCGGCACAGCCGCAACCAACTGCTTTGGTGTAAAGGGTATGGCAGCCCGCAGCCTGACCGATGGCGTTTACCATCTGCTGCGCAAGGAATCTATGGCCAAGGGCGTCCGCGTGGAGTTCCACGAGGATGACACCATCTCCATCGACCTGCACATTATGGTGGACAATGGCGTGAATCTGAACGCCGTGGGCACTTCCATCATTTCCGAGGTGCGCTATGTGGTCACCAAATGCACCAACACCCAGGTGCGAGCCGTCAATGTTTATATCGACTCGATGATGATCGGTTAATGTGGAGGTAGTCTAAAGTGAAACAAACTATCAACGGAGCCGATCTGCGCCGGCTGATTATCAATGCAGCTGCCGGGATCGAGAATAACAAAAAGGCTCTGAATGAACTGAACGTGTTCCCGGTTCCCGACGGCGATACCGGTACCAATATGTCTATGACCATCAACGCCGCAGCGGCTGATCTGCGCAAGGCAGAAGACCCCACTCTGGAAAAGGCTGCTGCCACCGCCGCATCTGCAATGCTGCGGGGCGCCCGCGGCAATTCCGGCGTTATTCTGTCGCTGCTGTTCCGTGGCATTTCCAAAAAGCTGAAGGGCAGCACAAAGTGCGACGGCGTTCTGTGGGCTGAAGCCCTGCAGGAGGGCGTGGATGCTGCATACAAGGCAGTTATGAAGCCCGCTGAAGGCACGATCCTGACGGTTGCCCGTCTGGCTGCCGGCAAGGCGATCCAGGCTGCCCAGGAGAACAATCATATCGAATTTGTCCACGAGGCTGCCATTGCCGAGGCAAAGGTGGCGCTGGCCAACACCGTCAACCAGAATCCCGTGCTGAAAAAGGCCGGCGTTGTGGATGCCGGCGGCAAGGGCTGGCTGGTGGCGCTGGAAAGTATGCTGCTGGCGCTGCGTGGCGAGGATATCGCCGTTACGGAAGCTTCCGCTGACGAAGTCAAGGACGCTGCGGATTTCTCCGACTTTGATACCGAGGATATCACCTTCACCTACTGCACCGAGTTTATCATCTCCCGGGAGAATGATCTGGATCCCGAAAAGCTGCGGGAATTCCTGTCCAGCCTGGGCGACAGCCTGGTGCTGGTGGATGACGAGGAGATCATCAAGGTCCACGTTCACACCAACGACCCCGGCAAGGCCCTGCACGAGGCGATGGACTACGGCTCTTTCGTTACCGTAAAAATTGAAAATATGCGCCTGCAGCACACCGAGAAGGTGGTCAGCGAGCAGGAAAAAGCACCCAAGATCGCCGCTCCCGAGAAGCCCATCGGCGTTGTTTCCGTCTGCGTCGGCGACGGCATTGGCGATGTGTTCAAGGATCTGGGCGTGGACGGCCTGATCTCCGGCGGCCAGACGATGAATCCCAGCACTCAGGATATCCTGGAGGTGGTCAACACCGTTCCTGCTGAGACGGTTTACGTGCTGCCCAACAATAAGAACATCATTATGGCGGCCCAGCAGGTGGATGCCCTGACCCCCAAGAACGTGGTGGTCATCCCCAGCAAGACCATTCCCCAGGGCGTTACCGCGATGCTGAACTTCAACCCCGAGGGCACCAATGGGGAAAATGTGGAGGCGATGACTGAGGCGTTGTCCACGGTGGACACAATGCAGATCACCTACGCCGCCCGCAACTCCGATTTCGACGGCTTCCTGATCCACGAGGGCGATTATCTTGCGATGCACGGCAGCTCTCTGTTCGGCACAGGCAAGGACATCAAGGTCCTGCTGAAGTCCCTGGCAGAGCGGGTCAATAAGGATGGCAAGAGCTATATCACCATCTACTACGGCGCCGATGTTACCGAGAAGCAGGCACAGAAAACAGCAGATATGTTTGCTGAAATTTGCCCCGATGCAGATGTGAATCTGCTTAATGGCGGTCAGCCTGTCTACTATTATCTGATTTCTGCGGAATAAGTGCTAAAAACGCCTGCTGACGGATGTTGGTGGGCGTTTTTGCAATATTCGGCAGCTGTTTAGCATACACTATTACCTAAGGAGGGACGGTATGAAGCTTCCAAAGGGCGGCCTTCTCGGCAAGACCGTAGACCATATACGCCGGATTCAGAAAATGGGCATTCCCGGCCACGCCGCCAATGCGGGCTATTTTATCGTGGTCTCCATATTCCCGGCGCTGGTGCTGATATTGAGCATTTTGCGCTACACCGATCTGGATGCCAATGACCTGCTTGGGCTTCTGGAGGGCGTGATCCCCCAGGCGCTGATGGGCACGGCAGAAAAGCTGATCGTCAGCACCTATGCCCATACTTCCCGGGCAGTGGTGTCCGTATCCGCGGTGGGTGCGCTGTGGTCTGCCAGCCGGGGCGTGTACGGCGTGCTGACAGGTTTGAACGCCATCTATGGCGTGCAGGAGGACCGGGGCTATTGGTACACCCGGGGCATCAGCGTTTTGTATACATTCGGACTGCTGATCGTCCTGCTGTTAACGCTGATTTTGAATATTTTTGGAGAAGCCCTGCTGGGAATGCTGGAGCAAAGCCCGACGCCTTTGCTGCGGATCTTGTCGAATGTGATCAATCTGCGGTTTTTCCTGCTGCTTCTGATACAGACGGGGCTGTTCAGCGCCATTTTTATGGTGCTTCCCAACCGGAAGAACAGCTTTTCCGACAGTTTTCCCGGCGCGGTGCTGGCCAGCCTGGGCTGGCTGATCTTCACGGAGCTGTTTTCCGTATACGTGGAGCATTTTAGAGGGTATACCAATATTTACGGGTCGGTGTACGCCGTGGCGCTGGCTATGCTGTGGCTGTATTTCTGCCTGCTGATCCTGTTTTACGGCGGCGCGCTGAATCGGCTGCTGATGAAACGGGATTGAAAGTATCAGAAAATGTAAAATTTTGTTTACGGTCTGTTCACACCGATGCAATAGGATATAATTACGAAGGAGGGATGGTATGTTTGGCTATGTTACCGCCAGCGTGCGGGAATTGACGAAAGAACAGCAAAACCGCTACAACGCGGTCTACTGCGGCATTTGCCGTCAGATCCGGGATCGGGCCAATCAGCTGTCCCGCCTGGGGCTAAGCTACGATATGGCGTTTCTGGCCCTGCTTTTAATGAGCCTTTACGAGCCGGAGGAGCTTTCCGGCGACCGGGCCTGCGCGCTGCATCCCATCCGCCCGAAGAAGTGGGTGGATAATGAGTTTGTGCAGTACGCCGCGGATATGAATGTGGCCCTGGCGTATTATAATTCTCTGGACGACTGGCACGACGATAAAAAGCTGACCGCCAAGCTGATGGCCGAGGCATTTGGCAAAAATCTTGCCGCCATCGAGGCGCGCTTTCCCCGGCAATGCGCCGCCATCTCCCGCTGCATCCACGAATTGAACGAGCTGGAAAAGGCAAATTGCGACAACCCCGATGCGCCGGCAAATTGCTTCGGTGCGCTGATGGGGGAATTGCTGGTCTATCAGGAGGATCTGTGGGCGCCTATCCTGCGGAAAATGGGTATGGCCCTGGGGCGGTTTATTTACCTGGGCGATGCGGCTAAGGATTACCGCCGGGACAAGAAGCGAAAGAAGTACAATCCCTACATAGCAATGGGCATTACGGAAGACCCTGAGCGGTGGCGGGAATATCTGGTGCTGGCGATGGCGAGATGCACCGAAGAATTTGAGAAGCTGCCCCTGGTGCAGGACAAGGCGCTGCTGGACAATATCCTTTACAGCGGTGTGTGGCTGCATTTTAGGCAGAAGAAGCAGGAGGAACGCAGTGATAAATGATCCGTATAAGGTCCTTGGGGTCAGCCCGGACGCCTCTGACGAGGAGATCAAGCAGGCCTACCGCAAGCTTGCCAAGAAATATCACCCGGACTTAAATCCCGGCGACAAGGCCGCTGCCCAGAAGATGCAGGAGGTCAACGCCGCCTATGAGCAGATCAAAAATCCGGAAAAGGCCCAGCAGAGCCAGGGCTATGGCTACGATCCCTTTGGCGGCTATCGCCAGCAAAATACCGGCGGCAATTATCAGCAAGCGGCCTATCAGTATATTATGTACGGCCGCTTCCGGGAAGCGCTGAATGTGCTGGAAAGTGCGACACCCAGGGATGCCCGGTGGTATTATTTAAGCGCCCTGGCCAACGACGGCCTGGGCAATCAGGTAACGGCGCTGGAGCATATCCGCCGGGCGGTCAGTATGGACCCGGGCAATATGGAATATTTGCAGGCGCTGGAGGCCATCGAAAACGGCGGCGCCAGCTATCGCCGGCGCTCCGGCAATTTCCGGGGCTTCCAGATGGGCGGAAATCCCTTTGTAAATCTGTGCCTTTGCTATCTGGCCCAGTTTTTCTGCTGCCGCTTCCGTTGCTGTTGACAGGGGTTTTGCCCCGTGCTATAATAGTAAGGACAATTTGATAACCCATAGCGTGGCTATCAGCGCGATGAACGCTGATGGCTGAACAAGATAACCGGGTGCGAATCCCGGACGGTACCGCCGCTGTATGTGCCTATGGCGGGCTCTTATGACGAAAGTCAGTCACTGGGGGAGACCCCGGGAAGGCAGAGCCGCCGCAGTATCCCAGACTGCAAGCACGAGTCAGAAGACCTACGCTTTTGGTTCTCCCCGCCTTTGCGAGTCACGAAGGCGGTGCATTTGTCGCAGAAAAACGGCTGCGGCGCTAAAAATAGCGCCGCAGCCATATTGTTTTTAGGAGGTATTTTTATGAAGAACAAAAAATTGTTGGTTGCGCTGATCGCCTTTGTGGTGCTCATCGCGGTGGCGGTAGGCATCTGGTTTGCCACCCGTCCTGAAGCGCCTGCCGAGGAAGTCGGCGCAAAGGCATTTTCCGTGATCGTCGTCCACGCTGACGGAACGGAAAAGACGTTTGAATATAAAACCGACGGCGAATATCTGGGCCCCGTGCTTGTGGAAAAGGGCCTGATCGTGGAATCTGAAAGCAAGGGCTTGTATAACATCGTAGACGGCGAAACTGCCGACTGGGACGCAGACCAGAGCTATTGGAGCTTCTATATCGGCGATGAGATGGCAATGTACGGTATGAATGACGCCGTGATCCACGACGGCGACGTATTCAAGCTGGTCTATACCAAGTGAAACAAAAAGCTAAGCTGACCACATTCGAGATCGTGCTGTTCGGCGTGCTGGGAGCGCTGACCTTCGCGGCCAAATATGTGATGAGCTTTTTACCCAATATCGAGCCGGTGAGCCTGATGATCATGCTCTTCGCCGTAACCTTTGGCTGGAAAGCGCTGTACCCCACATATTTGTATATCTCGATGGAAATACTGTTTTACGGTATCAATACGTGGAATATTTACTATCTGTATGTCTGGGCGGTGCTGCTCCTGGTGGCGCTGCTGATGCGGAAAATGCGCGAGCCCCTGGGCTGGGCGATCTTGTCCGGCACATTCGGCCTGCTGTTCGGCGCGCTGTGCGGCATTGCGGATATTTTCATCGGCGGCTTTGGCTATGCGGCGGCAAAATGGGTGTCCGGCATCTGGTTTGACTTGCTGCACTGCGCAGGCAATTTCGTCATCGCGCTGCTGCTGTTTAACCCCTTGCGGGAACTGCTGAAGAAGCTATATGAGAGAGTGAAAAATTAAAGACAACCTGACTTGCCTCTCCCTTTGGGAGAGGTGGCAAAAATCTTTGATTTTTGACGGAGAGGGTTTCGTTATTGCCCTCTCAGTCGTGCTGGAAAAGCGCGACAGCTCTCCCAGAGGGAGAGCCAAGTATAAAAAATATGGGAGGCTTAGCCTCCCATATTTTTTATACCTCTTTGTACATTGCCGCCGCGTCGTCTTTGCGGACCGTTTCAGAAATCTGCAAAACCTCTACGGCAACGGTGCGTGGACCCATGGTGATCTCCAGCCGATCGCCCACCTTCACCTCATAGCTGGCCTTGACCACACGGCCGTTTACACTGATACGGCCATTGTCGCAGGCTTCGTTGGCTACGGTGCGGCGCTTGATCAAACGGGAGACCTTCAAGTATTTGTCCAGGCGCATCTTACTTGTTGACAGCGTCCTTCAGAGTCTTGCTGGCCTTGAAGTTGGGAACGGTGGCAGCGGGGATGTTGATGGTCTTGCCGTTCAGGGGGTTACGGCCGGTGCGGGCAGCGCGGGTCTTGGTCTCGAAGATGCCCAGGCCGGTCAGCTGGACGCGGTCGCCAGCGGCCAGAGCCTTGGTGATCTGGTCGACAGTAGCGTTCAGAGCGCGCTCTGCGTCCTTCTTGGTGAGGCCGGAAGCCTCGGCGATTGCGGTGATCAGTTCAGTCTTGTTCATTGTGGTTTTCTCCTTTTTTATATATTTTGGTATTGCTAACAGATTTATATGAATCGCCTGTGGCGAATCACAGATGCAGGAATTTGGCGATCTTCTCGCCCTTGGGCAGCAGCAGGCAGTCCTCTCTGGTGATGGCCTTCAGCTTGATCACCGCGATGACGTATACCGCAACGCCTACTGCGATGGGTGCGCCGCAGGCGATGATCCGGCTCACATCACCAAGCAAAGCGGTGATGCCGTACCAGCTGCCGAACACCACGATGCCCATCAAAATGGCAGCGACGATGGGGCGCAGCATATTGCGAAGAACTGCCGGCGCTTCCGGCAGCACCTTGCGGATGGTGCCCAGATTCAGCACCGTGATGCAAAGGTAGCACAACAGGCTTCCAATGGGCGTACCCAGAATGCCGATGTTTTCGTTGCCGGTGAGGATGAATACGGCGATCAGCTTCACCGCGCCGCCGATGAACATATTGATCACCGGCAGGTTCACGTGGCCGTGGGCCTGCATAATGGCATTGGTCAGCAGCACCAGGGCATTGAACACGATGCACACGCCCAAAACGGTCATCAGGGAAGTGGACAGCGCCAGTTTTTCGCCGCTGTAGCCACCCAGCAGCGCCGTTACCGGCTCAGCCAGCACAGCCAGACCCGCAGCGCAGGGCGCGCTGATCAGACCCGTAACCCGGACCGCGGATTCTTCCGTGTCCCGGGCAGCTTTTGCGTCGCCGGAGGTGATCTGGGCGGTAATGGCGGGGATGATGCTGATGGTGATGGGGGTAATGAATGCGCAGGGCATATTGAAAATGGTCTGGGTCATATTGTAGATGCCCTTTTGGGTATCGGCCTCCGCCTGGGTCAGGAAGGTTAGCAGCTGGCTCATATAGATCTTGGTCTCCAGAACGGTGAGGATCTGCAGACCGGCAGAGCCGATGGTGATGGGGATGGCGATGGCCAGCAGGCCCTTGGCAATGTCCTTGCCGGAATCCACAGGCTCATCCGACACGGGCATTGCCTTGAATGCCTTGCGGAAGCACCGGTTCAGGTAGAACGAGGAGATCAGGCAGCTCATAGTCACGCCGAAAATGGCGCCGCCGGCGGCCAGCGGGATGCTGTGCCAGTAGAATTTGATCAGCAGCGCCGCGGCAATGCCCACGATCAGCTTGCACACCGCCTCCAGCACCTGGCTGACGGAGGTGGGGATCATATTGCTCTGGCCCTGGAAGAAGCCGCGGTACGTACTCATCAGGCAGATGAGGAAGCAGCAGGGGCCCAGCGCGCCGATGGCGGCCCAGGCATCGGGCTGCTCCTGGAATGCTGCTAATTGCTTGCAGAACAGGGTCATCAGCAGCGTACCGATCAGGCCCAGGGAGAGGAAAATGGTGCGCGAAACCGTGTAGATCTTCCGCACCTGCCGGTAGTTGCCCAGGCTGCTGGCCTGGGAGATCATCCGGCTCATTGCCACGGGCAGGCCCGCGGTGGAAATCATCAAAAGAACGGTGTAAATTTCATACGCGGTGCTGTAGTAGCCGAAGCCTTGCTCGCCGATGATGGCATTGAGGGGGATCTTGTACAGCGCGCCGATGACCTTGACGATGGCGGTGGCCATAGCCAGCAGCATCGTACCGTGGAGAAACGATTGCTTTTTAGAAGTGTCTGACATATGCCCTCCTTACTTGCTGTCCGCGAAAACCCGGGGGATGGCGTAGGTGGTCAGCTCTTCTACTACGTGCTGCAGGTCGATGGTGGGGAATTGGCCGTTCTGATAGAGGATCTTGCCGCCAACCATGGTCATTGCCACATCACCGCCCTTGGCGCTGTAAACCAGGGCATTGAGCACATTGTGGCAGGGGATCAGGTGGGGTGCGGAGAAGTCTACCAGAATCAGGTCGGCATCCATACCAACCTCAATCATACCGATCTTATCGGCACGACCCTGAGCCCGTGCGCCGCAGGTGGTGGCCATCATCAGCGCTGCCGAGGCAGGCAGGGGATTCTCCGTGCGGGCGGCCATTGCGGTGGCTCGCAGGACTTCAAACATATCTAAGTTACCGCATTCTACCGCGCCGCCGGTACCCAGCGCCACGTTCATACCATTCTTGACGCAGTTAAGAATGGGGGTGGTGGGGTGGCCCAGCTTGGCAGCGGCAATGGGCGTTGCCACAGCGGTGGCCTTCTTCTTGCCCAGCAGCTTCTGATCTTCAGCGCTCAGGCAGGCGCAGCCTGCGGCAGTAACGGGTACGTTGAATACGCCGTGGCAGCTAAGCAGCTCCGCCGGGGAAAGACCGGTGCGGTCTAAGCAGGAGTCGGTCTCGTTCTGGGTCTCCGCCAGATGGAGCTGGAAGCCCAGGCCCTGCTCGCTGGCATAGCCCACAAGACCCTCCCACAGCTTATAATTGCTGGTATACTCGGCGTGGATGCCGGCGTCGATCTTGATGCGGCCGCCATCGTGGTTGTGCCACTTTTCGACGACTTTGCGCAGGAATGCGCACTGCTCGTCAGTTTCAAAATCAAAGTCTTCATTCTGGTCGATGAAGCGGTAGGAAGACAATGCGATATTGGCCTTGATTCCGGCCTCGGCGGCAGCCTCCGCGGTGGCTTCGGGGTAGTAGTACAGATCGCTGACAGAGGTGATGCCAAAGCGCAGGCACTCGGCAATGCCCAGCGTGGCAGCGGCCTTGGCGCACCGGGCGTCCATCTTGTCCTCCAGGCGCAGCTGCGCGTCCAGCGCCTCGTGGGCGGGCATTTCGTCGCAGTAGCTGCGCAGTACTGTGGTGGCCAGATGGGTGTGGCAGTTTACAAGACCCGGCATCAGCACCATTCCCGTGCCGTCGATGATGGTCTGGGGCTTATCCTCCGGTGCGGTCTTGCCGATATAGGCAATTTTTCCCTCTGTAATGCCCAAATATGCGCCGAACAGCACATCCATTCGGTTATTCATCGTTACTAAGGTAACATTGGAAATTAACGTGTCCAAAATGTAAACTTCCTTTCTACAGCAGCGAAAACAGCTTGCGCTTATCCTCAAGAACGCTGTCGATCAGCTGGATATACTGCTCGGGGAATTTGGGGTTGTGGAAGCGCTGCAGCGTTCCGTCGGGCAGGTTGACTTTGTTCATTCCGCCGCCGCCCAGGGATACGATGGTGTGCAGTTCCTCCATCATATAGGTGTTGTACAGGCAGTCCAAATTGTCCTTGCTCCAGCCGATGTTCTCGAAAGAGCCGGACATATATTTCTGCCGGTACAGATAGTAGGGTTTGTAGCCCAAAGTGGGCAGGGTTTCGTTGGCGTAGTCCACCATCCGGGTAACCTCCTGGGCGGTGGACAGATCCTGCCGCCGTTCAAAGAGGTCTGCGCCTTTTTTCAGCGCCAGGGTGTGGACGGTGATGTTTGCAGGTGAAAGCGCGGCCACGCTGTCTAAGGAATAGCGGAAGCCGTCGTAATTGTCAGTAGGAAGACCGGCGATCAGATCCATATTGATGGCCTCAAAGCCGGCATTTTTCGCCCATTGGAAGGCACGCTTCACGTCGTCGCCGGTATGGGGACGGCCGCAGGCTTTCAGCACGCTGTCCACCATCGTCTGGGGATTGATGCTCATCCGGTCAGCGCCGTGCTGGCGAATAATGCGAAGCTTCTCTTCGCTTAAGGTATCGGGCCTGCCGCCCTCTACGGTAAATTCTATGCAGCGGCTCAGGTCGAAAGAGGTACAGATCGCATCCATCAGCCGGGCCATCTGGCTGCAGTCTAATGTAGTGGGTGTGCCGCCACCGATGTAGATGGTGCGCACGGTTTTCCCGGACTGGGAAAGGAGCTTGCCGGTCTCGGCGATTTCTTTCAGCAGGCAGTCAAGGTAGGGCTGCAAAAGGGAAGCGTGCTTGCCGATGGTGCGGCTGACGAAGCTGCAGTATGTACACCGGGTGGGACAGAAGGGGATACCCACATACACGGAAATGTCGTTTGCATTCATCTGACCAACCGCCCGGACAGTAGATTCCGAGCAGGCGATGGCGAGTTTCTGCCGTTCATCGGTTACATAGTAGATGTCTTTCAGCATTTTTGCGGCGGATTTTGCCGTGCCGCCCTCTAAAATGTGCTTGGTGGAAATTTTGGTAGGACGGACGCCGGCCAGCGCGCCCCAGGCGGGGATTTCCGAAAGCAGCTGGATCGCCGCCAGGTACAGGCTCTGCTGCAAAATGCGGCGGCGTGCGCGGACAGTTTCCTTATCGCATTTCAGTCTGCGGCTGGCGCGGACGGTCTTGCCGTCCACCGCAATGGTGGTAACGGCGGTGAGCCAGGTTTTTCCCCGGTGCAGCCGGGAAGTGGCCTCGCCCTGGGCGTCCGGCCCGAACAGCGACATCAGCAGCTGCTCCACAGCATATCGGTCGTCGTGGCCGACAAGAAGTAGTTTCATAGGTGATCCTCTATTGCATATAGGGATTATACCGCTTTTCGGCGGCCAAAGTAGTCGATTCTCCGTGGCCGGGATAAACGGTCAGGTCATTTTCCATCTGCGCCAGACGCTTCAAGCTGCGGCGGATGGTGGCCCAGTCGCCGCCGGGCAGATCCGTTCTGCCGCAGGAACCGGCGAACAGGGTATCGCCGCTGAAGCAAGCGTCCTCCGCCATCAGGCATACAGAGCCGGGGGTGTGACCCGGCGTGTGCAGCACCCGGAAGGAAACGCCGGCCTTTTCGATCCGGTCGCCCTCGCCGTAGGTGTGGGTGTAGTGCAGCGTTCCTGCGGTCATCGCTTCCGGCATCGATAGCTCCGCTTCGTGGATGTATACGGGGCAGGCAAACTGCGCAGACAGCGCTTTTACCGCGCCCACATGGTCAAAATGCCCGTGGGTCAGGAAGATGGCATCGGCAGTCAGCCCGTTTTTTTCTAAAAAACGGGCGATGGTCTCCGGCGCGTAGCCGGGGTCAATGATGACGCAGCGGCCATCGCCGGCGACAATGTAGGTATTGGTCTGGTAAGCGCCCAAAGGAAGCGTAAAAACTTGCATACTCAACCTCTTCTGGGGGTTTCCATCAGTTGGACAGTGTCCAGGATCAGGGTTACCGGGCCGTCGTTAACGGACTCCACCTGCATATCCGCGCCAAAACGGCCGTGCTGGGGGGGATAGCCCAGCTCCTCACAGATGGCGAGAAACTTTTCGTACAAGCGGTTACCCAGCTCTGGGTCAGCGGCCTCGGCAAAGCTGGGGCGGCGGCCCTTGCGGACGTTGCCGTACAGCGTAAACTGGCTGACTACCAGCACTTCGCCGTTTACGGAATCCAGGCCCAGATTCATTTTGCCGTTTTCATCCTCAAAAACACGCAGGCCCAGCGCCTTTTCCGCAAGATACCGGCATTCCTTTTCCGTATCCTCCGGGCCAACGCCCAGCAGGATCAGAAAACCCTTGCCAATCTTGCCGACGACTTCGCCGTCGATGGCAACAGAGGCGGAATTGACCCGTGTCAGTACAGCACGCATTGTAAAAACTCCTTTTAGTTCTGTCCCCGGCGGGAGCCGACGACATCCCGGATGTTTAAGAGCTTCTTCCGGATGGAATCCAGCTCGTCAACATCCTTGACTTCGAATCTTACGGTGAAAATACTTTTGCCGTCAGGAAGATCCTTGCCAAACAGCTCCTTGACCCGGACACGGGCGGTGGTCATCACCGTGGCCACATCCAGGAGCAATCCGTCCCGGGTGATGCAGTCCAGCTCCAGGGTGGTTTCAAAGGGCTGGTTGTCCTGGTTGGCCCAATGGACATTGACCCAGCGGGCGGCCTGGATGGGATGATTGCGACCTGCGGTGTTGGGGCAGTCGATGCGGTGCACGCTGACACCAAAACCCTTGGTAATGAAGCCAATGATGGCATCGCCCGGAACGGGGGTGCAGCATTTGGCGAATTTGATCATACAAGAGTCGATATCCTCTACGATGACGCCGTTGATGGCGTGGCGGTTGCGCTTGACGGCCTCAGAATCCGGCTCGGTGCGCAGAGGATTGATCTGCTTGTCGTTGTTTTGCACCCGGATGGCCTTGTTGATGTCATCGCGGATGCGGCCCACGGCCTTGGCAGCGGTAAGACCGCCGTAGCCGATGGCGGCGTACATATCCTCCCAGTCGTCAAAGGACAGCTTTTTTAGCAGCTGGCGGCTGATCTCCGGGTCGATGGTGATGCTAAGAGGCAGGAGGTTTCGCTTCATTTCGGCTTCGAAAGAGCTGCGGCCGTGCATCACGTTTTCTTCCCGCTTTTCTTTCTTGAACCACTGCTTGATCTTGGTGCGGGCCTGATTGGATTTGCAAAGCGTCAGCCAGTCACGGCTGGGGCCCTTGGCGGACTTGGAGGTCAAAACCTCTACAATGTCGCCGTTTTTCAATGTGGCGTCGATATTGGTGATCCGGTTGTTGACCTTGGCGCCGATCATCGAGTTACCGACACCGGAGTGAATGGCGTAGGCAAAGTCGATGGGGGTCGAGCCGGCGGGCAGGGAAACGATGCGGCCCTTGGGGGTAAAGACGAAGACCTCGTCGTCGAACATATCAATTTTCAGGGACTGGACGTATTCTTCCGCGTCCGCATCCTGCTGGCTTTCCAGCAGACGGCGCACCCATTCAAAGTCCTTCTCGCTGCCGGCACCCTCGCCCTGCTTGTACTTCCAGTGGGCGGCGATGCCGTATTCGGCGGTCTCGTGCATATCCCAGGTGCGGATCTGCACCTCAAAGGGGATGCCCTGTGTGCCGATGACAGTGGTGTGCAATGACTGGTACATATTGGGCTTGGGGGTGGAAATATAGTCCTTAAACCGACCGGGCACCAGGTTAAACAGATCGTGCACGTGGCCCAGAACATTGTAGCAGTCGGGGATGGAGTCCACGATGACCCGGAAGGCGTAGATGTCGTACAGCTCGTCCATCGTTTTGTTCTGATTTTCCATCTTGCGGTAGATGGAGTAGACGTGCTTGATACGGCCATAGGTGGTGTTACGGATGCCCACGCTTTCCAGACGGTCGTGGATCTTGCTCTGGATGGTGTGCATAAAGGCCTCATCCTGCTCCTTGTGGGCCTTCAGGTAGTCCATAATATTGGCGTAGTTTTCAGGATCAAGATACTGCAAAGCAATATCTTCCAGCTCCCACTTGATCTTCTGCATACCAAGACGGTGGGCCAGGGGGGCGTAGATGTCCATCGTCTCCCGGCATTTGCTGATCTGCTTGGCGGGGGTCTGATACTGCATAGTGCGCATATTGTGCAGACGGTCAGCGATCTTGATCAGCATAACCCGGATGTCCTTGGACATTGCCATAAACATCTTCCGCAGGTTTTCCATCTGGGCCTGCTCCGTGGAGGAGAAGTTGGCCCGGGTCAGCTTGGTGACGCCTTCAACAAGCTCTGCAACGGACGTGCCGAACAGCTTGGAGATCTCCTCAAAGGAGGCGTCGGTGTCTTCAATGCAGTCGTGGAGCAGCGCGCCCAGAATGGCGTCCATATCCAGACCCATTTCCACCACGATCTCGGCAACGGCCAGGGGGTGGATAATGTAGGGCGAGCCATCCTTGCGCTTCTGGTCTTTATGTTTGTTGGCGGCGTATTCGATTGCCTTGTTGATCAGATCCGTGTCCATACCGGGCATCCGGCTGCGGATCGTTTCACACAAAGACGCATAATGTACTTCGTAGGTTTCCAAAATTGTCAGCTCTCTTTCGCGTGCAGCAGGCGCTGCATCGTCGGACTGGTGTTCAGGTCGGCTTTGGTAGAGCCGGGGGTCAGTGTAATGGTGAGATTCTTGTGCTGCTTGTGCAGCTGCAGCAGACCAACATCCTGGAAAATATCCAGACAGGTCAGCAGCTGCTCCAGGCTTAAGCTCTGGCCGGACCAGCGGACGATCTTGCGGCACAGACACATCGGGTATTCTTCAATGGGTCTGCCGATGTTGGCAAGATATTTCCACACTGCGCCCAAGACGGCCCGGTCCGGCAGAAGCCGGTCGGCAATTTCCGGGGTCAGTTTGCCGCTGCAAAGCTGAACATAGCCGTAAGATTCCGGCGAACAGGCGGCAGCACAGCTGGGACGGATGTCCAGCACGTTCAGCTGCACGGTGCGCTCGTCCCGGAATTCGTTGATCTGGGCATTGAAGGCCACGTCCACAATATCACCGGGCTCGATAGAGGCGGTCTGGGGAGTGGCGGAGAAGCAGATGCCGTTAATGTATTGATTTCCCTGCCGGAAGCGCAGGCGCATATGGCGGCCGTTGCCCACCAGATTGATCCGGTCCACGGTCAGCCGCTCCATCATCAGCACCGGCTTGGGACAGCCGCTGCCGCAGGGCTCAAGGCAATTCAGAGAATCAATGCTGCGCACGCTCAAAAGCTCCGCGGGAACAGCACAGTCGATGTCAATCTGGGTGCGGGCCACGTCGCCGGCGTAGTATTCTGCCGCCAGGGCGCAGACCTTTTCCCGGAAAGCGCTGATCATATCCCGCCGGATGGTAAAGCCGGCAGCCAGCTCGTGTCCGCCGTAGCTTTCCAGCAGATCCGCCGACTCCGTCAGCGCGGAGAAAAGATTGAAGCCGCCGAAGCTGCGGGAGCTGGCCTTACCGCTTTCGCCGTCCAGGCAGATCAGGAAAACGGGGCAGCAGTATTCCTCTGCCAGCCGGTTGGAAACGATGCCCACAACGCCCTGGTGCCAGGTCTCGTCCGCCAGCACGATGGCCTCCGGGATCTTTCCTGCCGGCAGCATAGAAACGGCCTGGGAATAAATTTCGGACTCCACAGCCTGCCGCTGGCGGTTTAAGTCGCACAGCTGCTGGGCAAGCAATTCTGCCCGCTGAGGATCGTCCGTCAGAAACAGCTCCACAGCCAGGTCGATCTGGCCCATACGGCCCGCGGCGTTGATCCGGGGCGCCAGCATAAAGCCGATGGAGGAGGCGGTGATGCTGTCCTGGGCGCAGCCGGCTTCTTTCATCAATGCGGCAATGCCGGGTCTGGGATTATGCTTCATAATTTCCAGACCCCGGGATACGAACACCCGGTTTTCCCCCTGCAGGGGCATCACGTCTGCCACAGTACCCAGGCAGACCATATCCGCATAACTGCGCAGCACTTCTTCCTGAGAGCCGCACAGCGCCGCAGCAAGCTTAAAGGCCACGCCTACGCCGCAAAGGGTCATATGGGGATAGCCGCAGTCGGGTCTGTGGGGATCGACAACGGCGATGGCCTCCGGCAAAATATCCTTGCACTCGTGGTGATCGGTGATCACCAGATCAATGCCCAGCTCCTTGCAAAGCTGCGCCTCAGAAACGGCAGTAATGCCGCAGTCA
This sequence comes from Oscillospiraceae bacterium, assembly GCA_017466215.1. Lineage (GTDB taxonomy): Bacteria > Bacillota > Clostridia > Oscillospirales > Oscillospiraceae > Faecousia. Next base: position 3,307 of record JAFTUO010000086.1, on the reverse strand, counting down.
ACCGTGATGATCAGCTGAACGCCCTGAGCGTGGAGCTGACGGATGGCGATGGGATTCAGACCGTAGCCCTCTTCCAGCCGTCCGGGAATATAGCTGACCACATCTGCGCCGTAGCTGCGCAAAAATGCGGTGAGAAGACACGTGGAGGTGATGCCGTCCACGTCATAGTCGCCGAATACGGCGATCTTCTCGCCCCGGGTCATCGCCAGGGCCACCCGGCTGGCCGCCAGGTCCATATCCGCCATCAGCAGAGGATCGTCCAGGGGCTGATCACAGCGAAGATACGTCTTTGCTTCCTTTTCGCCGTTCATACCCCGGGCGGAAAGGATCATCGCGCTCAGGGGGCTATAGCCTGCGCCCACCAGAGCGTTCACCGACCCCGTCTGGGGCTGGCGCACATTCCAAATACCATATTTCAAAACAATACACATCCATCATATCTTTTTTTGAATATTATAGCAAAAAAAGAGATGATGCACAATAGGAAATCTTGAAAAAGTGCCGAAATTCCTTGACTTTTTGGCAAATCGCATCCCAAAAATCGGGCGTTTGGCAGGATTTGTTATTTTCCCCGGGCAGGGGTGTGAAACAGCTGGGTCACCGTAACGGCAAGAAGTGGGGAAAGGATCATTCCGCCCAGGCCAAACAGCCGGTAGCCGGCGTACATCGCAAACAGCGTAACCAGCGGATCAAGGCCCAGATGTTTGCCCACAAAGCGGGGCTCCAGAATCTGACGGATCAGCGCTGCCACCGCATAAATACCCAGAAGCCCCACAGCCCGGATGCTGTCGCCCTGCAAAAAGCAGACCAAGCTCCAGGGCACCAGCACCATACCTGTGCCCAGGATCGGCAGGGCATCCACAAGGCTGATCAGCGCCGCCCACAGCGGGGCGTAGGAGATCTGCAGGATGAAAAAGCCGATGGTTAAAATCAAAAATGTGATGCTGATGAGCTTGCCCTGCGCCAGCAGCCAGCCCAGCACCGAGCGTTTCAGCTTTTGAAGCGCAGGAAAATAGTTCTCCCGCCAGCGCGCCGGCAGATGGGCGCGGATCCAGCTGCGGATATTTGGCAGCTTGGCAGAGATCATATACCCCGCCAGCAGCCACGTGCCGATGCCCAGCACGCTGTCCGGCAGCTTGCTTAAGATACCGGATGCCAGCCCCAGCAGCTTGGTGCTGATCTGGTCGATGATGGCCGTGCCATTGGAAAACAGACCGTCCACGCCCTGCCGTACCAGCGGCTGCAGATTTTCGGGTGTCCGGTCGGCAATGCCTGACAGCCAAAGCTGCAGGGAATCCATTCCCTGCATCGCCGTGCCCGCCAGATCCGGCACGACCCCTGCCAGCATCCCCAGTTCCCGCACCAGAAGCGACACCAGCACCATAATGACCAGGATAAACAGCACCAGGGTCATGGTCATCCCGATGCCGGTGGCGAGACCTCTGGGCAGCTTGGCTTTTCTCTGGAAGAAGCCCACCAACGGCTCTGCGATCAGCGCCAGCAGCACCGCCAGCGCAAAGGGCAGCAAGACCGGCATCAGATACCGCACGCCAAAAAAGACCAGCGCAGCGATACCGATGATGAGAAAGAGCTTGCGAAAAGGGGATTGGGGCATAATTTTCTTCCTTTCGTGGACATTTGGCGTTGAGGGGCTTGCATTTTAAGAAAAATGTGTTACAATGAAGACACCGAAAACAACAATTAAAGCTGCAGTTTGGAGGGTGAAATGAAAACAAAATTGAAGTATTATATTGTGGAAGCGTCCGCTCTGCCGGAGGTATTTTTGAAGGTGGCGGAGGCGAAGCGCCTGCTGTCCACCGGCGAGGCGACTACGGTCAACGATGCCGCGAAAATGACGGGCATCAGCCGCAGCGCGTTTTATAAGTACCGGGATGCCATCCTGCCTTTCCAGAACAGAACCACGGCCCAGATCATCACCTTCCAGCTGATGCTGCACGATGCACCCGGTGCATTGTCCGGAATCTTAAATCTGCTGGCCAGCTACAGCGCGAATATTCAGACCATTAATTCCATCCTGCCCACCAACAGCTGCGCGCTGGTTACCATTTCCGCAGACACCTCGGAGCTGACCATTTCTCTGGAGGATCTGCTGCACAATCTGGCCCAAGCGCCCCACGTTATCAAGGCCGAAGTCCTGGCTGGATAAAATGTATACCCCGCCGCCCTGCACCCGCAGGGCGGTTTTTGTATTGTAGGGCGGGGGTTTACTCCCGCCGGGAAACGGATGAGCAACACACCGGGGTGGCCTCTCTTGCCCCTACATAAATAAACGCACAAAATGTCAGCTCTTGGCGTAGAATGGGGCGGAGGTGATGTAAAATGCTGACAGTAGTGAAATTCGGCGGATCTTCTCTGGCAGATGCCGGGCGTATCCAAAATGCGGCGCGGCGGATCGCGGCGCTTTTTGAAGCGGGACATCAGGTGGTGGCGGTGGTCTCCGCCCAGGGAGACACCACCGACGATATGATCGAAAAGGCCGCCCAGATCCATACTGACCCGCCAAAGCGGGAAATGGACGCCTACCTTGCCGCCGGGGAGCAGATGTCCGCGGCGCTGATGGCGATGGCGCTGCATAAGATGGGCCTGCCCGCCATCAGCCTGACGGGAATGCAGGCGGGATTGATGACCGACGGCGTACATTCAGATGCCCGGGTGCTGGGCCTGCGGAATGACCGCGTCCGGCAGGAGCTGGATAAAGGAAACATCGTCGTGGTGGCAGGTTTTCAGGGCGTGGACGGCGCAGGGGATATCACCACATTGGGGCGTGGCGGCTCAGATACCACAGCGGTGGCGCTGGCGGCGTTTCTGCAGGCGGCGGTGTGCAAGATCTACACCGATGTGGACGGCGTATACGACCGCGATCCCCGCAAATTCCCCGACGCGGTGAAGTTACCCTGGATCGGCTATGACGAAATGCTGCAATTGGCGCGGCAGGGTGCGCAGGTGCTTCACGACCGGTGCGTGGAGCTGGCGCAGATGTATAACGTTCCGGTGCAGGTGCTGTCGTCATTCCGCCCGGGAGAGGGGACGTTCATTACGGCTCTACCGGAGGATTTTCCCCAAATCTAATATAAGATATTCCGTGGCAGCAACAAAATTCCGGGCAGGCGAAAGCACTGTCCGGAATTTTGTTATTCTTGTGTCAATGAAGTGATAAAATAATGGTAGACACGAAAGTGCCTGCCATTATTTTTTATGCTATTATAGATTTGGAGGTGGTAATATGGCAAGAAAATACACTGTACGGAGCAAAGAAGAAAAACTATCCATTGTCAAACGAAACCTT
>JAFTUO010000085.1 GCA_017466215.1 Oscillospiraceae bacterium | reverse complement strand
TTTCCAGAGGGGTCACAGTAATGCTGTACTGATCAATGTCGGGGCGGTCCTCCTGCTTGGGCTCGACGGTGATCTCCACCTCGTCGCGCTGGTACATCCAGGATACGGTCATAACCTCCTGGGAAATGGTTGCGGAAAACAGGCCAAGATTCTTTCTGTTCTTGACCTTGTCAATAATGCGGGTAACATCCTTGAAAAAGCCCATATCCAGCATCCGGTCTGCTTCATCCAGCACCACAGTCTGGATCTTATCCAAACGGACAGTTTTGCGGTTATAGTGATCCATCAGTCGGCCAGGGGTCGCCACAACGATCTGGGGCTTCTTCTCCAGCGCCTTGATCTGGCCGCCGATGCCGGCGCCGCCATACAGCACCGCCACTCGGATGCCCTGATAATAGGTTAACAGTCCCCGCAGCTCATCACCGATCTGGATGGCAAGCTCGCGCGTCGGTGCAAGGATCAGTCCCTGCACATCGCCGCACTCCGGGTCGATATGCTCGATCATCGGGATGCCGAAGGCAAAGGTCTTGCCCGTGCCGGTGGGGGCTTTGGCGATGACGTCCTTCCACTCCAGAAAATGAGGGATCGCCTCCATCTGGATGGTGGTGGGATAGCCATAGCCCTTTTTCTCCAGGGCTTTCAGCATTGCTTCGCTGAGGCCCAGATCTGCAAATGTAATGTTGCCTTTTTCCATAATTCTCGTCCTTATCCTGATTTGCTTTTCCTAATTGTAGCATTATTTTTTTCAATATGCAACCCCACTTCCCTATTGACAAACGCTTTCCCGTAGTGTATACTACAATTAACCTTTAGGTTAAATGTTAAATAAGGAGTGATTCTATGAGCCTGCAAGCCACGCTGCGTGCATTGGCAGACCCCATCCGCCGGGAGATCTTGAATCTTCTGAAGCAGGGTCGGCTGTCCGCCGGCGAAATTGGGGAACATTTCCCCGTAACCGGCGCATCCATCTCCCGGCATCTGTCGGTATTAAAGGATGCGGATCTGATCCGGGATACCCGGGAGGGAAAATTCATTTATTATGACCTCAACGCCTCGGTTTTGGAGGAGATCTTGCTGTGGGTCAGCGATTTGAAAGGAGTAAACGACAATGCTGAAGAAGAATAAAGGTACACTGATTATTACATCCATCGTAACCCTCGTCCCGATCATTATCGGTCTTGCGCTGTGGAACAAGCTTCCGGAGCAAGTACCCTTCCATTGGGATATCAACGGCAACGTGGACCAATGGGCCAGCAGGACCATATCTGTCTTTTTGATGCCTGCCGTATTGCTGGCATTTCATTGGCTGTGTGTACTGATGAGTTCCATTGATCCCAAATCCAAAAATTATCACCCCAGCACCATCCGGCTCGTACTGTGGATCTGCCCGATGATCAGCCTGCTGCTAAGCGCGCTGGTCTACACCCACGCATTGGGTTACGGCCTGCGGGTTGAGACCGTGATGCCGCTGTTTATGGGCGCGCTGTTTATGGTGATCGGCAATCTGCTGCCGAAGATGCGGCAAAGCTACACTATGGGCATCAAGCTGCCCTGGACGCTGAACAATGAAGAAAACTGGAATAAGACCCACCGCTTTGCCGGTAAACTTTGGGTCGCCGGCGGTGTAGTGATTATGGCCACCGCATTTCTGGGCACATTCTGGATCCTTCTGGGCATCCTGCTGCTGATGGTCATCATCCCGACCCTCTATTCTTACCTGCAATACCGCAAACACAAAGAAGACTAATGTAGGGGCAAGCATCACTCGTCCGCTGATGCGGTATCACTCTGTGAAAACGGACGGCCAATGGCCGCCCCTACAGGTAATCCTTTGGCACATCCGCAGGAATATCAAACAAAAAAGGAATGGCTTAAGCCATTCCTTTTCTTTTATATAAGCACATTTCATAGGAAACGCCGTCTTCCTCACCGGACTGCAGCACCTGCTCCAAAGTCCACTCTGGGTCTTTGTCCAGGTTTGGGAAGAACGTATCCGATTCAGGCTTGCAATGCACCTTCGTAACATAGGCGGTATCGCACTTAGGAAGCATCTGCCGGTAGATACTGCCGCCGCCGATGACCATTGCTCTTTCGGCAGTTTTCGCCAAATCCGCCGCTTCTTCGGGACTGGTGCAGACCGTAAATCCCGGGATTTCTTTTGCATTGCGGGTCAGCGCCACATTCACTCTGCCGGGCAGGGGCTTCTGACCGGGGAAATCTTCAATGGTACGCCGTCCTACGATCACCATAGCCCCCCGGGTGGTCTCCCGGAAGAATTTTCGATCTGCGCTCAGCGCAATGGGTTGTGTGCCGTCCTTGCCGATGCCCCAATCGTCATAAACTGCTACGATCAGTTCCATTTTGCCACCTCAGATCGCCATCTCGATCTCGAAATCAAAGGGATGGTATTGGTAGTTTTCCATCTGGAAGCTGTTCTTGGTGAAAGCGTAGAAATCGGTGATAGACTTGTCCATCACAAACTTGGGCGCTTCAAAAGCTTCCTTTTCCAGCATTGCCTTAACAGCGGGAATATGCCGGTCATAAATATGGCAGTCAGCGATCACGTGGACAAATTCGCCCACCTCCAGACCGCAGACCTGGGCCAGCATATGGATCAGCACGCTATACTGCACCACATTCCAGTTGTTGGCCGCCAGCATATCCTGGGACCGCTGATTTAAGATAGCGTTCAGCTTATTGCCGGTAACATTGAAGGTCATAGAATATGCGCAGGGGTACAAATTCATCTCGTGCAGATCTTCAAAATTATAGATATTAGTCATAATCCGGCGGGATGCAGGGTTGTTCTTCAGATCGTAGATCACCCGATCCACCTGATCCATCGGCTCAGCGCCCTTCTGGAACTGGTACTTTTTGCCCAGCTGATAGCCGTAGGCCTTGCCGATAGTCCCGTCTTCGCCGGCCCACTCGTCCCATACGTGGCTGCTCAAATCCGCGATCCGGTTGGATTTTTTCTGCCAGATCCACAGCATTTCATCCACCGCGCTCTTCCAATAGGTGCGGCGCAGGGTCATAATAGGAAATTCCTCTGCCAGATTATAGCGGTTTACCACGCCAAATTTCTTGATCGTATGGGCAGGCGTTCCGTCCGCCCACTTGGGGCGCACCTCCAGACCTTCGTCGGAGAAACCGTTCTCCAGAATATCCAAACAAGTTTGGCGATAAAGTTCGTCTGCTCTGCTCATAGTTTTGCCGCCTTTCGTATTTCTTGACACGCGAAGCTGGGTCTGCTAAAATGGAGTTGCGCAAAGTTGCGCACATATCCTCAATATTATATCACAACCTATACCATATTTCCAGAGGAAATCTTAGATTATGACAAAAAAACCGAATCTGACCATTGACGATATTGCCCGGGACTTGGGCGTTTCCAAAACCACGGTTTCCCGCGCCATTTCCGGCAAAGGGCGCATCAGCGCCGCCACCCGGAGCAGGGTTATGGAATACGCCGGCAAATGCAACTATCGCCCCAGTGCCGCCGCAAAAGGCCTGGCAGAGCGCCGCACCCGCAATCTGATGCTGGTGATCGCCGGAAATTCGACCCACAAGATCATACGCAGCGTCTGGGAGGAGGCCACCCAACGCGAATATAACGTGCTGCTTTGCTACGCCACCGCTCGGGGCAAAGCCGCCCTGACGCGGGCGTTGGACAATCACAAGGTCGAAGGCGTGATCCTAGCTGTAGAGGATGCCGCCCTTACAGAGCTTCTGAAGCAGCGGCAGATCCCCTTTGCCGCACCAGACGGCTGCCGGGAACTTCTGAGAAAGCTTGATCCCGGTAGTGGACAAATCGGCTAAAATATGCTATTGTATGATAACATAGTATTCCTATGCGCAGGAGGCAGGAAAAATGGGTAAACTAATCGTAATCGAAGGCACAGACGGCTCCGGAAAGTCCACGCAGTTTCGCAAACTGACCGAGCGGTTGGAGCAGGAGGGCCAGGAATTTAAGACTTTGGTATTCCCCCGCTACGCAGAGCCCAGCTCCGCGCTGATCAGGATGTATCTGGGCGGTGAGTTTGGTAGGAAGCCTACCGACGTCAACGCCTATGCCGCCTCCTCGTTTTATGCCGTGGACCGCTATGCATCCTACAAGCAGGATTGGGGTCAGTGGTATGAAAACGGCGGCGTTATCGTCTCTGACCGCTATACCACCTCCAATGCAGTGCATCAGACCTCGAAAGAGCCCAAGGAAAAGCAGGCAGAATTCCTGAAATGGCTGTATGAATTTGAATATGACAAGCTGGCGCTCCCCCGCCCTGACCTGGTGATCTATCTGGATGTACCCACATCCTTTACAGAAAAGATGATGCGCCGCAGAGAGCAGGAGACCAACACCCACGCCGACATCCACGAGCAGGATATGCAGTATCTTGCCACCTGTCGGGAATCCGGCCGCACCGCCGCCGAGTATTACGGCTGGCATATCATTCAATGCGTTCACGATGACGAAATGCGCTCCATCGAGGATATTCACGAAGAGATCTACGCAATGGTCAAGCGCTGTCTGGAGGATTAAGTATGGTTTATATGTTATTGGGCACGGGCTTTGAAGAGACCGAAGCCATCGCGCCCCTGGATCTTCTGCGCCGGGCAGACTTACAGGTGCATACCGTCGGCGTAAACGGCAAGACTGTTTACGGCGGCCATGGTATCGGCATTGAAGCGGATATCACCCTGGGCGAAATGGATCTGACCCGGATGGATATGATTATTCTTCCCGGCGGTCTGGGCGGTGTTGCCTCTGTTCGCGCCAGCGAAGAAGCGATGCAGGCCCTGAAGTTTGCCTGGGAAAACGGCAAGTTTGTGGCTGCCATCTGCGCAGGCCCTACTGTTCTGGCAGACCTGGGCATCACTGACGGCAAGGATGCTACCTGCTATCCCGGCTGTGAGGACGGGATGGGCAGCGCCAATATGATTCCCGGCCAGCCTTGCGTCCGGGACGGAAAGCTGATCACCGGCACTTCTGCCGGTTGCGCTATCCCCTTCGGCTTGATGCTGATCGCCGCCCTGAAGGGTCAGCAGACCGCAGATGCCATTGCGGAGCAGATCGTGATCCGCTGAGGAGGTAAATTATGGACAACGAAAAATTAAACGGTCAGCCCGACCGCTGGTTTGACGATCTGATGCACACGCCGGAAACCGGCGCGGAGATCGGTGCAGACGAGCAGGCTGTGGCGTCCTATGATATGGCCGATCTTTCGGATATCGAGCTGGAAAAGATCATCCAGGAAGCGATGGCAGAGCAGTGGGATATGGATGATGACATTCTGCCCGCGCCGGAAGCACCGTCCTACCCGGACAATGAATACACCGACACCGACGGGGAAGCCACCCCCGCCGAGGCTGAAGAATATGATTACGAGGAAACCGTTGCCCGGAAAGTACGCCCCAAGCGCAAGGGCGGCTACGGTTTGTTCGGTCTTCCCCATCTTCTGTCCACCGCAATCTGGGCAGGTCTGATCCTGTTCATCGGCATTTCTCTGGGTCGGGTGCTGTGGCTGTGCGCCGCGGATATTCTGGCCTTTGGCCGGCAGGACAAGGCCGTAACCATCACCATCACCGATGCTGACAACCTAGACAGCATCACCAACAAGCTCTACAACGCCGGCCTCATTGAGTACCCGGAGCTGTTTAAGATGTACGCCAAGCTGGCCAAGGTGGAAGAAAAGGACAAGATCAGCGCCGGCACATTCGAGCTGAACACCCTTTACGACTATCACGCCCTGGTTGGCGGAATGTCCGCCACTTCCTCTTACCGGGAAACCATCGAGGTCTTTATCCCCGAGGGCTACACCTGCGCCCAGATCTATGCCCTGCTGGAAGAAAAGGGCGTTTGCACCGTACAGCAGATGGAAGAGTACGCATCCCAGAGTGAATTCTCCTCGTACTGGTTCCTGGAGGGTGTGGAGCGTGGCAGCAAATACTGCCTGGAGGGCTTCCTCTTCCCCGACACCTACGAATTCTACACGGGCGACAAACCCCAGCGTGTTTTCCACAAACTTCTAAGCCGGTTTGACGATCAGTTCACCGACGAAATGGTAGCGCAGATCGACACGCTGAATCAGCGCCTGGCCGCCAAGTACCGCAGCCACGGCCTGGGTCAGGACTATATCGACCAGCACAAGATGACCGTAAAAGAGATCGTCATCATCGCTTCGATGATCGAAAAAGAGACCGCCCACACCGGCGAGATCCGCAATATCTCCTCTGTCATCTACAACCGTCTGACCAACCCCGGTAACTACCCTACCCTGGACATTGACGCCACCTTGCTGTATTATTTGGGCAAGAGTGAGCTGACCGACGCAGATCTGGCGGATGCCAGCAACCCCTACAACACCCGAATCCACAAGGGTCTGCCTCCCGGACCTATCTCCAACCCCGGTCTGTTCAGTCTGAAGGCTGCTTTGGATCCTGCCGATACCAATTACTATTTCTATGCGCTGGATCCCAACGCCTACCCCCGGGAACACAAATTCTTTACCAATTACGACGATCATAAAGCCTTCCTGGCAAGTCTGGGGTACTGATATGGCAAAATTGGAGTTATTAAGCCCTGCCGGCGATATGGAACGGCTGAAAATGTCTGTTCTGTACGGTGCAGACGCCGTTTATCTGGCCGGCACGGACTTCGGTATGCGCTCCTTTGCCGGTAACTTCACCCCGGAGGAGCTGCCGAAAGCGGTGGAATTCGCCCACAGCCACGGCGTCAAGGTCCACGTAACCGTCAATACGATGCCCCGAAACGAAGAGATCGCCCAGCTTCCCGAATATCTGGAGCGGCTGGATGATGCCGGCGTGGATGCACTGATCGTTGCAGATCTGGGTGCGTTCACCCTGGCGGGCAAATACGCGCCACATTGTCAGCGGCACATCTCCACCCAGCAGTCCATCGCCAACTACGAATGCGCAAAGGCCTGGTACGATCTGGGCGCCCAGCGTGTTGTTTTGGCACGGGAGCTGAATCTTGATGAAATCCGGCACATCCGGGAAAACACCCCCAAGGAATTGGAGATCGAGACCTTTGGCCACGGTGCAATGTGCGTCAGCTATTCCGGCCGCTGCTTGCTGAGCAACTATATGACCGGACGGGACTCCAACCGCGGCGCTTGCGCCCAGCCCTGCCGCTATCAGTACACGCTGATGGAAGAAAAGCGTCCCGGCGAATACTTCCCCGTATTCGAGGACGAAAAGGGCACGTACATCCTCAACTCCCGGGATATGTGTATGATCGACCATCTGCAGGATCTGATGGATGCCGGCGTGGACTGCATCAAAATTGAGGGCAGAGCCAAGTCTGCCTACTACGCAGCCATCACCACCGGTGCGTACCGCCATTGTATCGACGATATCGCTGCCGGCCGACCTATCGACCCCATTTGGCGGGACGAGGTGGACAAGATCTCCCACCGGGTATACTCCACCGGCTTCTACTACGGTTTCCCTGGCCAGTACACCGAGCATTCGCGCTATATTCGGCAGTGGCAGATCTGCGCCATCGTGGAAAGCTGCGACGAAAGCGGTCTGGCGCTTTGCAGCCTGCGGAACAAATTCCCGGAAGGCACGGAGCTGGAGGTCGTAGGCCCGGATCTGAAGCCTTTTTCCATCGTCGCCCAGAATATGACCGACTTGGAGGGCAACGCCCTTCCTGAGCCCAGAACGCCCGAGATGAAATTCTATCTTCCCCTGCCCCAAGTTGTCCCACCCTACTCCATCATCCGTCGGGCCGTGGATCTTTCTGCAAAATAAAAAATGCGCTGGAATTTTCCAGCGCATTTCTTTTTCCATTTTACCGCATCCACATCTCGTCGTTGCCGGGCAGCTCAAAGGGAACGCCCTGGGGCTCGGTCAGATAGTAAAATGCAACGGTGGTATAGTCGTCGTACCGGGGAGACATCGGTGCTTCGTAAGTGCCGTTGTCCATAGTCATACGGAAGGATTTATTGAAATAAATGGCATCCTTTACGTGCCAGCGGTACAGCAGGAAACGCTGCTGGGACTGATACTTCTTCATAGAATTGCCGATGACCGCATACATACCCACATACTGACCGGAATAGGTCTGGTAAGCATCGTGGGGGGTATCGTTACCAAAGGCATAGGAGCCGCCGAAGTAGTCCTCTGTGCCGGTGTAATTGATAGAGGGATAGGTTTCACCGTCGATGTACATCTTCACTTCGCCTTCCACCCAGATCCAGCTTGTGCCGTTAATGCCGGCAGCCAGCAGAACGCCGGCAAAGCAGCCCCTGCCATAAACATTGTCCAGCACGGTATAGGCTCTTCCTTTGGTGATGGGCTTCTCCTGCCGATAGGCAGCGTGGAAATAGCCGGCGTTTTCCGGCAGCTCGCCGTACCAACCGGTAACGGTGTAGAAAGACCAGAAACCATCCTTGCCACGGTTTTCCAGGGTGATGCGGCAATGCTTGAAGAAAGGCATTTCCCAATAGCTGTTATAAGATGCATACGGTGCCATCAGGATCTTCTCGGAATTCAGCACGATGAGATTTTCATTGCGATCCCGGATATTATCGTCATAGGCATTGCCGAAGAAGGCAGATGCCGGCGCTTCCACGGAAGGCTCGGGATTATTGTCCCAATAAATCCGCAGGATAGCGGTGTGATTTAATCTGCCGCCCAGCCAGATATGTGTGATCATACCCGGGCCGTCGGTGTCCACCAAGGTATAGGTCTCGCCGGGCTCCACCCATTTGCAGGGGTTCAGTTTTTCACAATCCTTGCCACGGGTGCCGCCGTTTCGGCTGCCGGTGGGATTCTCACCGGAGAAAGCAAAAGTCTGGCGATTGTTAGGGATTCTGTACATAAAATTCCCTCCTTGTGGTTGTGCTTGTCTTCATTATAGAAGAAGCGGTCAGCAATGTCAATAAAAAGGCAGTGTATCGCTACACTGCCTTTGCTGTTAAATTCCAGCCAGTTCCTTAAGGATCGGAGCAAGGTCCGTATTTTCCCAAGGTCTGCCGTCTACGCCGAAGTGGCCAAACTCTGCGGTAGGTGCGTAAATGGGATTGCGCAGCTCCAGCTTGCGGATGATTCCCGCAGGCGTCATATCGCAGGTCTTGCGCAGCAGTTCCGTCATCTTCTCATCGCTGATCACGCCTGTGCCGTAGCTGTCGACACGCAGAGAAACGGGCTGTGCCACGCCAATGGCATAGGCCAGCTGCACCTGCACCTGAGTAGCCAGACCGGCAGCCACCAGATTCTTGGCCATATAGCGGGCCATATAGGCTGCGCTGCGGTCCACCTTGGTGGGATCTTTGCCGGAGAATGCACCGCCGCCGTGGGAGAAATAACCGCCGTAGGTATCTACGATGATCTTTCTGCCGGTCAGGCCGGTGTCGCCATTCGGGCCGCCGATGACGAAATTGCCGGTGGGGTTGATATGAATATTGGCAACGTCTGCAATATCAAAGCCGTAGTTTTTCAGCACAGGAGCAATGACGCCCTCACGGATGTACTTGCGCAGCTCCTCAATTTCAAAGTCAGCGCTGTGCATAATGGACACGACTACGGTATCAATACCGATCACATTGCCGTCTTCGTCATATTCCACGCTGACCTGGGTCTTGCCGTCGGGGCGAAGCAGGTCGTTGGAATGGACGCAAGCTGTCAGCCGGTTGCTCAGCGCACGGGACAGCGCTGCAGGCAGAGGCATCAGCTCCGGTGTCTGGGTGCAAGCGCCGCCGAACATCATACCCTGGTCGCCTGCGCCGCCAACCTCATCATTCGTGCCCAGGGCGATATCCGCAGACTGGGTGTGGATGCGGCACTGAATTTCCACCGTGTCGGCATCAAAGCCATCACCGGGGTACACATAGCCAATCTTGCGGATGGCCTCCCGGGCAACTGCTGCATAATCAACGGCAGCCTTGGTGGTGATCTCACCGCAAATCAGGCAAAAGTTTGTGGTAACCATCGTCTCGCAGGCAACGCGAGAGCCGGGATCCTGCGCAAGACACGCATCCAGGATCGCATCGGAAATCGAATCCGCCACCTTGTCCGGATGGCCGTTGGTAACACATTCAGATGTAAATAATCTCTTTTCCATTTTTCTTTCGTTCCTCCATCATCTTAAGTAAAGCGTTCTGGCCAGTTTGGAAAAAGAATTGCTCTGTGGACGGCGAGATATTTCCGCTTAGAGCAAGCAGTGGAAACCGAAGGAATACTTTGTGTATTTCAAGGTTTTCACTGTGCAGCTATGGGCGAAAAGATCCGCTGCTCCACCAGCAAGAATTTTTCTAAACTGAGCCTAAATAAAACAAAAACGCACATCAGGGCGGACCCGATGTGCTTTATCGAATCCTCATCTTTCGTTGCCGCCGGATTTAGCACCTTGAATAAACAGGTTGCTGGGTTTCATCGGGCCGTTCCCTCCACCACTCTTGATAAGGCTAGTATGCAGTTCCAGATTATTTTACCGAATTTTCGGCAAATGTCAAGACTTTTTTCGCGTTTTTGTTTACAATTCCGCTATAGACTTTTGTGGCGCTATTTGGTAGAATAAATGCAGTATTTTACAGGAGTTGAGTCTATGAAAAATTTGCGAAACCGCTTTGAGCGTTTTTGCTTTAAGCATCGCAGCAAGGGCATTCCCAATCTGATGCTGTATGTGTCGCTGGCCTCTGCCTTGGTATATTTCATATCTATGTTCGCCCAGAACTATACGCTGTACTACCTGCTGCGCTTTGACCGGGCGCTGATCCTGCAGGGTCAGGTCTGGCGCTTGATCACCTTCCCCTTCGTGTACGCCATCGGTGATATCAACGTTTTGCTGGTCATCGTCAGCTTATTCTGCTACTATTCTCTGGGTCGGGCGATGGAGAACACCTGGGGTACATTCCGCTTCAACCTGTTCTACTTCTCCGGCATCGTGCTGATGGATGTTTACTGCCTCCTCTTCGGCGGCTATGCAGATGTTTACTATCTAAATCTGAGCCTGTTCCTGGCCTATGCCACGATGTACCCGAATTCCCAGTTCCTGCTGTTCTTCATCATTCCGGTGAAGGCCTGGATCTTCGCGCTGATCGACCTTGCCATCACCGCCTACGAGGTGATCAGTATGAGCATACCGGTGTTCTACTTCCCTCACAATCTGTTTCCGCTGGTGGCTATCGCCAACTATCTGCTGTTCTTCGGCAAGGATGTTGCCAACGTGATCCCGCTTTCCTGGCGCATCAACTTCCGGCGGCTTTTTAACAAGAAATCCCCCAAGGCCCAGCCCAAAGCCAAGACCATCCCCTTCCCCAGCGCCGGCTCTTACGAGGCGACCGTTGCCAAACCCAAAGCGCCCTACACCCACCGCTGTACCGTCTGCGGCCGGACGGATATTTCCCATCCGGACTTGGAATTCCGGTACTGCTCCCGGTGCAACGGCTACCACTGCTACTGCATCGACCACATTAACGACCACACCCACGTTGAATAATGTAAACGGCAGGCACTTTCGTGCCTGCCGTATTTTTTTGAATATTCTGTCATTCTGAGCGAGCGTCAGCGAGTCGAAGAATCTTCGCACCCATTCGATGCGTAGATCCCTCGGCTACGCTCGGGATGACAATGTTTTCCTTTATTGCGTATATTACAGCTCGTAGTCAGCGGCGTAGCGCTTATCCAGAAGATGATGGAACTTCTCCTTGGCCGCCAGATGCAGCGGATGCACCGCATAGCTGGTCAAAGCCTCACGGCTCTCAAACTCAGAATACAGCGCATAATCCAGGCCGTTGAATGCCTGCCGCACCTCCAGATGCTGAAGACCGGGGATCTTGCCCACCAGGGGCTCAAGCACGCTGCGGATCAGCTCCACGGCGGATTCCTTTTCCACGCCCTCTTTCAGGGTGTACATTACAATATGCTTTACCATACTGATCTCCTTTCACGCAAATACCGGGGCCGGCAAATGTCGGTCCCGGTATGTATTATGCTTATTCAGCCTCAGTAGCCTCGACAGTCTCAGCGGCCTCTTCTGCAGCTTCCTCAGCGGGCTCTTCCTCGGTCTCGGGAGCCAGCAGGGCGCGGATGGACAGAGAGATGCGCTTGTTCTCAGCGTCAACCTCAGTGATCTTAACCTGGACTTCCTGGCCCTCAGACAGAACGTCCTCGGGCTTGCCGATGCGCTTGTTGGCGATCTGGGAGATGTGGATCAGGCCGTCAACGCCGGGCAGGATCTGTGCGAAGGCGCCGAAGGTCATCAGCTTGACGATCTTGGCATCCACAACATCACCAACGGTGTAGTCGGTCATGAACTTGTTCCAGGGATTCATCTCAGCGGTCTTGTAGCCCAGAGAGATCTTGCGCTTTTCTGCATCGAAGGAGATGACGTAAACGTCGATCTCATCGCCAACGCTGACAACATCAGCGGGGGTCTTAATGCGGTTCCAGCTCAGCTCGGAAACGTGGACCATACCGTCAACGCCGCCGATATCCACGAATGCGCCGTAGGAAGTCAGGGACTTAACGGTGCCGTGGTACTTCTTGCCCTCTTCGATCTCGCTCCAGATCTTCTCCTGAGCTGCCTTGCGCTCCTCAGAAGCGACAGCGCGGATAGAACCGATCACACGGCGGCGAGCACGATTGACCTCAGTAATTCTCATATTGACAGTCTGGCCAACCATACCGGCCATATCGCCACCCTTGGCGATACCGGACTGAGAAGCGGGGATGAACACACGGATGCCCTTAACAGTAGCAACCAGGCCACCCTTGTTCTCTTCGGTGATGACACCCTCAACGGTAGTCTTCTCTTCTGCCCAAGTGGACATGTCTTCCCAGATCTTCATACCCTCCAGCTTCTTCTTGGACAGCTGAACAGTACCCTCCTGGTCGTTGACGCGCACGACGAACACTTCGATCTCGTCGCCTACGTGCAGGATGTCCTCAGGCTTCACAGAAGGATCGGCACTGACTTCATCGTAGGGAATGTAACCGGCATGCTTGGTGCCCAGGTCGACCTGGACTTCGGTGTTGCCAATGCTGGTAACGGTTCCAATAACCTTATCTCCTGTATTTAAAGTCTTGATGGACTGCTCCAGAAGTGCCTCAAAGGTCTCCTCCTGCACAGCATCAGCATTAATGATTTCGCTCATAGTCTTATTGACCTCCTTTATTATCCACGCCGGTGTGGATGCACCGGCAGTGATTCCAACTTCAGTAACACCGCTGAAAAAGTCTTTGCTAAGCTCAGACGCATTGTCCACCAGAACTACTTTTTCGCAATGTTCGCGGCAGATGGTAGCCAGCCGGCCGGTGTTGGAGCTTTTCACGTCGCCCACAACCACCATAGCCTGACATTCGGCGCTAAGCTCGGCCGCCTCTGTCTGCCTGGATTCCGTCGCTCTGCATATTGTATCAAATATTTTTACGTTAGTAAACAGTTTTTTTGCCATTTGGACACTTTTTTTCCAGGATATTTCCGTAGAAGTGGTCTGGCAGACCATACAAATCGGCAAATCTGCAGAAATTTTCTCCTCCTGCGCCCAATTTTCCAGCTCCTGCGCGCTTTCAAAAACCTTACAGGTTTGACACCATCCGGCAATTCCCTCCACTTCGGGATGGGAGCGAGTGCCCATAACAATGGGCAGCTGGCCGGCCTCCTCCGCCTTTTCCACGATGCCGTGGATGCGCTTGACGAAGGGGCAGGTGGCATCCACGATCTCTACCTGGCGCTGCTGCAGGCTCTGCATCACCGCCCGGCTAACGCCGTGGGAGCGGATGATCACCGTCATGCCGGGCATTGCGTCCTCGGCAGATTCAATGACCCGCACACCCAGCTTTTCCAGCTTGTCCACCACGTGGCGGTTGTGGATGATAGGCCCCAGGGTTACCACCTGTTTCCCGGATGCAGTCGCCTGCTCTACCAGTTCAACAGCCCGGTTTACGCCAAAGCAGAAGCCTGCACTTTTTGCGATACGGGTACTCATAGCTCAATCTTCTCCGCGATGATCTTACGCATTGCAGCAACCACACCGTCAATATCCAGCTCGGAGGTATCCAGCTTGACGGAATCCTTTGCCATCTTCAGCGGTGCGATGGGGCGGTGGGTGTCCTGATAGTCCCGCTGCTCAATTTCTTTCAGCACCGTTTCAAAAACGGCAGTCTGGCCCTTGGCAATCAGCTCATCGGTACGGCGCTTTGCCCGCACCTCCGCGGAAGCGGTGAGGAAGATCTTCACGTCAGCCTTGGGCAACACCACAGTGCCGATATCCCGGCCGTCCATAATCACATTGTAATTCTTCGCCACATTGCGCTGCATATCCAGCAGAGCCTCGCGGACAACGGCGTGGGCAGACACCAGAGATGCCTTCTGGGAAATGTCCTGGGTGCGGATATCCTTGGACACATCCATACCGTTCATAATCATATGCTGCGCGCCATCCTCGTCGTAGCGAATTTCCACATTCAGCTCGTCGATATAGCGCTCAACACCGTCCACATCCTTGGGGCTGATGCCCAGAAGATCCAGAAAATACGCTACGGTGCGGTAGATAGCACCGGTGTCTACATATTGGAAGCCCAGCTCCTTTGCCAAACGCTTGGCGATGGTGCTTTTGCCTGCACCGGCAGGGCCGTCGATGGCGATCGCATAAGTCTTAGCCATACCTTAAAAACCTCTCTCGTTTATTTTTGTTCCCGGAGTTTCAGCAATGCAGCAGCTTCTGCCGCAACCACTTCTTCCGGTGTTAATCCTAAAATCCGCCCGGTCTCCTCCGGGCTCTTGGGCAGGCCGCCCTCTAAGCCAAAGCGCAGGGTCAGCAGCTTTGCCGACGGCTCATCCAGACTGGACAGCAGCTCCTGTATCCGCTGCCGGGCCTGGAAATACGCGGTGTCCTCCACCGCCTGTTCCTCTTCGGGCTGCGGCTCTTTTGGCTCGCGTTCTGCCTTGGCGCGGTGCATATCCCGGGCCGTTTGCAGCATAGATTCCACGATCTCCGTCTGGGCCACACTCATATGCAGCTCCTCGGCAATCTCTTCACGGGTGGGGTTTCTGCCCAGCTCCGTCAGGAGTTTTTCATCCACGCTGCGGTAATCCTCCAGCGCCTGGCGCATTTTCTGGCCAACGCCCTGGTTTCTTGCCTGCAGGGTAATAATGCATGCCATACTCTGGCAAATGTTCCAATCCCGGAAAGCAGCAAAATCACCGCCGTCATAGCGGCTCAAATTCTGCCACAGGCCCATACTTCCCTCCTGGATCAGATCCAGAAGCAGAACGCCGTAGCCGGTATGCCGGCAGGCCAGCTCAAATACGCGGCTTAAGCTCAAATTCAAAATCGTCTGCTGAAGCTGGGGATCGTCCTTATTTTCCTTCAGTTCTTCCGCCAGAATATTCAGATCGCCGCAGGCAGGAATGCCGGCGATCTCCTGCAGATACAGCTTCAGAGGATCGGTGTCCTCCAGGTCCTGCAACAGGTTGCCGCTTTTGGCCAGCTGTTCTTCCCTGCGCAGACGGACAGCCGCTTCGCCAACGCCTGCCACCTTCGGCAGCTTAGAAACATCCAATGTAATGTTCCGCTGACAAAGCTGGGAAAACGCGTCCTCGACAGCGCTTTCGTCCTCCTCTTCCAGCAGCGCCAAAAATCTTTCTGCGTCGATAGAATCTTTCAGCGTAGGCAAGGTCTGTTCCCAGAGAGAATCTTCAAATGTAAAATCCATCATTCCAAAAAGTCCTCCAGTCCCATACCGCTGCCCAGCTTCTGCAGCTTTTCGATAGCCTGCTTTTCCACCTGCCGGGCTCGCTCCTTAGAGATGCCCAACCGGTTTCCCACCTGCTCCAAAGAATAGCAAACGCCATCGGCCATACCAAAGCGCAGCCGCAGGATCTGCTGCTGCCGCTCATTCAGGCTTCCCATCAGCGCTTCCATCGTTTGATTCAGTTCCTCCCGGACAACCTTTTCATAAGGCTGCTCCGCGTGGATATTTTCCAGCAATGCCGACAGCGTGCCGTCCTCGTCGCCGATCTGGGCATCCAAAGAGCAGGTCTGGGGCAGCAAGCCCATCAGCTGCTCCGTTTTTGCAACGGAAAAACCGCATTTTTCCGCAATTTGTGCAACTGTCGGCTCTTTTTCCAGCTCCAGAAGCAAAGCCGCCCTGGCTGCATTGATCTTGCGGATGCGCTCTGCCGTATGCACCGGTACGCGGATCGTGCCGTGGCCGGTCAGATACCGACTCACACCCTGCCGGATCCACTTGGTGGCATAGGTGGAGAAGCGGTAATCCAGGGTATAGTCAAATTTTTTCGCTGCTGCAAGCAGGCCGATGCTCCCCTCCTGGATCAGATCCAGCAGAGGCACACCCCGCCCGGCATACTCCCGAGCCACCGATACCACCAGCCGCAGGTTGGAATTGACCATCTTGCGGATGGCCTCCTCATCCCCTGCTGCACAGCGCTGTGCCAGCTCCCGCTCTTCCTCGGCGGTCAGCCGGGGGTACTGGCGGATATCGCTTAAGTACTGGCGCATATCGTCCTCAGAATATGTTTGCATTTGCTGCAGATCTAGCGTCATACACCAAGACCTTTTCTTTCCCTTAATTTATTCTGCAAAGCCAGCAGATCATCTTCACTTGATACGCTGGACGCCTGATGCTCGGCAAGGATTGTCCGCACACAATCAGAAAGTGCCTTTTCGCTGACGGTCTCCTGCTGGCGCTGAGTGATCGCCGTGATGTGAGACATTTCCTCACCGCTTAAGTCCGAAAGCACCGCGACGGAAACATCCATTCCCTGATCGTGCCGGTTTTTAAGCTGGCCATATACTCTTCCCAACAATTCAGAAGAGAACGCTTCTGCCTGAAGATTCTTCGTTTGATCCAGAAGCGCCGGCTGGCGCAGGATCTGTGCGATCACACACTCCTCTGCCATAGCAGACTTTACATTGTCATAACGAATGGTGCGGCTCTTGGGCTGCAAGGCTTTCGCAGGTGCCAGATCAATGGCCTCCTGCTTTTTCTTCTGCTGGTACTGCCGCCGCTTCCAGGCGCGGCTGATTTCCAGCTTCATCGCATCCATACTGATCTTGGCCGCTTCTGCTACTCTGCCGCCATAGACCTCCCGTTGCACGGGACTGCCCAAAGTGCTGATGAGATCGGCACATTCGTGGAGGAATTTGACCTTCTGATCATCTTCCCGCAGATCGTATTTTTTGCGGATGGCGTTGAGCTGGTATTCCACCCGGTTGGAGGATTCCTCCAGCAGGACCTTAAACTTATCCGCACCGAATTTCTTCAAAAATTCGTCGGGGTCTTTGGCGTCCCGCATCTGCAGGACCTTGACCTGCAAGCCGGCCTTTTCCAGAATGGGAATGGCCCGCTTGGTGGCATTCTGACCGGCCGTATCGCCGTCATAGATCAGCACCACCTGGTCGGTGTATTTGCTCAGAAGCGTTGCGCCATCCTCCGTCAGTGCCGTGCCAAGAGATGCCACCGCGCAGTCAAAGCCGTACTGATGCAGGGCGATGGCGTCCATATAGCCCTCCACCAAAATCAGATAGCCTAGCTTGCTCTTTTTCGCCAAATTCAGCGCAAACAGATTCTTGCGCTTGTTGAAAATCATCGTTTCCGGGGAGTTTAAGTATTTGGCGGCATCTTTATCATTCTTCATAATCCGGCCACCAAAGCCGATGACATTGCCCCGCACATCAATGATGGGGAACATCAGCCGATCCCGGAAACGGTCAAACAAATTGCCGTTTTTCTGGGATTTGGTCACCAAACCGCTGTCGATCAGCTCCTGATCGGTGTAGCCCTTGGCCCGCATCGCCTTGACCATCGAATCCCAGCTGTCGGGTGCATAGCCGATGCCGAAAGTCGTCAGCGTGGACTTGGGCATACCGCGGCCTAAGGCATAGTTAAGCGCCGCCTGACCCACAGGAGCATACAGCTGACTATGGAAGAATCGTGCCGCTTCCTTATGCAGCGCCCACAGCCGCTCCTGCTGACGGTAACGGCTCTGATACTGCTCGTCCTCCGGCACGGTCATACCGCAGCGCTTTGCCAGCGCGCGGACGGCATCCGGGTAGCTTAAGCCCTCCACCTCCATCTGGAAGTTGATGACGCCGCCGCCTTTGTGGCAGCCGAAGCAGTAGTAAATGCCCTTATCCGGGGCGACGGAGAAAGATGCGGTCTTTTCGCCGTGGAAAGGACACAGACCGAACAAATTTCCGCCGGAGCGTTTCAAATTCACATACTGCCCTACCACATCCTCAATAGGATTGCGGGCAACCAATTCGTCAATAAATGCCGGTGGGAATGCCATAGTCTGTACCTCCTTTCCTTGAATCAATTTATTATATCACAAAATTACCGTACGTGCCACCCCATTGGGATAAAAATCTCGGTATATTTGTCGATTGCATACTTGTCGGTCATACCGGCGATATAGTCGCAGACTGTGCGCTCCATACCGTCGAAGCTGACCTGGGGATGGAAATCCGCCGGGAGTGCTTCCGGGTGGTTTACATAATATCTGTATAGCTTTTCCAGCATTTCCTTTGCCTTGCTCTCCTCGCCCTTGGCAATGGGGCTGCGATAGACCCGCTCAAACATAAAGCTGCGCAGATCCTGCAGCGCCTGATACACGCCGTCAGAAAGGCGGATTTCACCGGCTTCCGTGGATGTGCGGATCATATCGCACACCAGCGTATTGATCCGCTGGGTATGGGTGTTGCCCAGAATGTCAGAAACACTGCGGGGAATATCCTCATTGGCGAGGATGCCGGCCCGAATCGCATCGTCAATATCGTGATTGACATAGGCGATCTGGTCGGAGTGGCGCACGATCTGCCCCTCCAGGGTTTCCGGGATGTGCTCGCCGGTATGGCCCAGAATGCCCATACGGGTCTCGTAGGTCAGATTCAGGCCCTCGCCGTCCCGCTCTAAGTAATCCACCACCCGCAGGCTCTGCTCGTTGTGGCGGAAAGGTTTGCCGAGGCACTTGGTCAGCGCCACCTCTCCGGCGTGGCCAAAAGGGGTATGACCCAGATCGTGGCCCATAGCAATGGCCTCAGCCAGATCTTCATTCAGGCCTAACGCCCGAGTAATGGTGCCGGCAATGCGGGATACCTCCAGGGTATGGGTCATACGGGTGCGGTAGTGATCGCCCTCCGGCCGCAGGAACACCTGGGTCTTATGCATCAGCCGGCGAAACGCCTTGGAATGCACGATCTTGTCGATATCCCGCTGGTAGCAGGTGCGCACATCCTCCTCCCGCTCTTCCTCGGGATAGGGTCTGCCCTTGCTCTCATCGGCAAAGGCCGCTTTGGGATGCAGTCTTCTGTGTTCCAAACGTTCCAATTCTTCGCGAATTGTCATTACTCTTCCCCCTTAGAAATCGGAAATGCGCGGTATTCCTGGCCAGTGATCATACCCTCGATATTGCCGGCGGACATATCCGTCAGCCGGTCAAGAAACGGCTGCGCCTGCGCTTCCGGCATCAGGATCTCCAACTCTACCTCAGAGCCGAAATCCGTATTGCGGATCAGGCCGCCAAAGGCATCCACCTCCAGCTTTAAGCGCTCAAAATAGGTGTACGGGCAGGGCACATACAGCACGCTCCAGACCCGTTTCATCGACTTTCCTGCTGCATCCACCGCGATCTTCGCGCCCTTTGTATAGGCCCGCACAAGACCGCCTGCGCCCAGCAAAATACCGCCAAAATACCGGGTTACAACGCACACCACGTTGAAAAGCCCCTCCCGCTGCAGCACCTGCAGCATCGGCATTCCTGCCGTGCCGCCGGGCTCACCGTCATCGGAGAATCGGACCGCGCCGTCTCTGATGATATAGGCCCAACAGTTGTGGGTGGCATCGTAGTGCTGTTTTTTCATTGCCTGGATCTTTTCCAGCGCTTCTTCCTCGGATTCTACCGGCCAAACCCTGCCGATAAAGCGTGATTTTTTCTCGATAAATACATCTTCACCGAATTGGGTCGGAACCAGATATTCCTCCAAGACTTCAGCACTCCTTTACAATAAATTCTCTCACTTTTCCGTAGAGGATGGGGTCAACAATGGTCTCCACCTCAATGCCCTCTGCGGTGTATTCCACATTCAGTACCTGGGCGCCGCTGTGGAGCGTCTCCACCATACCGCCCATCGAATAGGGCAAACGCACGATAATATGGTGGCGGCTGTGTCCCAAGGCCTTTTCGATGGCTTTCAGCAGATCTTCCATACCCTCGCCGGTAGCGGCAGAAATACGCACCACATCTTCCCCAATGGGGATATCGGTCTTTTCCACCAGATCCGCCTTGTTATAGCACTGCAGGACCGGCGTGCCCGGTGCGGCCAGCTGAGAGATCAGCTTGTCCACCACGGCGATATGCTCCTCCCGGTTTTCGTCAGAGGCGTCGATGACGTGCAGCAGCAAATCTGCATACTCCAGCTCCTCCAGGGTTGCCCGGAAAGCGTCCACCAGATGGTGCGGGAGCTTCGCGATAAACCCGACGGTATCCGTCAGGATCACATTCAAATTATCAGAAACCTCCAGCTGTCTGGAGGTGGTGTCCAGCGTGTCAAACAGCCGGTTGTTGGCAGGAATGCCTGCGCCGGTCAGCTTGTTCAGCAAAGTAGACTTTCCGGCGTTGGTGTAGCCCACAATGGCCACCACCGGCACGGAATTTTTCATCCGGCGTTCCCGCTGAACACCCCGGACCTGCCGCACCTGCTCCAGCTCCTGCTGTAGTCTGGCGATCCGCTCGCGAATATGACGGCGGTCGCTTTCCAGCTTGGTTTCGCCGGGGCCTCGGGTGCCGATACCGCCACCCTGCCGGGAGAGGCTCTTGCCCATACCGGAGAGTCTGGGCAGCAAATATTTATACTGGGCCAGCTCTACCTGCAGCCGGCCCTCTCTGGTCTTTGCCCGCTGGGCAAAGATGTCCAAAATCAGCGCGCTGCGATCCAACACCGTAACGCCCACGATTTCTTCCAGCGCCCGGATATTGCCGGCAGACAGCTCATTATCGAAGACCACCATTGTGGAAGCCGTGGCCTCCACCAGCATTTTCACTTCCAGCGCCTTGCCCTCGCCGATAAAGCTGTGAGGGTCGGGGGCGTGGCGATTCTGCAAAATCTTGCCGGTGCAAAAACCGCCGGCAGTTTCGAGGAGCGCTTCCAGCTCATCCAGGGTCTCATCCGTGGCGATCTGGTCGTGGCGGAAGCAGTCGGCATTCAAGCCCACCAGCACCGCCCGCTCCTGAACTTTCTCAAAAGTTGATTCCATAGTTCCTCCGTTTGCGTATATATTACAGTATACCACACAAACCGCAATGCGGAAGCAAAATAATACAAAAAAGTCCGCACTACGTTACGCAGTGCGGACTTTACTCTTACTTCAGGCCGAAACGCTTGTTGAAACGATCAACACGTCCACCGGTGTCAACCAGCTTCTGCTTGCCGGTATAGAAAGGGTGGCACTTGGAGCAGATTTCAACGCGGATGTCCTTCTTGGTGGAGCCGGTCGTAAAGACGTTGCCACAGGCGCAGCGAATGGTAGTCTGTTCGTAATTGGGATGGATACCTTCCTTCATTTGGTTCACCTCTTTCTCAGTAGATAAAAGGGCATAATAACCCTAGCAATTTCAATCGCCCGAACATCATAACATATCCATTTAGGAAATGCAAGTGTTTTTTTCGTTATTTTTCTTATTTTTGTCTTTAGAATGCCCAGTTGCCGTTCCGGAAGATGGGAACGACCTTGCCATCACGGCAATGTGCGTCGATATTCATCGTATCGCAGCCGATCATAAAGTCCACGTGGATCATAGAATCGTTGATGCCCAGAGCGCGGCATTCATCCAGGGTCTTATTCTGGTGATCCTTGATGGTATCGGCAAAGCCCATACCCACGGCCAGATGGCAAACAGCATTCTCGTCGAACAGTGTTTCATAGAACAGCAGACCGCTCTGATTGATGGGGCTGGTCTGGGGCACCAGCGCGCATTCGCCCAGGTAAGCTGCGCCCTCATCCATGGTGATCATGGTGTTCAGCAGCTCCTCGCCCTTTTCTGCCTTGGCTTCCACAGCCTTGCCGTTTTCAAAGCGCAGGTAGAAATTCTCGATCAGCTGGCCCTGATAGCTCAGAGGCTTGGTGGAGTAAACGATGCCCTCTGCCTTGCCCCGCATCGGGGAAATAAAGCACTCCTCGGTGGGGATATTGGGATTGAAGTAGATGCCCTGCAGGCTGGTCTCGCCGCCGCCGGCGAAGATAGCCTCGGGGATCATACCCACGGTCAGGTCGGTGCCGTTATCAGCGGTATAGTGCAGAGACTCGATACCCAGGCTGTTCAGATAGTCGCAGCGAGCCTTCAGGTCGGCATTGTGGGCCTCCCAGGCCTTGATGGGATCTTCATCCACACGAGAGGTAGCCAGAATGGCTTCCCACAGCTTTTCCATCGCCACAGAGGTGCGGACACCGGGGAACACCTTCTTTGCCCAGGCTTTGCCGGGAACAGCGGCGATGCACCACTGCTGCTTGTTCTCACGGGCGTCGATATAAGGACGCAGGATGGGATAGGACAGCTTTCTGGCCTTGGCCATCTTGGCAATGTTCACGCCCTTCAGACCGTCGGGATCATCGGACACCAGATGGATGCGGGCGGGCAGCACATCGCAGAAGTGCTGCTGCTTTGCCTTCTGCCACTCGGTAACCGTGCCCATCGTCTTGACAGACTGGTAGCGTACGTGCAGCTTGGTCAGCGGATCATAGTTCCACTCAACAGTAACCTTCTTGGCCTTTGCCTTGTAGGCCTGCTCCACCACCATCTGAACAAACTCCGGCTGGTCGAGGCCGGCATAGATGATGACTTCCTGACCTTTCTGAACATTCACGCCGCAGCGGACGATCAGTTTTGCATATTCTCTTAAAACAGTTTTCTTCATAAGAATTCTCCTTTTTCAGATTTTCGCTTATTATATCAAATATTGGCCAAAAGGTCAATGATCGTTACGCGGGATTTCACGGCATAATGCGGGCGTTTCCCCCTCTTTTTAACAGAAAATTCATTTTTTCATTGCCAAGGCCGACATTGTTTGCTATAATGGCATTGTTATGGAAGGAAAAACACGTTTTTACGTCAGTAACAAAAATGTTATGACGTGGCTGATGGCACTTTGCCTGGTCGGCTCGGCAGTGGCCCGCATTGTGTTCGCCTGTTTGAAAGGGTCAGGCGATACACTGGATGTGTGGAGTCAAATCGTTCTGCCAGTAGCAGCCACCTTGCTGTATGTGCTCATCGTACTCTTAGGCGGCAAAGAGCTGTTCTATAAGACCGCGATCCCCGTATTCCTGATGGCGATCTATTACGCCATCCGCCCCCATATGCTTCTGGGCAGTTCTGCCCTCGTTCTGGGTCTTTTTGTTGTTTGCCTGCTGTTCTTCTGCCTGGCATACACCGCCATCACCTGCGGCAAGATCCGCAGCGTTTGGCTGCTGGTACCGCTGTACCTTTGCGCGATCGCATTGTTTGCGTACCTGCACCGCGCCTTGATGCACAGCGGCGTCGCTGACCACTGGACCTATGTCCTGCCGGATTATCTGTTCTTCGGCGGTCTGCTTCTGCAGAGCTTTGCCATCCGGGTACATACCGACGGCGAATACCATCCCACCTGGGGAGACCGCATCGACGGCCGCCGGGTACGCACCCTGCCCCCCATCGCACAGATCACCTCCTACATCCAAGTCGAGCGCAATACCTGCTCCAACCTGTTTGAGGAATCCATCGAGATCACCCATATCGACCGCTATATCCGCCAGAAGCGGCGGGAGGGTCTGAAGGATTTCGGCATCACCCACGTACTGCTTGCAGCATACGTCCGGGGCATCGCCAAGTATCCCCAGCTGAACCGGTTTATCTCCGGCCAGAAGGTCTATTCCCGCGGCAATGACGTACAGTACTGTATGGTGGTCAAAAAGGAAATGACCGTGGAGTCCCCCGACACCTCCATCAAGGTGCATCTGACTCCCTACGATACCGCAGAGGATGTCTACCGCAAGCTCAATGCCGCCGTAGAAAGTGTAAAGAGCACCACTGAGCTGGATTCCAGCTTTGACAATCTGGTGGCGCTGTTCACCCTGATCCCCGGCGTGGTGCTGAAATTTGTGGTATGGCTGCTGAAGCTTCTGGACTACTTTGGTCTGCTGCCCAAGTTCCTGATGGAGCTCAGCCCCTTCCACGGCAGTATTTTCTTCACCTCTATGGGCAGCCTGGGCATCCGCCCCATCTACCACCATCTGTACGACTTCGGCAACATCCCCGCCTTCGGTGCATTCGGCTGCAAGCGCCGCGCTCTGGAGGTGCAGGAGGACGGCACTATCGTACAGCGCAAGTACGTTGATATCAAATTCGTTCTGGATGAGCGTATCGTAGACGGCTACTACTATGCCACCTTCTTCAAGTACTACCGCCGTCTGCTGGCCCATCCCGAAGTTCTGGACGAAGTACCCGAAGAAGTCAACAAGGATATTGATTGATGCTAACGAAGATCAAACACTTTCTGCCAGAGGGACACCTCTGGCAGAATCAAATTATATGGTATAACGTTACCGACTCCACCAACGACCAGGCAAAGGCCTTGATCCGGCAGGGTGCGCCCCACGGCACGGTGCTGATCGCTGACCGTCAGACGGGCGGCCGAGGCCGTATGGGCCGCAGCTTCGCATCACCGGCCGGTATGGGCGTGTATATGAGCGTGATTTTGCGCTTGCAGACACCCGCCGATCAGCTGATGCACCTGACCTGCGCTGCCGCCGTTGCCGCCTGCAACGCGCTGGAAAAGTCGGTGGGTCTGCGCCCCGGCATCAAGTGGACCAACGATCTGGTCCTCGGCGGCAGGAAGCTGGCCGGTATTTTGACCGAGCTGGTGATCACCCCGGTCGAAACCGCCGCCGTCATCGGCATTGGCGTCAACTGCTGTCAGGCGCAGGAGGATTTCCCTGAAGAAATTCAAAGCTTCGCCGGCTCGCTTACTATGGCCTGCGGCAAAGAAATTGACCGGGCTCAGGTAGCTGCCGCGCTGATCGAAGCATTTTGCGAAATCGCCGGGCAGTTAAACGACAGGCAGAAAATTCTGGATGTCTACCGCCGGGACTGCATCACCGTGGGCAAGCAAGTTTCCATCGTAAAAGCAGACGAGATCCGCCACGGCCACGCCATCGGCATTGACAATAACGGTGCGCTGCTGGTGGAATTTCCCGACAAGCACGCGGAAGCCGTCAACGCCGGCGAAGTCAGCGTCCGGGGAATGTACGGATATTGTCCCTAGATCTGCAGAAAAAGTCCTTGCATTTTTGCTTGCAACTGGTTATACTGATAGTAAGATCATTATACATTTATGGAGGTAATGTCTATGAAGGTTTTTGGTATTATTGTCAAGATCGTTGTAGCGCTGGCTGCTGTTGCCGGTGCTGTCTATGTAGCCGCCACCTATGGCGATAAGATCGTCGCCTGGGCGAAGAAGACTCTGGGCGCTTGCAAGTGCTGCTGCGACGGCGAATGCGAGTGTGATTGCGACTGCGATTGCGATTGCACCGAGGACGTAACCGTCGAGGAAGCTGTCGAAGCTGCTGAGGAGACCGACGTCATCGCTGCTGAGACCGATTTTGAAGGCTAATTGAACAAATAAAATGGCGTGCCTGAGGCACGCCACTTTTTTGTTTTACAGGCTCGTCAGAATATTGACCAGCATCGTTACGCACTTTTCCATATCTTCTACGGGAATGTACTCAAACCGTCCGTGGAAGTTTTCGCCGCCGGTACACAGATTGGGACACGGCAGGCCCATATAGGAAAGTCTTGCGCCGTCCGTGCCGCCCCGGATGGGGACTTCCCGGGGCGTCATACCGGAAGATTGCATTGCCTTCTTTGCCCGCTCCACGATATACATACACGGCTCAATGCACTGCTTCATATTGTAGTAGCTGTCCTTGACCGTCAGCTCCACCGTTCCCGTGCCATATTTCTGATTCAGGAACTGTGCGGCCGCTGTCATCAGCGCCTTCTTTTCCTGGAATTTGTCCATATCGTGGTCGCGGATGATGTAGCGCAGCGTGGTCTGCTCCACCTCTCCCTGCATATCCGTCAGGTGGATAAAGCCCTCATAGCCTTCTGTATGCTCCGGCTTCTGCATCGCAGGCAGCAGGCCCTGATATTCCATCGCCAGATACTGGGAATTGACCATCTTGCCCTTTGCTCCACCGGGATGGATGTTCAGACCGTGGAATACCACTTTTGCGCCAGCGGCGTTGAAATTTTCGTACTCGATCTCGCCGATAGTGCCGCCGTCCACGGTGTAGGCATAGTCCGCGCCGAAGCCCTTGACATCAAAAAGATCCGCGCCGCGGCCAATCTCCTCGTCGGGCGTAAAGCCAATCTTCAGCGTAGCGTGGCGCATCCGGGTGCGCAGCAAAAACTCCGCCGCCGTCATAATTTCTGTAATGCCCGCCTTGTTGTCCGCGCCCAAAAGGGTCGTGCCGTCGGTAACAATCAAGTGCTTGCCGTGGTGGTTTTTCAGGCTGGGATATTCTTTTTCCCGCAGGTAAATGCCCTTTTCCGCATTCAGGCACACATCGCCGCCGTTATAAGGCACCACTTTTGCCTGCACATTGGCGCCGGAGACATCAGGCGCGGTGTCCATATGAGCGATGAGGCCAATGGTAGGCAGGCTGGGATCGCCGGGAACTGTACCGTAAACATAGCCGTGCTCGTCCATTCGGGCATCCCGGATGCCGATTTTCAGCATTTCCTCCACCAGCGCCACGCCCAACAGCTTCTGCTTATCGGTAGAGGGGCAGGTTTCGGAAAACTCATCAGATTGGGTATCAAAGGATACATAGCGCAAAAAGCGCTCAGTTACACGATTCATAGTATTCTCCTGGTTTTGATATAAGAATTCCCGAAATACGCCGGTATTTCGGGAATTCCGTTTTTCACAAATTACTTGGCAGCGTTGACCAGCTCAGCGGTATCCTGAGCGATCATCAGCTCTTCGTTAGTGGGCACGACCCAAACCTGAACGGAAGAGTCGGGGGTGGAGATGCACAGCTCCTGGCCGCGCTTCTTGTTCAGCTCGGGGTCGATCTTGACGCCCATAAAGCCCAGATACTCACAAACAGCAGCACGGACGGAGAAGTCATTCTCGCCAACGCCGGCGGTGAAGGTCAGCACGTCGATGCCGTTCAGAGCAGCGGCGTAAGCGCCGACATACTTGGCAACCTCGTAGCAGAACTTGTCGCGGGCCAGCGCGCAGTTCTCATCGCCGTTCTTGGCGCCAGCTTCCAGATCGCGGAAGTCGGAGGAAACGTTACCGGACAGAGCCAGCACGCCGGACTTCTTGTTCAGCATATTCAGGCAATCGTCCACGCTCATACCGTACTTATTGCAGATGAACTGCACCACGCAGGCGTCGATATCGCCGGAGCGGGTACCCATAGGCAAGCCGGCCAGAGGAGACAGACCCATAGTGGTATCATTTCACTTGCCGTCCTTGATTGCGGACATAGAAGAGCCTTTTCCCAGATGTCAGTTGACCATATT
>JAFTUO010000084.1 GCA_017466215.1 Oscillospiraceae bacterium | reverse complement strand
TAGAGAATTTGTTTCCCTTTGTCCAATCGAATTTGTCAACTGCCCGGATAAGACCGGTGTTGCCTTCCTGGATCAGGTCCAGAATGTGCAGGCCGCGGCCGGAATATTTCTTTGCGATGGAGACCACCAGACGCAGGTTGGCTTCCGTCAGCTTGTTCTTGGCGTTCTGATCGCCCTCAGAGACCCGCTTGGCCAGCTCGATCTCCTCTTCGCCGGACAGCAGCTTTACCTGGCCGATCTCTTTCAGATACATACGCACCGGGTCGTCCAGATTGTACTCTGCAGCCAGATCCACGGGGTCAACCAGATCTTCATCTTCCACATCGGTCAGATCCACGGGATCATCCAGATCTGCAAGCTCCATATCGTCGCCCAAGTCCAGATCCAGGTCGTTGCTGACGATCTGAATGTTCATTGCCTCAAAACGGTCGTAGATCTCCTCGATCTTCTCCGGGGACAGATCCATCTTCTCCAGATAATCGTGCAGATCAGAGGTGCGGATCATACCGTCCTTCTTGCCCTGGGCGATCAATGCCTGCAGCGCAGCCTGGAGATCTTCCATATTTTTATTAGCGGGCTTTTTTGTTGTACTCAAATTACTCTACCCCTTTATCTTTAGAAATTTCTGTAAGACTATATACCTTTTTTCCGAATTTGACAAGGGCTTTGCAGAAAAATTTTTGATTTTTGCAGCTTTGGGCGTATTTTGTCGCGATTCAAATACAGTTTTCCCGCATTTTTCGCAAAACATACAGTTTACTTTTTCCGGATTTTTCAGTATAATATATAAATCCCATTTTTATAAGGTGCTTTTTTGAGGTACCGTACAGAGGTATTACGATATGACCGAACTTTCCAAGATCCGCAATTTTTCCATCATCGCCCATATTGACCACGGAAAGTCCACTCTCGCAGACCGTCTGCTGGAGGAGTGCGACGCCGTGGATAATCGCCAGGGCCGGGAACAGATCCTGGACTCGATGGACCTGGAGCAGGAGCGCGGTATTACCATCAAGGCCACCGCGGTACAGCTGAACTATAAGGCTGAGGATGGGGAAACCTACCATCTGAATTTAATAGACACCCCGGGCCACGTGGACTTCAACTACGAGGTCTCCCGCAGCCTTGCCGCCTGCGAGGGTGCGGTGCTGGTGGTGGATGCGTCCCAGGGCGTGGAAGCCCAGACGCTGGCGAATACTTATCTGGCCATTGATGCGGGACTGGAAGTGCTGCCGGTTATCAATAAGATCGACCTGCCCTCTGCACGGCCTGCCGAGGTCAAGGCCGAGGTGGAGGATATCATCGGCATTCCTGCGGAGGATTCTCCCGAAATTTCTGCCAAGAACGGCATCAATATCCGCTCTGTGCTGGAGATGATCGTCAAGGATGTTCCCGCGCCGGAGGGCGATCGGGATGCGCCGCTGCAGGCGCTGATCTTTGACAGCGTTTACGATTCCTACCGGGGCGTTATCGTGTATACCCGCATCAAGCAGGGCACGGTCAAGGCCGGTATGGATATCAAGATGATGGCCACCGGTGCTACCTACAAGGTTGTGGAAGTCGGCACGATGAATCCGATGGGTCTGACCCCCCGGGAAGCCCTGGGCGCCGGCGAAGTCGGTTACATCACTGCGTCCATTAAAAATGTGGCAGATACCCAGGTGGGCGATACCATCACATCTGTTGAAAATCCTGCGCCCCAGCCCCTGCCGGGCTACCGGGCGGTACAGCCCATGGTCTATTCCGGCGTGTACCCCGCTGACGGTGCAAAGTATCAGGATCTTCGGGAAGCGCTGGAGAAGCTGAAGCTGAACGACGCATCCTTTGTCTATGAGCTGGAAAGCTCTATTGCTTTGGGCTTTGGTTTCCGCTGCGGTTTTTTGGGCCTTCTGCATATGGAGATCATCCAGGAGCGTTTGGAGCGGGAGTACAATCTGGACCTGATCACCACCGCGCCCAACGTCGTTTACCGTGTTACCAAAACCAACGGCGAGGTGCTGATGGTGGATAACCCCCTGGATTATCCCGATCCGATGGAGATCGAGTTGGCGGAAGAGCCTTTCGTCAAGATCAGCTTGATCGCGCCCCAGGAATACGTGGGCAACATTATGGATCTTGCCCAGCAGCGCCGCGGTGAATTCAAGGATATGGTGTATCTCGATGCAAACCGTGTGGAGCTGCACTATGAAATGCCGCTGAACGAGATCATCTACGATTTCTTCGATGCGCTGAAATCCCGCACCCGTGGCTACGGCAGCCTGGACTATGAGCTGATCGGCTACCGCCCCAGTAAGCTGGTGAAGCTGGACATCCTACTCAACGGCGATATCGTGGACGCCCTGAGCTTCATTCTGTTTGCGGAGAATGCCTATCCCCGTGCCCGGAAGATCTGCGAAAAGCTGAAGGACAATATCCCCCGCGCCCAGTTTGAGATCCCGGTGCAGGCGGCTATCGGCGGCAAGATCATCGCCAGAGAGACCATCAAGGCCCTGCGCAAGGATGTGCTTGCCAAGTGCTACGGCGGCGATATTACCCGTAAGAAGAAGCTGCTGGAAAAGCAGAAGGAAGGCAAGAAACGGATGCGTACCTTTGGTACGGTTTCCGTCCCCAGCGAGGCATTTATGGCGGTGCTGAAGCTGGATGAGGACTAAACTGGAAAGGAGCAAATGCTTATGTTCTGGAAAGAAATTTGGAATAGCATTATGAGTACGACTCCCGGCCTGTGGGAGATCTGCCTGCGCCTGGCTTGTGCTATGCTGGTGGGTCTGGTCATCGGTACGGAGCGTGAATATACCCACCGGCCTGCCGGTATGCGCACCCACATTCTGGTGGCGCTGGGCGCCTGCGTGGTGTCCATCACCGGTGAGATCATCTTCCATCACTACAGCCTGCTGGGATCGACTGCTGATCCTGCCCGGCTCAGCGCGCAGGTCATTACCGGCGTCGGTTTCCTGGGTGCAGGCACGATCATGCGCGAAGGCGCAACGGTCAAGGGCCTGACCACCGCGGCCAGCCTTTGGGCAGTTGCCTGCCTTGGCATCGCTGCCGGCTTTGGCTACTATGCGCTGGCTGTTTTCGGTATGGTGTTCATTCTGATCACGCTGACCCTCTTTGAGTGGCTGCAGAAGGTGCTTATGAACCCTGCAAACAAGCGCTCTGCAACGTACATCCTGGAAACTACGGATATTTCCGCGACGCTTTCTACCATCAACGAAAAGGCGTCGGCAGAGCGGATTGCCATCCGCAATATGATGGCTGAGGCTATTGAGGGCGGATATAAGGTCAGCTTTAATGCCGAATTTGGCAGCGGTAAACTGAAAAACCGCCGCGTTCGGTTCTTCAATGCCATCATTGCCGCTCCGGAGACCAAATCCCTGCACAATGCGGACGAAGAGGTACAGAGCGTACTGTAACGGAGGTGTCCTATGGCTATTTTGGGACGAAAAGACAAAACACCGCTGGGCATTTATATCCACGTGCCTTTCTGCCGCAGCAAGTGCCAATACTGTGATTTTTATTCCCTGACCACCAAAGATGACCGGCTTCTGGATGGCTTCCTGGATGCAGTCTGCGCCCATATCAAGGAGGCCGGCGCGCTGGCACCGGGCTACAGCGTGGACACGGTGTATTTTGGCGGCGGTACGCCCAGCTTCTTCGGCGCGGACGGAATGGCCACCATTCTCACCGCTGTGCGCCGCAGCTTCGATGTATCCAACAATGCAGAGATCACCTTTGAGGCAAACCCGGATTCGGTTTCCCCGAAGCTTCTGCATAAGCTGCACAGCGAGGGTTTTAACCGGGTCAGTCTGGGCATTCAATGCGATAACGACGAGATCCTGGATAAGATCGGCCGTCCCCACAATTACGCCCAGGCGGTTTCCGCGGTGAAGCAGATCCGCAGAGCGGGCTTCCGCAATCTCTCCCTGGATCTGATCTACGGCCTGCCCGGTCAGACAGTAGGCAGCTGGGAAAGAACGCTGCAGAATGTGCTGAAATTAGAGCCGGAGCATATCAGCTGCTATGGCCTTAAGGTGGAAGAGGGCACGCCGCTGCACCGGTATCAGGAATTCTTGAATTTGCCGGATGACGATATGCAGGCGGATATGTATCTGCGGGCGGTAGAGGTGCTGCGCAGCAAGGGCTTCCGCCAGTATGAGATCTCCAATTTCTGCCGCCGCAATAACGAGTCTAAGCACAATCTGAAGTACTGGACCGGCGGCGAATATCTGGGCTTCGGCCCGGATGCCAGCTCGGATTTTGCCGGCAAGCGGTTTAAGATGATCCGGGATCTGCGGGGCTATATCGACGGCGTGCTTGGCGGCGGCCAGGTGATCGACGACCTGCAGGAAATCCCCCAGAGAGAGCGGGCCGGCGAATATCTGATGATGCGCCTGCGGACCAATCTGGGTATCAGCGCCCAGGAGTATGAAAAGCAGTATCTGCTGCCCTTTGCGCCGCTGGAAAAAGCGCTGGAGCAGTGCGCCAAGCGCGGCCACGCGGTGAAGCTGGAAAGCGGCCATTGGCGGCTGACACCGGAGGGCTTCCTGATATCAAATTCTATCATTTCCGACCTTTTGGTGATCCAGGATAAGGCTGCCCCTCTGGCAAAGAGAAGATAAGATGATCCCACAGAGCAAACCGCTCTGTGGGATTTTTTGTGCAGGAGCGAGCATAGCTCGTCCACAAACCCCTCTCCCGGGGAGAGGGTGGATTTTTGCGAAGCAAAAAGACGGGTGTGGAACGGCGTGCACTTGGATGCTGTATAAGCCTTTACATCATACTTAATCTGCAATTTCTGCCCGCATTCCACATCCGGCACGGCTTGCGCCGCGCCACCTTCTCCCCGGGAGAAGGTATGAGGGGATCGTTCCCGACTACGCAAATTGGGGCAAAGCAGCCAAGCTGCCACAAGATACTGTGGCGTGCCAAAAAACAAGGCGGTTTTTGGGGAATTTTCATAGCCCAAAAACCGTTGTTATAGGAAAAAAACTGTGTTATAATTGCTGTAACTGACGAATTTTACGAGGTAAGGTATGAATATGGAGCATTTGACCATAGATACGGTAGATGTGCGCAAGCTGCTGGGCGCTGCCAGCGGTGATGCGGCGCTGCTGTATCTGTATATACATAGCGGCGGAGAAACCGCCGGCGCGGAAAAGGCGCTGGGCTTTACCCAGACCAGAATGTCCTGCGCGGCGGCCACCTTGCGGCAGCTGGGCCTGTGGCCCGAGGAGAGAAAAAGTCCTATTGCCCCCGGCGAGCGGCCCAATTATTCCGAAAAAGATGTGCTGGACGCGATGGATCAGGACAATTCCTTCCGCCTGCTGTACGGCGAAGTGCAGCGGCTGATGGGACGATCCTTAAACACCGAGGAGCTGAAGATCCTGCTGGGCTTTATCCGCTATCTGGGATTGCCGGCGGAGGTGATCTCGGTGCTGGTGTCTTATTGCAAGGAGCGCGCCCGCCAAAAGGGCAGCCTGCGCAACCCTTCCTTACGCACCATCGAAAAGGAAGCCTACAGCTGGGCAGAGCAGGGCATCGACACGCTGGAGGAGGCCGCGGCCTACATACACAATCAGAACGCCCGCAACGCCAAGCTGCAAAAGCTGATGGCGCAGCTGCAGATCCGGGGAAGAAGCCTGACCCAGGCAGAGGAAAAGTACGCAAGAAGCTGGCTGGATATGGGCTTTGAGGATGGCGTCATCGCAATGGCCTACGAAAAGACCTGCGTCAACACCGGCGGTCTTAGCTGGCCTTATATGAACAAAATTCTTTCCAGCTGGCATACAGCCGGCTACAAAACAGCGGAGCAGGTCCTGAGCGGCGACCGGAAGCAGAGCGTTCCCAAGGGCGCATCCGGTGAGCTGGGCGAGGCGGAAATGGAAGCGATCCGCAGAGTATTGCAGGAGGGGTAACCTATGGCATACAGTGTAGAAGTGATCAGACGGGCCAGAAACCGTCTGGCTCTTGAAAAAGCTGACCGGGAATCGGAGTATCAGCGCAATTTGATGCAGGCCTATAACCGCGTTCCCCGCCTGCGGGAGATCGACCGACAGATGCAGCAGACGATCCTTGCCGCGGCGCAGCTGGTCTTTTCCCAGGGCGCGGATGTTACAAAAGCGCTGGAGCAGGCAAAGCAGGATAATTTAAGCCTGCAGCAGGAGCGTGAAGCGCTGGTCAGAGCCAATTTTGAAGAAGGGTTTCTGGACGATTCGCCTATTTGCAGCCAGTGCGGCGGCAATGGCTATATCGGCGCGACGATGTGCCAGTGCTTGCAGGAGCTGTGCCGGCAGGAGCAGAAGAAGGAGCTTTCTCTGCTGTCCGGCGGAAAGGAGAGCTTCAGCCAGTTCCGGCTGGATTACTACAGCAATCAGTATGACCCCAAGTACGGCGCAAGTCCCCGGGACATTATGAAGCTGAATTTTGAAAGATGCCGCCGCTACGCCACCACCTTTACGGAAAATTCCGGCAATCTGATGTTCATCGGCGGCACGGGTCTGGGCAAGACCTTCCTTTCTGCCTGCATCGCCGGTGCGGTGGCAGACAGAGGCTACAGTGTGATGTACGAAACTGCCAGCCGGCTGTTTGGAAAGCTGGAGCTGGCGAAATTCAGCGGCAATGAAGAAGCCCGGGCCGAGACGGCAAAATACACCCAGTGCGATCTGCTGATCCTGGACGATCTGGGCACGGAAATGCCCAGCCAGTTCGTTACGGCGGCGCTGTACGGCCTGCTCAATGAGCGGCTGCTGGACGGAAAGCCGATGGTCATCTCCACCAATCTGAATGTGGACGAGATGGCACGGCGGTATTCCCCCCAGATCGCGTCCCGGCTTCACGGCGAGTTCTCCCGGCTGACCTTTGTGGGCGACGACATCCGGGTGATGAAAAACAGGAGGAGCTAAGTATGCGCATTGGCATTTTGTTTGACCTGGACGGCACATTACTCAATACGCTGGATGATTTAACGGATGCGGTCAATTATGCGATGGCGCAGTTTGACTGCCCGGCCCAGACACCGGCGCAGGTCCGCAGCTACCTGGGCAACGGCGCAAAGCAGCTGATCGCCCTGAGCCTGCCGGAAGAGAAGCGATCCGATGTGGATACGGTGCTGGAGGTGTACAGAAATTACTATAACGCCCATTGCCAGATCAAGACCGGCCCTTACGCCGGCATCCCCGAGGCGCTGGCAAATTTAAGCGAAAAGTACCCCATTGCGGTGGTGTCCAATAAGCCGGACTCTGCCACAAAACCTCTGATCGCCCGGTATTTCCCCGGCATTTATGCGCTGGGTGAGCGGTCTGACTGTCCCCGCAAGCCCGCGCCGGATATGCTGAAAAAGGCGATGACGTACATCGGCGTGGAAAGCTGCGTCTATGTGGGCGACAGCGAGGTGGATGTACTGACGGCAAAAAATACCGGCGTGCCCTGCGTCGCGGTAAGCTGGGGCTTCCGGGATCGGGACGTGCTTGAGGAGAGCGATCCGGCATTCATCTGCGACGATACCAAAGATTTGGTGGAAATGATCGAAAAAGCGGTGCAAGCGGTCGAAGCGTGATTTCACTGCCCTGCAACGCTTGACGCGCGCAAAATTTTGTGATAGGATACCTCTTGATCCACGCCGCTGTGGCCTCGAGCCCGAGCGCTGCCAGTGGCAGAAACAGCGAGGGCGCAGAGTGTGCCGTGGTCGGCAGGCGACGCAGCAGTTCGCTGCAAGGAGACTGCCGGGAACCACAAACGGGGGAACGCTCAGACACAAGGGACTTAAAATCCTGGCGAAGCGAAATCGGTACAAGCAGAGCTAATTGAATATGCCGTTGTGGTGGAATAGGTAGACACCAGGGACTTAAAATCCCTTGAGGTAACACTCGTACCGGTTCGAGTCCGGTCAGCGGCACCAAAATAGGCCAGCCCAATCGGGCTGGCTTATTTTGATGTCGAGCACCGCAACAGGACAGCGGCATCTCATTTCCGGAACAGCTTGCAAATCAATTCAATTAGTCGCCAAAACAGCGGTTTCGGGCGTAACGCAATCACGCAAGGTCGCCAATCGGCACATCCCTCGCATAAGTCTTCCTCAAGCCATACGTCCTTGGCGCGATAATGGGTATCGTTCATCTCGTTAAAGCACTTCAAACAAAACTCTGACACAGCATAACACTCCTTTTTCATTTTGGCTTAATTATAACCTATAGGCGATAAAAATCAAGAATAATATATCTATAAATCATTTAGAATATCACCTATGGTTATTATAATTGGTGTATACGAAACCATCTGGGAGGTGTATACCGTGGGAGACAATGAATTTTTGAAGGATATGGGCCAGCGGATTATGGTACGCAGAAAGTCCCAACGGATGACCCAGGAAGAACTAGCCGAAAAGCTGGGTGTTTCTACGCAGATGATTTCCAATCTGGAGCTGGGCAAGAAAGCTATTCGGCCGGAAAACCTTGCCAAAGTCTGTGAGGCGCTTGGCCTGAGTGTTGATTTTGTTTTAACCGGCTCTAACACCAAAACTGCTGTCGATGCAGTTGCTGAGAAGCTGACCCAGCTGACCGCAGAGGAATTACAAATGGTCAGCGATATGATTGACTATATGAACAGCAAGAAATGATTATTAAGAAAGGCCAGCCCAATCGGGCTGGCCTATTCTGGTGCCACTGCCTGGGACGCTGCTTTCTTCTTGCATTCCTCGCTTTTTGTAGTATAATAGAAGAAAAACAAGACGGGGGAACGGGTATGTCGAAACTCTATTTCAAATTTGGTGCGATGGCGTCCAGCAAGACGGCCAATGCGCTGATGACCAAGTTCAACTACGAGGAAAAGGGAAACCGGGTGTGGCTGATCAAGCCGGATCTTGACAACCGGGACGATTATACCGACGAAAACGGCAACCGGGTAACGGTGGTCAAGTCCCGGATCGGCCTTTCTGCCGTCGCCGATGTGATCCGTCAGGATGAGGATCTGCTGGCAAGATTCAAGGCCCTGCAGGAAAATACGCCGGTGGATGTGATCATCTGCGATGAGTGCCAGTTCCTGACCGGTGCGCAGGTGGATCAGATGAAGCATATTGCAGAATACTGCGATACGCCGGTGCTGTGCTTCGGTCTGCGGTCTGATTTCCAGACCAAGCTGTTCCCCGGCTCGCAGCGGCTTTTCGAGATTGCGGACAGCATCACGGAGATCAAGTCCGTATGCCGCTGCGGCAAGAAGGCCATCGTCAACGCCCGGCTGAATGAAAATGGCCAGGTCATCGTGGAGGGCGAGCAGGTCTGCATTGGCGGCAACGACAAGTACGAGGGTATGTGCTGGGGCTGCTGGCAGGACCGGATCAAAAATGGATTATAAAGCAAAAGCCAGACCGGAAGGTCTGGCTTTTCTTCTGCCTTAAGAATTGATTAAGGCGGTTGTAATTTTGTGCGGGAATTGGTATACTTTTCTTGAAAATTGGAAGAAAAGAGGGAAAATTATGCAACTGTGGACCGCTGCCCACGCCAAGACCCTGCCCCCTGCGCTGCTGGCGATGATCGTCATCGGTGTCGTGCTGCGGCTGACCATCGGCAAAAAGGACCTGAAGATCCGGATGATCCCGCTGCAGATCGTGGCGGTTTTGCTGGTGGTGCTGGAGATCGGCAAGCAATATGTTTCCTTTAAAAACGGCTATGATCTTTATCACATTCCGCTTCACTACTGCTCGCTGTTCATTTTCGCTGTGCCCGCCATGGCTTTTTATACCGGAAAAGGCTATGAGAAGGTGCGCGCCATCGGTGCAGGCTTCTGCGGCGCAATGGCAACGCTGCTGCTGATTTATCCTGACTTGATCTATGGAGCAGGAAATATTGAAAACTTCTTCAAGGGCTATCTGGATATGCACACGGTGGCATTCCATAATCTGGTGCTGTTTGCGTTTGTGCTGATCGTAGCGCTGGATCTGCATACGCCCACCGGCAATCGGGAACAGAGATATCCCATATTCGCAACGGTTGGTTTCTGCGTGATCTCTGCCACGGCAGCCAACATTCTCAAGGTTAACTATGCCAGCTTCTATGAATGCAACATTGCGCCGCTGGAGGCGATCCGTGTTGCTGTGCAGAATCTGGCCGGTTATGTAGCGGCACAGATTTTCTACGTGTGCATCGTAGCGATCCTGACCGTTCTGTATACCTGGGGTGCATACTGGCTGTATCGCCTGCTGCACAAGTTTACGGTTATTAAAACACCGGTGCTGAAATAAGCAAGCCTCCCTTGTGCAAAGGGAGGTGGCAAAAATCTTTGATTTTTGACGGAGGGATTGTCAATCCCCCAGTCAGCCTGATCGGCTGACAGCCCCCTTTACACAAGGGGGCCTTTATTTTTATTGACGAAGCGGCCCGGAAGCGGTACAATAGAGCCATATTACGGGAAGAGGTGAAGAAATTGCCTATCCTTTTGGATCTGTTTTTGACCTTCGCCAAGATCGGTGCGTTTACCTTTGGCGGCGGCTATGCGATGATCTCGGTGATCGACAGCATTTGCGTGGACAAGAAAAAATGGATCACCCACGATGAAATGATGGATGTTACGGTGATCGCGGAGTCTACCCCCGGCCCTATCTCCGTGAACTGCGCCACCTTTGTGGGCTTTAAGCAGGCGGGCGTGCTGGGCGGTATCCTGGCGACGCTGGGCGTGATCCTGCCGTCTTTTGCAGTGATCTACATCATCTCTATGTTTTTGGACAATTTTCTGGAGATTGCCATTATCGCCAATGCATTCAAGGGCATTAAGATCGGCGTGGGCATTCTGATCGTGGATGCGGGCATTACGATGCTGCAGAAAATGAAGAAGAATTGGCTGTCCTGCGCCATTTTGGCGGGCAGTGTGATCGTAATGCTTCTGGTGGACATCTTCTCCTGGAATTTTTCTTCCATCAGCCTGATGCTGATCGCTGCGGCTGTCGGCTTTGTCAGCTACCTGACCGGAAAGGCAGGTGCGCGGAAATGATCTATCTGGATCTGCTGATCGGCTTTTTGAAGGTTGGTTGCTTCGCTTTCGGCGGCGCGTACGCCGCCATCCCACTGATCCGGGACGTGGTGCTGTCCTACGGCTGGCTGACGGATGAACAGCTCAGCTATATGATCGCAGTCAGCGAAAGCACCCCCGGCCCTGTGATGATCAATCTGGCCACCTATGTGGGCAGCTCGCAGGCAGGTGTGCTGGGCGCGATGCTGGCGACGCTGGCGGTGGCATTCCCGGCATTTGTTATCATCTGGCTGGTGATGGTACTGCTGAAAAGCTTCCTGCAGAAAAACGCTGTGCAGACGGTGCTGGGAGCAGTGAAGCCTTGCGTCATCGGTATCATTCTGTCCACCGGTGTGTATATGTCGCTGAGCAGCGTGGCTGCAATAAACGGCGGCGTAGCGCTCGATGGCAGAGCGGCCATCATCGCCGGCGTAGTGGCAGCGGTCGTTATTGCCTGGCGGCTGATCAAGAAGAAAAAGGCCTCGCCCATTGCGCTGATCATTGTATCGGCGTGCCTGGGTATGCTGGTCTACGGCATTTAATGCGAGGAATATTATGAACGGAAAAAGTAAGTTTACCATATCCACGACCCATTTGATCCTGCTGAGTTTTCTGGTGACGATCCTGCTGGGTGCGGTGCTGCTGAGCCTGCCTGTCAGCGCGGCAAATGGACAGGCTACGCCCTTTGTGGATGCGCTGTTTACGGCCACCACGGCTACCTGCGTAACGGGTCTGGTTGTGGTGCCGACGGCTACGGCCTGGAGTTTGTTCGGGCACATTGTGATCCTGATCCTGATCCAGCTGGGCGGTCTGGGCGTTATCACCGTGCTGGCGGGCATTACGCTGACGCTGAACCGGAAAATGGGCATTGGCAGAAGTGTTCTGCTGCAGGATGCCTTCAATTTGGACACGCTGTTCGGTCTTGGCGCTTTTGTGAAGAAGGTCATTATCGGCACACTCATTGTCGAGGGCATCGGCGCGCTGGCGTATATGACGGTGTTTGTGCCCCAGTTCGGTGCGCGGGGCATCTGGATCTCGGTGTTTACATCTGTTTCCGCCTTCTGCAATGCCGGCATCGACATCATCGGCGAAACCAGCCTGTATGACTATGTAACGAATCCTGTGATCAATGCTGTAACCTGCGCTTTGATCGTTCTGGGCGGTCTGGGCTATATCGTCTGGTGGGATCTGATCCGGGTGCTGCGGGAAAAGAAGAAAGGCTTCCCTCTGCGGCGGCTGACGCTGCACAGCAAGATTGTGCTGAGTACAACGGCGGTGCTGATCTTCGGCGGCGGCCTGCTGATGGCGCTGTTTGAGTGGAACAATCCTCAGACCATCGGCAATCTGTCTGTTTTTGAGAAGATCCAGGCAGCTCTCTTCCAGTCCGTGACCACCAGAACGGCCGGCTTTGCCACGATCCCGCAGGAGAATTTGGGGAACCCGGCCGCATTTGTGTCGCTGCTGCTGATGTTCATTGGCGGCTCACCGGTGGGTACTGCCGGCGGTATCAAGACGGTCACCTTCGTGGTGCTGTTCGCTGCGGCGCTGGTGGTGGTGAAGCAAAAGGATAACGAGGTCAATATGTTTGGCCGCAGCATTCCCCGGCAGGCAGTCAGCAAGGCTGTGGGCGTGTGCTGTATGTCCTTTGGCATTATGTTCGTTTCCACGGTGCTGCTGAGCGTTGTTACGGATGCCAGCGCGCTGGATATTTTGTATGAGACTGTCAGCGCCACCGCAACGGTGGGCTTGACCCGTAATTTGACCCCAAGTTTGAATGATTGGGGCAAGCTGATCATTACTGCAACGATGTATCTGGGTCGCGTGGGCCCCATCTCGCTGATGATCGCCTTTAATTTACGAAAGAAAAGACCGAGCATTGTCAATAACCCCGTCGGGAGAATCAGTGTAGGATAAGGAGAAAGTAAAATGA
This sequence comes from Oscillospiraceae bacterium, assembly GCA_017466215.1. GTDB lineage: Bacteria > Bacillota > Clostridia > Oscillospirales > Oscillospiraceae > Faecousia. The sequence goes on along the minus strand of JAFTUO010000084.1, from coordinate 1,251 downwards.
GCATTCATAAGACTTATGCGGTTTTGGGCCTGGGCCGATATGGCAGGGCTGTGGCTAAGGAGCTGACCGACAGCGGCGCTGAGGTGCTGGCGGTGGACACAAATCAGAATATCGTCAATCAGGCGGCACTGGAGCTGCCCTATTGCAAGTGTGCCAATATCACCGACCCCGAGGTGTTCTACCAGCTGGGAATCGGGGATGTGGACACCGTGATCATCGCGATGGCCAGCAATCTGGAGGCCACAGTTATGGCCATCACGCTGTGCAAGGAAGCGGGCGTGCAGAATGTCATCGTCAAAAGCGGCAACGAGACCCAGAGCAAGATCTATACCCGTCTGGGTGCGGACAAGGTGGTGTTCCCGGAAAAGGAATCCGGTGTCCGACTGGCGAAGAATCTGCTGAGCTCCGGCTTTGTGGATATGATCGAGCTGTCCCAGGATGTGTCGATGGTGGATCTGGATGTGCAGGCGGATTGGGTAGGGAAGAACCTGATCCAGCTGAATCTACGGCGCAAATACGGCATCAACATCGTAGCTGTGCGCAACGCAGGCGTTGTGCAGACGGATGTGAATCCGGAAACACCGCTGACGGCGGAGATGAAGCTGATCGTCATTGCCGACACCAAGAAGCTGAACAAGCTGAATAAATAACAAGATCCCGCCTGGAAATTTCTCCAGGCGGGATAGTTTATTGGAGCAGGGTACGGGAGTCGAACCCGCCTTCACGGCTTGGGAAGCCGTTGTATTACCGATATACGAACCCTGCATAGTGTGAGTATTATAGCAAAGCATTGTCAGAATAGCAACCCTTTTCTGTCGAATATTGGCAGCGCAAAACTGATTGTTTCTCTGTCATTCCGAGGAGCGCAGCGACGTGGGAATCTCCCGGCACAATTTTTGATGCCGCATAGCGTTTCGTTAGATCGTACCAGGAGATTGCCACGGCCTTTCAGGCCTCGCAATGACAGCAATAATTACTAGTTGCATCCAGCCGACCGCAATTCAAATTATTTTTAAATTAGGTCTTTACAAACCGCTTTTTTTCTGCTATAATCCAAACCGTTCCACACAATATGGCCCTGTGGTGCAGTCGGTTAGCACGCCAGCCTGTCACGCTGGAGGTCGACGGTTCGAGTCCGTTCGGGGTCGCCAAAAAACGACAGTTTCTTTCGAAGCTGTCGTTTTTTACTTCTTACCTCTTCCCTATTCACTCTTCACTAAAACCATCCCGCCTGGAGATTTCTCCAGGCGG
>JAFTUO010000083.1 GCA_017466215.1 Oscillospiraceae bacterium | reverse complement strand
GGTTTCGTTTGACAATGGATAGTTTTTCTTCTTTGCTCCGTACAGTGTATTTTCTTGCCATATTACCACCTCCAAATCTATAATAGCATAAAAAATAATGGCAGGCACTTTCGTGTCTACCATTATTTTATCACTTCACAACTGCTCCCGGTTTTCTTATATCTGATTAGAAGAAGCGGAAGGAGAATGCGTCAGCATCGCACATCTTCAGCTTCAGGCGCACGACCTTGCCGTTCAGCTTGGACAGATCATTGCCGAAGATCACGGGACGCTCAAGAGAGTCGCCGAAAATGCGGGCATTTTCAAAGCCTTCCAGCACATTGCCCTCCTCGTCGGTCAGGGAAACATCTATGTAGCCGCCGGCGGAGGTGCGGAAGTTCATCTCCAGATTGCTGCCTTCGAAGGTAAAGGGCTGGGTCAGCGCCTCAGCGCCCTTGCCGTCGGCGTGGACACAGCCGAAGCCATCCACACGCATGGTATAGCGGTAAAGCTCCACATACTTCAGCAGGAAGCCCTCGTCCTTGCGGTTCCACTTGGTGATGGGCATAATCATCGCCAGCTCTTTTTCGCCGAAATCGTTGACATTCTCCATCATACCCACAGCGGGATAGCAGCAGCCGTAGAACCAGTTGTCTGCGTTCTCCGGGCCGGGTGTGCAGTACGCTTCGTCAAAGCGGTACCAATCAGACTTAGTTTCGGAGTACATAAAGCCGCAGTCCGTAACCGCAGTAGCGCAGCGGGACATCAGCTTATACAGCTCGCTTCTCTGCTCACCCGCAGGCAGATAGTCGTGATTGGGTGTCCAGGTGGAGTACTCAAAATAACGGGAGGGGAAGCCGATCCACATACCGTCGCCACGATGATACGGAATGACGCCGTTGGTGTACATCTGCATCTCCGGTGCGCCTTCCTGATAGCGCAGATCCTCGGGATAGCTCCAGTTGCGGAAATCCTTGGAGGTGGAGTGGCAGACATCGCGCACCCAGACCTTTGTCTCAATCTCGGGAGCGCAGTAGCCCACGTGCAGATCCCGGAAATAGACGTGGTACAGCTCATCCTCGGGATCCCAGTAAACCACATTATGGGTATCGAAACGGCCTTCCAGGTCCAGGACCTCAGCCTCGGGATCGAAGTGGATGCCGTCAGCGGACTTGAAGTACAGTAGCACGCGGTTGCTGTCCATACCGCTTCTGCGCTTGGTCTCCGGGCCACGGGTATCGTATGCGATGCCCTTGTAGCGCTCTTCGGGAGGACAGTTGGGATTGATATCCTTGTAAACAAAGAAATTATCGAAGGTATTGCCGGCATCGTGGTCGATAATAACGTTGTTGTTATAATCGCCGTTCACAGCGTACAGACCCAGATTGGGCTTGACCCAGTTCAGACCGTCCTCACTCTCGGCATAGCAGAAGCGCATATCCGAAACTTCCATTTCGTGGGCGTCAATGCTGTTCAGATTTCTGCGCATACTGGCGCAGTAGTACATTCTGTACTTCTTCACATCCTCGTCGTAGAAAAAGCAGGGATAGGAAATTCTGTTATTCTCCCAGAGTTCGTGGAAAGTCATAATCTTTTCCCGGCGGATGGGCTTATCGCCCAGCTGAATACGGGCTGTGGACTTTTCCGCGTCCAGCAGTGCGTGGTTGAAGAAAAACTGACGCTTTGTTCCGATATTTCTCATAGTAGCCTCCTTAAAATCCCTGATTGGATAACCATTTTTTGGCTTTCACCTATTGTAATACAAAACGCCCCGTTTTGCAAGTACCTATCTTACAAAACGGGGCGTATATTGCATTAGATTTGTGCATCTTCCGCTTCCATTTCCTTGAGAAGCTTTTTATCCTGCTTGGAGCTGAGGTCTAATTTTTCATACATATCGGGTCTGCGCTCCCGGGTGCGCCGCAGAGCCTGCTTGCGCCGCCACTGGCGCACCTTTTCGTGATTGCCGGAGGTCAGGATCTGGGGGATCTCCCGTCCGTGCCACACCGCGGGGCGGGTGTACTGGGGATATTCCAACAGGCCGTTATAATGGCTCTCATCCTCAAAACATTCCGGGTCAGCCAGCACACCGGGTACCATACGGCACACCGCATCGGTAACCGCCATCGCTGCGATCTCACCGCCGGTGAGAACAAAATCACCCAGAGAGATCTCCTCATCCACGCACTCGTCAATAAAGCGCTGGTCGATACCCTCATAGTGGCCGCACACCAGCACCAGATTGTCCAGCTTGCTCAGCCGGATGGCATCGGCCTGCTGAAAGGTATGGCCGCAGGGCGACAGATAAATGGTATGCACCGGGCCTTCTGCTTCCTCGCAGATAGCCTCCCAGCAGCGGTACAGCGGGTCTGCGGTCATAATCGCGCCCCGGCCACCGCCATAGGGGTAATCGTCGGTCTGATTCTGCTTATTGGCAGTATAATCCCGGATCTGGTGGGCTTCGATGCGGATGATGCCCCGATCCTGGGCCCGGCCCAGGATGCTGTCGGACAGCACATCGCCCAGAGATTCCGGGAACAGCGTCATAATATCAATCCTCATCTGTGCGCATCCCTTCGATGATCTTAACCTGCATCACATTTTCTTCCAGATCCGTAGCCAGAATGAACTGCTTCACCGCCGGGATCATATAGCTATACTCACCCTTGACCACATACACGCTGTTACCGGGGTAGTCCAGCACATCCACGATCTTGCCAAGCTCCGCGCCGTCGCACAGCACCTGAACACCGATCAGCTCGTCTGCAAAGATCACCTCGTCGTCGATATCCTCACGGTATAGCTCCAGCACCTTGCCCCGCATCGCCTGGGCAGCCTCCATCGTATCCACACCGGAGAGCTTCACCAGATTGCAGGTCTTTTGTACACGGCAGCTTGTGATGGTATATTCCTTTCCGTCGATCCGGCAGCGATCAAAGTCGCACAGATCCTCCGGGCTGTCCAGCCAGGGCAGCACCTTCACTTCACCCCGGACACCGTGGGTGGTAACGATCTCACCGGCCTTAATAAACGGAAGCTTCATATCCTTTTCTCCTTTAAATTTGACAACAATTGTTGGAAATTTCCTCTTAAAATGGGGAAATGCGTGGCGAAATCCGCCACGCATATCCGTCAATCCACGATGTCGACAGTTACCTTCTCGCCAGTGCGCTGAGCAACCGTCTTAACGATGGTACGGATCTCCTTGGCGATCCGACCCTGGCGGCCGATTACCTTGCCCATATCGCCTTCAGCGACACGCAGCTCCAAAACCTTGCCGTTCTCGCCTTCCAGCTCAGTAACGGTAACGGAATCGGGATCGTCCACCAGATTCTTTGCCATATACAGCAAAAGTTCTTTCATTGCGCTAACTCCTTCGGGGTTCTTACAGCACGCCGGCCTTCTTCAGCAGACCGCGAACGGTGTCAGTGGGCTGTGCGCCGTTCTTGATCCAGGTCTGAGCCTTTTCAGCATCGACAGTGATGTTGTCAGTCTCCAGCAGGGGGTTGTAAGTGCCGATCTCTTCGATGCAGCGGCCATCGCGGGGAGAGCGGGAATCTGCAACAACGATACGGTAGAAGGGAGCCTTCTTTGCGCCCATTCTTCTCAGTCTGATCTTAACCATGGGTTTCACCTCCAATAATAATCTTTCGTAAATCTATATCGCAAAGCTTTTTGCTTTTTAGCGAACACGTTTAGAAGCCGGGGAAGCCGCCGAAGCCGCCAAATCCCTTCATACGCTTCATCTTTTTGCCCATACCCGGGCCGGAGAACTGCTTGATCATCTTCTGCATCTGCTCAAAGGACTTCAGCATCCGATTCACATCCTCCACCTTAACGCCTGCGCCGGCAGCGATCCGCTTCTTCCGGGATGCGCCGATGATGTTTGCGTTTTCACGCTCCTTGGGGGTCATAGAGAGGATGATCGCCTCTGTGCGAGCCATCTGCTTATCGTCTACCTTTACGCCCTTGAGGTTTGCACCGCCGGGGATCTGCGCCAGAATGTCCTCCAGGGAGCCCATAGACTTCATCTGCACCAGCTGGTCGTAATAATCCTGCAACGTGAAGCGGTTAGAGCGGAGCTTTTCCTCCAGCTCAGCGGACTTTTTTGCGTCGTACGCCTTTTCCGCCTTTTCGATCAGGCTCAGCATATCGCCCATACCGAGAATTCTCGATGCCATCCGATCGGGATGGAAGGGCTCGATATCCTCCAGCTTTTCGCCCATGCCGGCGAACTTGATGGGCTTGCCGGTAACAGCACGGACAGACAGCGCCGCACCGCCTCTGGCATCGCCATCCAGCTTGCTGAGCATCACACTGTGGATATCCAGCCACTCGTTAAAGCTCTGGGCGGCATTGACTGCATCCTGGCCGGTCATCGCGTCAACCACCAGCATAATCTCATCCGGGGAAACCGCAGCCTTGATGTTCTTCAGTTCTTCCATCAGCTGCTCGTCCACGTGCAGACGGCCGGCGGTATCCAAAAATACCATATCGTGGCCACGCTGACGGGCGTAGGCAACTGCCTCTTTGGCGATTTCAACAGGGTTTGTCTGACCCTTTTCGAACACCGGGATGCCCAGCTTCTCACCGCAGACCTTCAGCTGGGTGATGGCGGCAGGCCGGTAAATATCGCAGGCAACCAGCAGCGGATTCTTGCCCTGGCGCTTCATCAGGCCGGCCAGCTTGCTGCCGTTTGTGGTCTTACCTGCACCCTGCAGGCCTACCAGCATAACTACCGTAGGGCCTTTGGGATTGATGGTAATGTGTTTTGTGTCGCTGCCCATCAGCTTGGTCAGCTCTTCGTTGACGATCTTAACGATCATCTGCGCCGGGCTCAGCGCCTCCAGCACATCCGCGCCTATGCAGCGCTCTGTAACCGCTTTCGTAAAGTCCTTGCAGACCTTGTAGCTGACATCCGCTTCCAGCAGCGCCATACGAATTTCACGCATAGCCTCCTTGACGTCGGACTCTTTCAGCCTTCCTTTTCCGCGAAGCTTTTTGAAGGCGGCAGAGATCTTTTCAGTTAAACCTTCAAATGCCATAGTTTACTCCTCCAGTAACCGCGCCGCATCCAGAATGGTCTGGGCCAATGCCTTGACCTGGCTGTCGCTTTGCCGCTCCAGCTCCTTGGCGGCAGACACGATAGCGCGCATCACCTTGCGGTTTTTCAAATCCCGATGCACGCAGCCGGTCTTCTCCTCCATATTCTTAAGCAGCGCTTCCGCACGGCTTAAGTTGTCGTACACGCCCTGCCGGCTGACCTGCAGTTCCTGCGCGATCTCGCTGAGGGAATAGTCCTGATTGTGGTAAAGATCGAAGCACATCCGCTGACGGTCGGTCAGCAGTTCGCCATAGTAATCGTATAGAAGTGTCATCTCCAATGCGTCCATAGCGGGCCTCCTTTGTCAAGGTCTTTTCCTTGACATCTAGCCTATCATACACCATTCCAAAGCGCTTGTCAAGTATTTTTCCTTGACAAGGAAAAATTATTTTACCAGATACCACCGCGATATTTCCGCCGTGGGCACAAAGCCCAGCCGGTCATACAGCCGCACCGCCCGGTCATTATTGGATGCCACCTCCAGCATCGCCGTGCTTTCTGTCAGGGTGTGGCACAGCGCCAGCGCCACATCCGCACCTGCGCCCTTTTGCACCGCCACAATAGCGCCGATCTTGTCATAGGACGCTCTGCCGATGCCAAGAAGCGTATCGCCCCGGTGGACAAAGTAGCCATCACCCTTTTGAAGCATCTCGATGCCGTCCTTTTCTGTCATCCAGGCGGCATTGGCTACGTGGCGCATTCCTTCATTATAAATCTCCAGCCACTGCTTCAGCGTCTTCTCCTGCACCGGAAACAGCGCCGCATCTGTATCCGGCAGGCCTGCCAAAGGCCGCCGTCTTTGGATCACCGCATTGCGAAAAGGATACTTTTCCAGCGCAGGATGCCCCGTGGCCACCACCGTTTCCGCGCCGCACATAGTACAAAACTGCACACACTCTTTAACCAGCGCGATCGGTTCCAGGCTGGACTGGATCTTAATATAAGCAACGCCCCGGTAGGGGATCTCTCTGAGCGTTAAGCTGGCAACGCCGTTTTCCGTGGTAAAAACCGGGATATCTTTCATCGTATCATCTCCTGACGCCATCATACCATTTCTTTCCACACAGTACAAGTATATTTTGTGCAACCTGTCCAAGTCAGCCCCGCCTCTTCCTGCGGTCTGACCAACATACTTCCGTATTTTCTCCCAACCATTTGCATTTTCGCCGGGAATATGTATAATAAGCATATCGTCCGATTGAAAGGAGGTTTATCCTATGAAAAAGATCATCTGCAAGAGAGAATACGATACCGAAACGGCAACCTTTGTAGCAAAGCGTACCTATGGCAATTTCGGCGATCCGGCAGGCTACGAGGAGTGTCTGTTCCAGACTCCCGAGGGACTGTATTTTCTGTATGTAAACGGCGGCGAAGCCTCTGTCTACCCCGATGAGGATATCCTGCGCCTGGCTAAGACCAAGGTGGCTGGCTGGATGGATGCCAACTGATCCGTACATTCTTAGGCGACCGCAAACGCGGTCGCTTTTTTTCTTGACAAATATGGTATGATAAAAGGGTAAAAAGCCGTTTTACCACTTATTTCAAGGATTGATCGTAATGAAAAGATTTTTTGCCCTTTTGGCTGTGTTACTACTGCTGCTGTCCGGCTGCGCAACGCAGGAACAGCCGGCCCAGATCGCCGCTACTACCCTGCCGGTGTATGAATTCACTTCCCGGCTTTGTGATGGCACCGGCATTACCGTTACCCGGCTGGTGACGGAAAATGTATCGTGCCTGCACGATTATTCACTGAACGTGCGTCAGGCGCGTGCTGCGGAAGCGGCAGAGCTGATAATTCTCTCCGGCGCAGGTCTGGAGGAATTTATGGCGGATCTTCTGGCCGGCAAAGAAACTGTGGACAGCGCCAAGGGAATCGAGCTTCTGACACCGGAGCATCACCACGGCCACGAACACGAACACAAACACGCCGCTGACGCCCACATCTGGCTGAGCCCGGAAAACGCCAGGCAAATGGCCAGTAACATCTGCACCGGCCTGAGCAAAAAATACCCAGAACAAAAAACTGCATTTGAAACCAATCTGCAGACTTTGCTTGCCGATATTGATGCTCTGCAAGCATACGCGGAAGCACAGCTGGCAGACGTAAGCTGCCGGGAGATCATTACTTTCCACGACGGCTTCGGTTATCTGGCCCACGCTTTCGACCTGCATATTCTGGCCGCTGTGGAGGAAGAATCCGGCAGTGAGGCTTCCGCCGCAGAGTTGAAAGATCTGATCGGGCTTGTCCGCGATCACGATTTACCCGCGGTCTTTACCGAGCGTAACGGCAGTGTTTCCGCCGCCGATATCATCGCCGCGGAAACAGGCGTAAAAATCTACACTCTGGATATGGCAATGTCCGGCGACAGCTGGATAAATGCTATGTACCACAACATCAACACATTAAAGGAGGCGCTGGGATGAGAACTTCCCTACACGGCGCAGGCTGCGGCGATTCTTGCTGCCTGCGGGTACAGAATCTGTCCGTCAAGATCGGCAGCGATAAAATTCTCAGCGATATCAACCTCCACGTCCATTGCGGCGAAATGGTGGCGCTGATCGGCCCCAACGGCGCCGGCAAATCCACCTTCCTGAAGGCTATCCTTGGTCAGCAGGATCACGAGGGTATCATCGTCTTTTCCTCCCCGGGCCAGCGGGGTCGCAAGCCCAAGATCGGCTATGTTCCCCAAAGCCCCACATTTGATCCCGGCAATCCTGTGTCGGTTGCCGATCTGTTTGTCTGCTGCCAGAGCAAGCGGCCGGCTTTCCTGGGCCATTCCAAGGCGATGCGCAAAAGCATTTTGGAATGCCTGCAGCGGGTACACGGCGAGGATCTCATCGACAAGCGCATCGGTACGCTGTCCGGCGGCGAAGTGCAGCGCGTTCTGCTGGCACTGGCATTGGAGCCCATCCCCAACATTCTGATTCTGGACGAGCCGCTTTCCGGCGTGGATGTGGAGGGTCAGACTGATCTGATGGATATGCTGGACGAGATCCGGGACACCTACGATCTTTCCATCTTAATGACCACCCATAATTTCTCATTGCTTAATCGCTATGCCGACCTGGTGGTCCTCATCGACCGCGGCATTGCTGCCGCAGGCACACCGGAGCAGGTGCTGTCGGGCGAAGCCTTCTCCAGAGTATTCCATCGGGCAGGAGGTGCGCAGGAATGAACATTTGGTATGCCATTTGCGAGCTTCTTCCCGTCGAAATGCTCCAATGGGACTTTATGAAAAACGCCCTGCTGGCAATTCTTTTGATGGCACCGCTGTTTGGCCTGCTTTCGACAATGGTCGTCACGGGCCGAATGAGCTTCTTCTCCGATGCCTTGGGCCATTCTGCCTTTACCGGCATTGCCATCGGCTGCATCTGCGGCATCAGCGCTCCCGTGTGGGCGGCGGTGATCTTCAGCGTAGGGTTTGCCCTGCTGTTCAGCTATGTCCGCAGCCGCAGCAACCACGCCGCTGACACCCTGATCGGTGTATTTTCCAGCACCGCCGTGGCGCTGGGTATCTTCATCGCCACCCTGGGCGGCGACAGCTTTACCAAGTACAATCAGTACCTCATCGGCGATATTCTCTCCGTGACCCCGGCGCAGATCGGGGGTCTGGCCATCGTGCTGGTGCTGATCCTCATCTTCTGGTTTTTCCATTCCAACCGCCTGGCGCTGACCGCCATCCATCCCCAGCTGGCATCCTCCCGGGGCATCCGGGTGGGTCTTTCGCAAACAGTGTTCACCGTGGCCATCGCCGTGGTGGTAACGCTGTGCCTGTCCAGCGTGGGCCTGCTGATTTTGAATTCCCTTCTGGTCCTGCCCGCCGCCGCATCGAGAAATGTGGCGAAGAACCTTAAGCAGTACCATTTGCTTTCCGTGCTGTTTGCGCTGATCGCCGGCGTTGGCGGCCTGACAGTGTCTTACTGCCTGGGCAGCTCTGCCGGCGCGGCGATCTGTCTGGTTTTGGCGCTGATCTTCGCGGTCAGCTTCTGCTTCCGGAAAGGACGGGGCTGATATGGAGGATGTAAAAATTCAGGTCATCGCCCGGATGAAAAGCGATTTCCCCACAAAATTCGGCATTCCCCGACAGAGTGGACTGGTTGAGGAACTGCGCTCCACCATCATCTTCGAGCCGGAATTTCGCAACGCCGACGCTCTGCGAGGCATTGAGGGTTATTCCCATCTGTGGCTGATCTGGCAGTTTTCCGAGGCAGTGCGCAGCGAATGGTCGCCCACCGTCCGTCCGCCCCGTCTGGGCGGCAACACCCGGATGGGTGTCTTCGCCACCCGCTCCCCGTTCCGTCCCAACAATCTGGGTCTTTCCAGCGTCAAGCTGCTGGGCGTGGAGCATACGGAAAGCCACGGCACGGTGCTGCACGTGGGCGGTGCTGACTTAATGGACGGCACGCCGATTTTCGACATCAAGCCCTACATTCCCTACAGCGACTGCCATACGGACGCTGTGGGTGGTTTCACGGACACCGCCGGTGAATACCTGCTGCAGGTGGACTTCCCTGCCGACCTGCTGGCGCTGCTGCCCGCGGAAAAACGAGAGGCGGCCATCGGCATCTTGTCCCACGATCCCCGCCCCAGTTATCAGCAAAAGCCCGACCGCATTTACGGCATTTCCTTCGCCGGCTTTGATATTCGCTTTATGGTAGATGGCGATGTTCTTACAGTTGTGGCAATAGACGAATTATAAAAAAGCAGCGGCACAAAATGTGCCGCTGTTTTTTATGATTCCAATATAGCAAGGATATCACCAAGTCCGATTTGGTTAAGGACTCTATCATACACTTTCCTGTGATCCTGAAGAATAGCACTTTCTTTAGGTGCCATATTTCCTTGCAGAATGATATTGCTTCCAGAGGGTAGTCTGTTCCAAATTTCGTGTTCTCTGTCGAACGGGTCGTTGTGGTTCATCGTCCCCAGATAATACTGAATAGCAGACGGATTCTCACCGTGATCGGACAGGTCGATCCGTTCACCTTCATAATAATCCGACTCTGTCCCTTTTGGCACATGTGCAGCATTGTGCAAAAACATCGCTTTTTTCATATCAATTTTCTGGTAGACCAACACTTTGCCGGAAAAGGTATTGTTCAAAGCATACTTAAATCCTTCTAAACCGCGAAATGTAACCTCAAGGCAAGCAATCCGCGTAACATATTCCTCTTGAGGAGAAGGGTAATCTGTTATTATGAGGATTTCTTTCCGCGTTTGTGTATTGTAACCGTAAAAGATAGCAGGATTCTTCCAGTTTGTAAATGAATCTCTAACTTTAGCCCCTATAATGTAGTCAGAATTTGGCTGAGTGCTTTCTGCTGCAGTCGTACTTTGGGTGGGATCGGTGTTCTGCGTGTTCTGCGTGGGCTGCGCATCCGTTTTCGAGCAGGCGCATAGGCCGGCAAGCAATGCGCAAACCAAAATCATTGAAAATGCTTTTTTCATAGCGATCTTCCTTTCTGCACCACTCTGCTTTTCATCTCATAATCATTATCTAGTATGTACTGCTTATTGTCAAGGATTAATTTGTTGGTTATCTTGAAAAAGCCCCCTCTGACGAGGGGGCTGTCAGCCAATCAGGCTGACTGGGGGGAGAGAATTCTCTCCCTCCGTCTTCGCCTGCGGCGAATCCACCTCCCTCATAAGAGGGAGGCTTTTATTTTGGAAGCGCCTCAATATCCAGATCCCGATAGGGGTACGCCCGCTGCCAGCCGTCGGCTGTTTTGCTGATGCTGCTGCGGTGGCTGCTGAGAAGACGGACAATGTCATAGACATTGATCCAAATTTCAGAATTGCACTCTTTCTGGCTTTCATCGAACACCAGCTCCAGGCCAAAATGCAAATGCACCGTTTCGATATTGTTGACATTTTCCTTGTCGGAATACCCGGTGCGACCCATAAAGCCGATCAGGTCGCCAGCCTGCACAATATCGCCTTCCTTTAGTCCCTCGGCAAAGGGATGGTCCTTCTGCAGGTGGGCATAGTAATAATACCGCTTGGAGTCAAAGGAACGGATGCCGATGCGCCAGCCACCATAACGATTCCAGCCCATCGCTTCCACCACGCCGCCCTCCACCGCCACGATTGGCGTACCCAGACCACCCATCAGGTCGTTGCCCAGATGCTTGCGCTTGAAGCCAAAGGAGCGGCTGACGCCGAAATCATCGCAATGGCTGTAGCCGTAGCCCGCCGCCACCGGGGAAAAGGCTTTCAGTCCGTATTGGCTCTTCCATTCGCCGTTGATTTCGATGGCATAGCTGCCCACCAGGCCACCCAGCGCGGCAGAATAGGCATCAAAATAATAGTCGTAATACTTGCTGTTTGCGCCCAGCAGCTCCTGGGGCGATTTCTCACCTTTTAGGTCTGCCGCCGCCTTTTTTACCGAGGATAGTGGGCATTTCCCGCCGGTCCTGCAGGCAGCAAGGGATAAAATCTCGATCCAACCGACGTGTTTTTCCTGCTCATACGTCTCGATGTCCCGCTGCAGCGCATAGTGCAGCGACTCGTAGGGCACGTGAAAATCCACCCATTTGATGGGCTCTGCCCGCACCGGCAGTATCAAACCAAAAATCAACAAAAAGCACAGAAAAATACGCCGTTTCATCCCAATTCACCTCTCGGTTAGGGTATGAAACGGCGCATAAATAATGTATGCCAATTACTGGAGCTCCCGTACAATATCCTTGGCGATGCGGTAGATATCCTCCATCGTATTCATCGAAGAAATCTGATTTTTGTAGTAACTGCTGTGGGCAACGCCCCGCAGATACCAGGCAAAATGCTTTCTGGCCTCCAGGCAGGCGATATGCTCGCCGTGATCCTGCTCTGACAGCTGAAACTGCCGGACGGCCAGCTCGATCCGCTCCTTCAACGGCGGTCTTTCAGGAATCGGTTTTCCCTCCAGCGCTGCTTTTGTCTGCTCAAAAATCCACGGATCGCCAAAGGCCGCGCGGCCGATCATAATGCCATCCGCGCCGGTACGTTTCAGGCATTTCAGCGCCGATTCCGCGCTGACGATGTCGCCGTTGGCGATGACGGGGATCGACAAATTCTGCTTGACTTTGGTGATCATATCCCAGTCGGCAACGCCGGTATAGAGCATCGCCCGGGTCCTGCCGTGGACGGTGATCATCGCAGCGCCGTTATCCTCCATCCGCTTGGCAAAATCCAGCACATTGATGCTGCCCTTATCCCAGCCCAAACGGCACTTCACCGTTACCGGCACATCTACCGCCTGCGTTACCGCTTTTACGATATCCCCTGCCAGCTCCGGTGTGCGCATCAGTCCGCAGCCGTCGCCGGAATTGGCGATCTTGGGCATCGGGCAGCCCATATTGATATCCAGAAAATCGCAGCCGGAGATCTCCAGCGCCAAAACCGCCGCCTCTGCCATAATGGCCGGGTCATTACCGAAGATCTGTGCGCCGCAAAGAGATCCCTCGTTCTTCTTCAGCAATCCGGCGCTTTTCTTGTCCCGATACACCAGCGCCCGGGAGGATACCATCTCCGTAACGGTGATGTTTGCACCCAAATCAGCGCAAACCGTGCGAAATGCCCAGTCTGTCACGCCGGCCATCGGCCCAAGAGCAATGGGATTATTCACTTCCAGCTTCCCGATGCGCATAGGTACACTCTCTTTCTTCTAAAGTACCGTCAGTATATCACAACTGTGCGCGCCGCGCAAGTCAAATCAGTGCAGTAATGATCCAGGCGATCCCGGTCAGCACCGCACCGGCGCAGGCCCACGCCGGGCCGTAATACCAGAGCTTGCGCTTGCCGTCCGTCTTGGGATTGCGGATGGCCTGCTGGGCCTCTTTCATCAGCTGTTCATCTGTAACGCCCACGGCATCGTCCTTTAGGATGAAGATCGCCTGTTCGAAAAGCTTTTTGTCCGGGCTTTGCACCACAATGACCTGACGGGAAATTCCTTTGACCATACTACCAACTCCTTTGGCAGTATTGTGCCCAAATGGAAGTTTCTTCATACGAAAAAAGGGTGCCGATCATCGGCACCCTTTTTTATTCTTCTTCATCCTTGGGTCGGTTGTAGCGGCCCTTAGGCTCCCATTCCGGCAGGGGCAGGCGCTGCATCGCGCCAAAGACCCGCTCTTTTAAATCCGGGTATGTCTTGCTCAGGTCGTACACCAGCTGCTTGATCTCCTCGCGCTTGGTGTGCTTGTCCGCCGGGCAGCGGTTTTCCACCACCGGCAGCTCCATCCGGGTTGCAAAATTGTCCACGGTCTTCTCGTGGATGTACAGCATCGGCCGGATCTGGGTAACCCCCATCCGGTCTAAGTCTGTCACCGGCTGGAAGCAGCTGATGCGTCCCTCATAGATCAGCGACATCAAAAAGGTCTCCACCGCATCGTCAAAATGATGCCCCAGCGCCACCTTTCGGATGCCCCGGTCAAGGATCGCCTGATTCAGGGCGCCCCGGCGCATTTTTGCGCACATCGAGCAGGGATTCTTCTCCTTGCGATGGTCAAAAATAATCGGGCCGATCTGGGTTTTGACGATGGTGTAGGGTACGTCCAATTTATCGCAGAATGCCTGCACCTCGGAGTAATCCATCCCCAGGCCCATATCCACAGTAACCGCCTCCAGCGAAAAATCACTGTACTGGCGCAGGCCCGCCAGCAGCTGCAGCAGCACCAGCGAATCCTTACCACCGGACACGCCCACAGCCACCTTATCCCCGGGGCTTATCATATTGTAATCCTCCACGCAACGGCGGACCAGACCCATTAGTTTCTGCATTGTTGGATTTCCTCCAAATAAAATGTAAAATGGAACGTGAGATTTCGGGAGTTCCAGAGAGATTAAGCGCGATTTTAAGAGATTTCGCAGGATTTCATAAAAATATTTGAAAAATCATTTGACAAGTAAATTTGTATGTGATATCATCATCAAGCGACTTGAAGACATTGTACTTCAAGCATACGAATTTGTCAAAATATTTTACCTATTGGAGGAAAGCATAATGTCCACTACTCTTCTGAAGAAGGAGACCCTGGAGCGCAAGTGGTATGTTATCGACGCTGCCGGTAAGCCTCTGGGCCGTACCGCTGTCACCGTTGCTAACCTGCTGCGCGGCAAGCACAAGGTCGACTTCACCCCCGCAGTTGACTGCGGCGACTATGTCATCGTCATCAACACTGACAAGGCCATCCTGACCGGCAAGAAGCTGGATCAGAAGTCCTACTACCGCGTATCCGGCTGGATCGGCGGTCTGAAGGAAACCAAGGCCCGCACCATGATGGAAACCCGCTCCGATTACGCTCTGGAGCTGGCTGTCAAGGGTATGCTGCCCAAGAATTCCATTGGCCGCAACTCTATGACCCGTCTGCACCTGTACAAGGGCGCCGAGCATCCCCACGCTGCTCAGAAGCCCGAAGCTTG
>JAFTUO010000082.1 GCA_017466215.1 Oscillospiraceae bacterium | reverse complement strand
GGATAGTTTTTCTTCTTTGCTCCGTACAGTGTATTTTCTTGCCATATTACCACCTCCAAATCTATAATAGCATAAAAAATAATGGCAGGCACTTTCGTGTCTACCATTATTTTATCACTTCACCCAAAGGCGGCGTTTTTATTGGCGGAGAGTTAGGGATTCGAACCCTAGGTTCCTTTCGGAATCACTAGTTTTCAAGACTAGCTCCTTAAACCGCTCGGACAACTCTCCATTTCCGTAAATGATACCATCCATATCACAAAAAGTCAAGCCTCACCCTACCCTGCCCAATTTGCAAAAATTTACATCCCCACTTGATTTTTTAACAAATAGGAATTATGATGTAGATAGATTTTTCCCGAACAAAAAGGAGGTTTCCTATTATGATTCAGCAGGCTGCTTTTATTGGTAAAAACAAGCTGCTCAAGGGCGCACTGCATTGCCACACTACTCGCTCCGACGGTCGCGTTACCCCCGAGGATGTTATGAAGATGCACAAGGAAAACGGCTACGATTTCCTTGCCATTACCGACCATCGCCGCTACAATATGAAGAATTTTGCTCCTGAACTGGGTCTGACCATCATCCCCGGTATGGAGTTTGACAACATCGGTCTTCCTGCCGATCACGGCTCCCGCTGCTTCCACACTGTGTGCCTCGGCCCTACGAAAGAAGATGGCAACGGCTATGAGCACGATCAGATGTTTGAATCTGCCAACGTCCCCGATCAGGAAAGCTATCAGCCCTACCTGGACGAAATCCACGCCAACAAGAATCTGACCATCTACTGCCACCCCGAATGGAGCTGCACGCCTCCCAGATATTTCGACAAGATGAAGGGCAACTTCGCAATGGAGATCTGGAACACCGGCTGTGCCCAGGACAACAATATGGATATGGATGCCCTCTACTGGGACGATCTGCTGGGTCGCGGCATCCGCCTTTACGGTGTCGCCGTTGACGACGGACACGCTGCTCACGCCCATTGCAAGGGTTGGGTCATGGTCAATGCGGAAAACAACGTAAACTCCATTCTGAAGGCTCTGGAAAACGGTGCATTCTACTCCTCCTGCGGCCCGGAGATCTACGATTTCTATGTCAAGGACGGCCATTGCGTCATTGAATGCTCCCCCGTTAAGAAGCTGCGCGTCCACTCCGATTGCCATCCCACCAAGGTCTGGCACGATCCCGAGGGCAAGCTCTTAACCTACGCCGCATTCGACATTGAATCCCACAATCAGGATTACGGCTATGTCCGTATGTCCATTATGGACGAAAACGGCAACTACGCCTGGACCAATCCCATCTTCCTGGACTAACCAAATTAAAAGCCTCCCCTGTGCAAGGGGAGGTGGCAAAAATCTTTGATTTTTGCCGGAGGGGTTGTCAATCCCCCAGTCTTTTTGCTCCGCAAAAATCCAGCCCCCTTTACACAAGGGGGCCTTTTTTTATATCTCTTGTCTGCCTTCCAGGGCGCGGGAAAGTGTTACCTCGTCCGCGTATTCCAGCTGACTGCCCACCGGCACGCCGTAGGCAAGCCGGGTTACTTTGACCTCCATAGGCCGCAGCAGACGGGAAATGTACATCGCGGTAGCCTCACCCTCGGTGTCCGGGTTGGTGGCCATAATAACCTCACGCACTGTACCGCTGCCCACGCGGCGCAGCAGCTCCTTGATACGGATATCCTCTTGCGTAACGTGATTTAGTGGAGATATGACGCCGTGGAGTACGTGGTATACGCCATTAAACTCCCGGCTGCGCTCCATCGCGATCACATCCTTAGGTTCTGCCACCACACAAATTACGCTCTGATCCCGGGAATCGTCGTTACAAATCGGGCAGACCTCCCGATCTGTCAAATTCTGACACACGGGACAGGTATGCACCGTTTCTTTCGCCGCAACGATAGCATCGGCAAAGCTTTGGGCCTCCTCCATTGGAAGGCTCAGCACATAAAATGCAAGCCGCTGCGCTGTCTTACCGCCGATACCGGGCAGGCGGGCAAACTGATCCGACAGCTCCTGCAGCGCCGCAGGAAAATATTGCATAGTTCCTCCTTAGAACAGGCCGCCCAGATTCAGGCCGCCGGTCAGACGGGACATATTGTTGGCAGCATCGGCATCGGCGGCACGCATAGCCTCGTTCACCGCAGCGATGACCATATCCTGCAGCATATCCACATCATCGGGATCGACCGCTTCGGGATTGATCTTCAGGTCCACCATCTCGTGCTTGCCGTTGACGGTAGCGGTAACCATTCCGCCGCCGGCGGTGGCAGAGTAGGTCTTATTCTCCTGCTCTTCCTGCATCCGCAGCAGCTCCTGCTGCATCTTCTGGGCCTGCTTCATCATCGCAGCCTGATTCATACCGCCGGGCATACCCCGGAAATTATTCTTTGCCATAATTCTTACTCCTTGATGTTCACGATATCACTATGTTCTCTGCCGAAATTGATCAACTGCTGAAAGCCGGCGCTATGCTGCGGGGCAGCACTCTTATCCACCGCCTCTGCCCGGACGGGTCTGCCAAGAATAGCAGATGCCTTTCGGGAAACGATGCTGAGGATCTCCGGCTTGTTGACCATTTCGGTGGTAAACGGCGTATTGCAGCCCAGCACCACCTTATCGCCAACCAATGTTCCCTCAATGGGTGCGTTGGGCGAGGTGATGAAGAATCCGGACACCGGCGGCCGCAGCTCCTGCCGCACCGCACTGACAAGATCTGTCCAGAAGCCCACCGGTGCTTCCTCAACAGGTGCTTGCACCGGTTGCGGTTCTTCTTTGGGAATCTCGGTTTCCTGCTTGGGTGCAGGCTTTTCTTCCTTTTTGGGCGTTTCTTTGGGCGCAGCAGGCGGCGCTGCTACCGTAAAGCTGCCACTTTTGACCTGCTCTTCCAGCCGGGTCAACCGGGCATTCAAAGAAGCCTCATCCAGCTGCAGCTCCGGCTGGCACAGGCTGATGATGCACAGCTCTGCATCCATTCGGCGGCTGGCGCTGCGTGTGAAATTATTGAGGGTCTGCTCCAGCTTTTCCATCATCCGCACAAGCTCACCGCCGGAAAATGCATCCTTCAGCTTCAGCGCCTCGGCATCGTCAGCAACGCCGGAGAGCAATGTCAGGCCTGCTTTGGGAGCGGTCTTCAAAATCAAAAGATCCCGGGTCAAGCAGGCCATTTCGTCCAGAAGCGCGCCCAGGTCCTTGCCCTCGGCGTACAGCCGGTTGAACAGCTCCAAAGCTTTCGCGGTATCGTGCTGGGCAATGTAGCCCATCAGCTCGGCGCAATTCTGCTCGCCGGCTATTCCTAAGCAGGCATAGACCTGCTGCGCCGTCAGTTCGCCGGTGGTGGCCGATGCGCACTGATCCAAAAGGCTCAGGCCGTCGCGCAGACCGCCGTCTGCCATCCGGGCCAGGATCCTGGCAGCAGAATCGTCTAAGTCGATCTTCTCCTGATAGGCAACATACTGCAACCGCGCCGCGATATCCTCCTGGGATATTCTGCGGAACGCAAACCGCTGGCAGCGGGACAAAATGGTGGCCGGAACTTTGTGCAGCTCCGTGGTTGCCAGGATGAATAAAAGGTGTTCCGGCGGCTCTTCAATGATCTTTAGGAGTGCATTAAAGGCAGCAACGGACAGCATATGCACCTCGTCGATGATGTACACACGCATCTTCACCTGAGAGGGCGTATAAATGGCATCGTCGCGCAGATCCCGGACATTGTCCACGCCATTGTTGGACGCTGCGTCGATCTCCAGCACATCCATACACGCGCCGGAATCAATGGTCCGGCAGGCATCGCAGCAGTTACATGGGTTACCGTTCTGGGGATTCAGGCAGTTGACCGCCTTGGCGAGAATCTTCGCACAGCTGGTCTTGCCCGTGCCGCGAGAGCCGGTGAACAAATAGGCGTGGCTCATCTTTCCGGAGACCAACTGGGTCTTCAGAGTCTGTGTAACGGCCATCTGACCGGTAACGTCATCAAAGGTCTGGGGACGGTATTTTCTGTATAATGCCTGATAAGCCGACATATTTGCACCACCTTTCTACAAAATAGGACCGGCTCATAACAAGATCGCACACCCACATTTGAACCTGCTGAATACCCGGAAGCAAGGCAGCCAACTCAGGAACGGCAGCCTCACGGCACACGGGAAGATCCGCTTAATGCTGCTTGGTTCCCCACCTGACATGGTTCACGGGATCCCGTTGCGTAAGACCATCCCCTCAACATCGCTTACAATGCGCAGACGGTACTCAAACAAGCCCTGGTGTGGGAATTCATCCCTGCTATAGCGGATTGCAGGTTACAGGGCACCGCTATCTCCCCGACTAGTGCGACCTTGTTATGAGCCGGTCAGCTATAACAAGGTTATTCAGTTACGGTTAACGGACCTTCTTCTCGATGAACTGTGCCAGTTCGCCGAAGGTAGCAACCTTCTGATTTTCCAGATCCAGCTCAACATTCAGCTCGGATTCCAGATCCATGATCATCTCAACGATGTCCAGAGAATCAATACCCAGGCTTTCAAAAGTGCTGTCCGGAGTGATGGAATCAGCATCCAATTCCAGCTGCTTAGCAGCGTATGCAACGAGTTTTTCGTACATAGTAGTTTCCTCCAAAGTTCTTTCTATAGGGAATTACTGCTCTATATTTTAGTACAACAAGTGCTTTTTGTCAATAGCGAGCCATCAGATGCTCTGCAAAAGAGCAGCAATATCCTCCGGTGTGAACAGATACTTTTCATCGCAGAACTGGCACTCCACCGGGAAAGTCTTGCCCTCTTGCATAATATCCGTCAGCTCATCCTTGCCCAGGCTGATCAGCGCCTGGGTTACCCGATCCCGGGAGCAATAGCATTTATAGCTTACCTCCTGGGTCTGCATAAATACAATGCCAAGATCGCCGCAGACTTGACCCAAAATATCCTCCGGGGTCATCCCCTGCTCCAGCATCGCGGTAACCGCGCCGGATCTTTGGATGCCCTGCTCCAGCTTGTCAATAACTTCGTCCGGCGCGCCGGGCAGCAGCTGCAAAATATAGCCGCCGGCTACCTTTACACTCTGATCCACATCCACCAGGACACCTAGGGCGCAGGCCGTGGGGGTCTGTTCACTCTGGGCAAAATAGGCGGTAATGTCATCGCCAATCTCGCCGGAGACCAACTGGGTCGAGCCGATATAGGGCTCTTTCATCTGTAGATCCCGGATAACCGTCAGTGTGCCGTTTGTACCCACAGTTGCGCCCACGTCCAGCTTGCCGGGGTATTTTTCCACCAGCGGCACGTTGGGTTGTGTAACGCAGCCCCGGACATTGCCGTCGGGGTCAGAAACACAGGTGATGGTGCCGATAGGGCCGCCGCCCCGGATCTGCAGGGTCATAGAGCCGTTCTCCACCTTTTGCATATTGCCCATCATCGAGCTGGCGGTCAGCGCCCGGCCAAAGGCGGCCGTTGCATTGGCAGTAGTGCCGTGGATCTGCACCGCACGCTGCACCATATCTGTAGAACGAATGGCAACGGCCTTGACAAAGCCGTCCATCGTCATACCTCTTACCAAATAGTCTTTCATTTGATTCTACCCTTTCTGGCGCTGAAATAGATCCGCTGATCATTTTCCGTCGGCACGCCCAGATGCCGGTCGCCGTATACGCGGATGCCGGTAAAGCCGGCGTTTTTCAAATACGTTTCCAACTGCTCACGGCTGTAGGCATATTCCTGATGCTCCTCAAAGCTGCGCTGCCAAGTTTTGCCCACTCGCTGGAACAGGTCCATACCGTAGGAGCAAATGTTGGCCTTTTCATCAAATTCGCCCCGCCAGATGCAGTACACATCGTCGTCCTCATCCAGGAACACCTGGCCGTCCATAGCACGGAATTTCTCCGGCGTATTCACGTCAAAAATGAAAATGCCGCCGGGATTCAGAGCCTTGTAGATCCGCCGGATCGCCGTTTCACAATCCGCAGGGTCGGTGATATAGTTCATACTGTCCAGGCCGCAGACCGCCAGGTCAACGCCTCTGGGCAAGCGCAGCTGCTGCAGCTTCTGGCAGGCAAACACAGGGCGATTCTCAAGCCCCTGGGCCTTGTCAGCAGCCACGGTCAGCATATCCTCCGACATATCCACGCCGGTAACCTGATAGCCGCGCTCCGCCAGCAGCAGGCTGACAGAGCCCGTGCCGCAGGCAAGGTCTGCCGCGGTGCGGGGCTTTACGCCCTCCAGCGACAGTATCGTGTGATAAAAATCCACAACTGCGCTGTAATCTACATCATTGGTCAGCCGGTCATAGCTAAAAGCCAAATTTTTATATGCATCCATAGTCGATTCCTTAAAAAACATCCCGGGCAACGCCCGGGATGTCATATCAGACATTATTAGCGCTTGAAGATGCTGAAGATCTCTTCGATGTCGCCGATGTTGCCGGTGGGCTTTTCGCCGGCAGGAGCGGTCTCTGCCTTGGCAGTGTCGCGCTTCTGCTCGAAACCGGTAGCAATAACGGTAACGCGCATCTCATCCTCAAACTCGTCGCTGTAGGTAGCGCCGAAGATAATGTTAGCCTCGGGGTTTGCGTTCTCCTGAACGATACCGGCTGCGGTCTCAACATCATCCAGAGTCAGCTCGGCAGAGCCGGTAACATTGACCAGAACGCCGGTAGCGCCGTTGATGGAGGTCTCCAGCAGGGGGCTGTTGATAGCGGCCAGAGCAGCCTGCTCAGCCTTCTCGCGGCCATTAGCAGTGCCAACGCCCATATGTGCGCGGCCGGCATCCTTCATAACTGCGGAAACGTCAGCGAAGTCCAGGTTGATGATCACACGATCGGAGTAGCCAACCAGGCCGGAGATAGAGGTAACAGCCTGCTTCAGAACATCGTCAGCGATGCCGAATGCATTGGCAAAGGTGATCTTCTGATCGGTAACGTACTTCAGGCGGTCGTTGGGGATGATGACCAGGGAGTCGACCTTGTCGGCCAGATCCGTGATGCCTTCCTCAGCCTGACGCATACGGTTTGCACCCTCGAACTTGAAGGGCTTGGTAACGACGCCGACGGTCAGAATGCCAGCCTCGTGTGCCATGTCGGCAACGATGGGAGCTGCGCCGGTGCCGGTGCCGCCGCCCATACCGGCGGTGATGAATACCATATCGGTGTTCTCCAGGACCTTGGCGATCTGTGCGCGGCTTTCCTCAGCGGACTTTCTGCCGATCTCAGGCTTGGAGCCTGCACCCATACCGCCGGTGAGCTTCTCACCGATCTGGAGCTTATTCTTGCAGTTGGACTTGTTCAGATCCTGCTTGTCAGTGTTGATAACGACGAAGTCAACGCCCTCCACACCGGCATCAATCATGCGGTTGATAACGTTGTTGCCGGCGCCGCCAACACCAATTACCTTGATCTTAACTACGCGTTCCTGAAACATTTCAGACATATGCTCTCCTCCTATGTATCGTTCGCGGCCGGATATCCATACCGCTCGAAATTACAATTGTACCCCTATATTCTATCGTGAAAAAGTGATTTGGTCAATATCAAATTTAGAATATTTTCTTTTTTTCGGCAAGTTTTTTCACAAATTCATCCAATTAAGTGAATTCTTTGAACAAAATATTGCCGGGATCGCGGATATCCAGGATTCCTTCGTCGTAATTCACCTGGGAAAGTGCCGCCTTCATCGTGGCGATCTTAACGCCCAGCTGGTCGGTACTGCCCAGCAGGATCTGGTACTGATTGCCGTACCACAGCTGAATATCCATCAGATAATTCACATCAATGCTGGCCATCTTACCAATGATCCGGTTCTGCTCCAGGAAGCCCGCGATGCTGATCACCGCGTTTAAACGCTCCGCAGCGGTAACGGTTACAGGAACGGTATTGCCGTTTTCATCGGTGGGCGGAACGGGGTCCTGCCAGGCGATGGCCTGCTCCCCTACCTTGGGACTTTCCAGCTGGACACCCAAGATCTTGGTGTGGCGGATATTATTCTCGTCCGCAACCTGCTCCACGACCTTACCGGCAGCACTCATCAGCCACCAGCTTCCGTCAGAAGCTTTCAGCGCGTAAGTAACATCCACCTCTTCAATCTCAATCTTTACCGTATTGGGCAGTTTTATTCCAATGCGGGCAGACTTTACGTAAGGCAGCGCAGAGATGATCTTGCCGGCGGCTCTTGTTCTGCCAAAGGTCAGCAGATGGTCTCCGGGCTTGATGCCGGACGCATCCTGCACCTCCTGCACCGTATACTTGTCAAAGCCGGAAACTTCGATCACTTCCACCTTGAAGAAAACGGAAAGTCCCAGCACGATCGCCAGCACCACCGCGATCACCGTAACGAGCCGCAGCACAAGCCGGTTGCGATTAAAGGGCTTCGGCGACAGATACACCACATCCGCAGACAGATGCACCGTTTTGGCTGTATTTTTCGGTTCTTCCTTTTTCACCGGGCGGCGCTTTGCAGCGGTTGCTGCAGGCCTGGTCGCAGGCTTTGCTTTCGTTTTCCCGGCGGGGGGTCTTTTCTTTTGTTTGGTGTCCATAGCGTTCCCCTTTTCGGTCAGCTCTTGTGTGTCAGTTCGTCTAAAATGTCGCAGATCCGCTCTGCGCTGTCCAGGATCACATCCTTGCGAAGTGCGATGCTCATTTGGTCGCGGCGGCTCCGGTCTGAAAGCAACGTCTTGACGGTATCATACAGCGTCTGCGCTGTGCAATCTTTTTCCAGCAGCAGCACCGCACCGCCCCGCTCAGACAGCACTCTGGCATTCTTCTCCTGATGGTTGTCGGTAACATTGGGCGACGGGATTAGGATCGCAGGCGTACCGGATGCAGCGATCTCATTACAGCTGGATGCGCCGGCACGGCTGATGAACACATCTGCCGCAGCCATCAGCGTGGGCATATTGTAAATATACTCCCGCATATCCAAATTGGGACAATTATCGGCATCAATGCCGTATTCCCTGATCTTATCCGGCATCCACTCCCAGCCGAATTTGCCGGTAGCGTGAATGTGCTTAAACGGGAAACCGTCGGCTTTTTCCAACGACAGCATTTCTGCAACCGTTTCGTTCATTTTCTTGGCGCCCAGACTGCCGAAGGCAGAAACCACCAGCAGTTCGTCGCCAATGCCCAGCTCTTTCCGGGCAGCAGCCTTGTCTGTGTAGACAAATTCCCGGCGGATGGGCATACCCACCGTCTCCACCTTATCGGGATTTTTGTAGCGCTTGGCGCTTTCCGGGAAGCAGATCAGCATCCGGGAAACCTTGTCTGCCAGCATACGGGTAGTCAGGCCCGGCATTGCGTTGCTTTCGTGGACACAGGTGGGAATTTTCATCTGCGTTCCTGCCTTAAGTGCGGGATAGCAGGCATAGCCGCCGGTGCCGATGATGGCATCTGCGCCGAATTGGCGGATGATCTTCTTGCACTGATTGACCGCTTTCACCGTCTGGGAAACGGCCTTAATATTCTTTTTGATCGCGCTCAGGCTCTTGCCCCGGGACATTCCACTGATTTCCAGGCATTTCAGCTCAAAACCCGCTTGGGGAACAAGCTGCTCTTCCATATGTCCTTTCGCGCCGATGAAGAGGATCTTGCAGTCGGGATGGCGCTCACGCAAAATATTGGCAACTGCGATGGCAGGGTTAATATGGCCGCCGGTGCCGCCGCAGGTAAATATCACATTCATAGGGAAACCTCCTGTCTCTTTGTCTGATTACGCTGGCGGGAGATGCTGAGTACAACCCCCATTTCTCCCAAATTCACTGCCAGCGCTGTGCCGCCATAGGAGAAGAACGGCAGCGCGATTCCCGTTGACGGGAGCAAATTGGTAACAACGCCTAAATTGAGAATGGTCTGCACCGCGATCAAGGTGATGAGTCCTGCCGCCAGGACCGTGGAAAACCGGTCAGATGCGTGCAGCGCGATCCAATATCCACGAAGGATCAGCGCGCTAAACAGCGCGACAATCAAAATCGCACCGAAAAGCCCCAGTTCCTCGCAAATGATGGCAAAAATGTAGTCATTATATTGGAATGGCAGATACAGATATTTCTGTCTGGATTTGCCGAAGCCCAAACCGAACAGGCCGCCAGAACCAATGGCGTACAGCGACTGCAGGATCTGATAACCGGTATCCCCCGGGTCTTGCTCCGGGTGCAGCCAGGCCGTAACCCGGTCGCCGGCATAGCCCATAAAGGAAATATACACGATAACAAACGCGACGGCAATCCCCGCGCCTGCAAAAAGCCACTTCATCCGTGTGCCGGCAACGAACATCATCACAACAGCCACAGCGCCCATCAGCATAATGGCCGAAAGATGCTTTTCCAGCGCCAGGGGCACCAAAATTCCCATCAGCGCCCCGCTAAAGCCCAGCACGCCGTAGCGGAATTTTCCCGCATCCGACCCGAAGTTCCGGGTCAGCCGGGCGAAAAGCACGATCATTGTAAATTTGGCGATCTCAGACGGCTGAAACTGGATGCCGCCGATGTTGATCCAGCGGGTAGCGCCGTTGACGGATTGGCCCATCACCAGCACCGACAGCAGCAGCAAAATGCTGACGCCGTAGATCGGCCAGGCATACTTAAACCAGAAGTCAGCCCGGATGCGGCTGAAGAAGAACATACAGACCAGACCCAAAAATGCACAAACCGCCTGCTTTTGCAGGTATTTTGTGGAGATGGTATAGCCGGTGTCGTATTCACTCTGGGCAGAGCTGGCGCTGTACAGCATAATCAGCCCCACCGTCAGCAGCAGCAAAAGCAGTATCAAAAACGGGATGTCCACACTTTCGCCTGCCCGAATCCGGCGGCGGTCCTCTTTGGCATACAGAAATTTATCTGCAGCCATATACGTCTCCTTTCAGAGAATCAATTCACGGAAAAGCCCTGAATGCCAAGCCAGGCGATCAGGCACATCACAACGCTTACAGCGGTAAAAACAAGAACGATCTTAACTTCCTTCCAGCCACACATTTCAAAATGATGGTGGATAGGAGACATCTTAAACAGCCGCTTTCCGTGGGTCAGCTTGAAATAGCCAACCTGCAAAATAACGGACAGCGTCTCCATCAGGTAAACGAAGCCTACAAGCAGCAAGATCAGCGGCATATTCAATGCAAAGGCCAGCGCGCACACCGCACCGCCCAGAAACAGTGAGCCGGTATCGCCCATAAACACCTTTGCAGGATGCCAATTGTAGCACAGATATGCGATCAGCGCGCCCACCAGTGCCGCAGGCATCAGGGCAAGATCCAGCTTCTCCTGAGCAACAGCAGCGGCGGTGAAGAACACCATAACGGGAACGGTAACGCTACCGCAAAGGCCGTCCACGCCGTCGGTCAGATTCACCGCATTGACGCAGCCCACCATAATAAACATCGCCAGGAAGATATACACCAGCGGATGCATCGTAAAGGTAACATTTACAAAGGGAATATAAAGATCCGTAACCAGCGTACCCTGCCGGTACAGCGCATACAGGAAGATGGCGGAAACAGCCATCTGCAGCAGCATCTTCTGAATGGCAGTCAGGCCCAGATTCCGCTTGAATTTCACCTTCGTAAAGTCATCCAGGAATCCTACAAAGCCAAAGCACAGCGCCAGCGCCAGAACATAGAATACAGAGTAGTCCTTCATCACGGGAATCGCGATCAGCAGGCAGATGATCAGCGCAAAAATGAACATCAGACCGCCCATCATCGGCGTGCCGGCCTTATTGTTGTGCCAGGTAGGGCCAACCTCCCGAATGGATTGTCCCGCCTTCAGCGCCCGAAGCACCGGCAGGAGCAAAAAACCGATCAGCGCGCTCAGCGCGCAGGCGATCAGTGCCGTAACGATGATTGTAGTCATTGTTTCATTCCTCCGCTTATGTATCTTCCTTCAAAAATCCTTCCAGAGCCAGCTCCATATGCATACCGTGGCTGCCCTTGAACAGCAGCACATCCTCAGGCTTTGCCAAGCGCTTCAGCGCCTGGATCAAGCGGTCTCTGTCGGTAAATGCCAGAGCCTTACTCCCGGGCATACCGCCGGTCAAAGCGCCGCTGATAACACGGTCGCTATTAGGGCCGTAGGCCAGCACGATGTCAGCGTTTTCCGCTGCGATCCGGCCAACACGGTAATGCTCCGCCTGAGTGCAGACACCCAGCTCCAGCATATCGCCAAGTACGGCAATATGGCGGCCGGGCTTCTTACCCAACACGCTAAGGGCCGCGGCCATCGACTCAGGGCCTGCATTATAGCAGTCCTTGATGATAGTATAGCCCTTTACGTTCAGAATCTCCTGCCGGCCTGCCAAATTGTGAAAAGAAGCCAGTCTTTCCTGAATTTGGGCAGGGCTGACGCCAAGACCCAAGCCAACGCAAATCGCCGCCAGGGCATCGGGAACATAGTGCGTTCCCTCCATCGCCAGGGTAATGGGCAGCGTTTCATCGCCCCATTTGGCAGTAAATTTCAATTCCTCCTGCGCCTGTTCCACATCCAATGCCCGCACCGCGCAATCGGGATTGCGGACACCGAAGTAGGTAACATTCAGCGCAGATTTTTTATGCACATTGATAAGCAGCGCATCATCACCGTTGAGGATCACTTGGCCGTCGGGCTTCATACCCTCCAGGATCTCCAGCTTGGCCTTCAGAATACCCTCCTGAGAGCCCAGATGCTCAATATGCATCGTGCCGATGTTGATGATCACCGCAAAATCCGGCAGCGCGATGGAAGCCAGATACGCAATCTCCCGGAAATGATTCATACCCATTTCCAGCACTGCCACTTCCGTATCCTCAGCCATCGAAAGCACCGCCATAGGCATACCGATGTCATTATTGTGATTAACCGGGGTCTTCCCTACCCGGTATGTGCCGTCCAGCACGCAGGCGATCATTTCCTTGGTGGTGCTTTTGCCAACAGAACCGGTAACGCCCACCACTTTCATACCGATGCGCTTACGTTCCCCCCGGGCGATATCGCCCAGCGCGATGCGGGTATCGTCCACCACGATGGCGGGATAATCACCGTCGCAATGGGTGCAAAGCACAGCTGCAGCGCCGTTTTCCAGCGCCTTGGGGATAAAATCGTGTCCGTCCCGCTCACCCTGCAGCGCGATAAACAGCTGTCCGCTCTGGAGCTTTCGGGAATCGTTATTTGCGCCTAAGAAGGTAACCTCGGCATATTTGGGGTCAACGTAGCCGCCGCACCAGTCGGCAGCCTGCTGTAATGTGATGCGTCCCATATTATTTCCTCATTTCCGCCAGGTGCTGTGCCACGACCTCACGCTCGTCCAGATGGTGTTTGACGCCGTTTATCTCCTGGTACGTTTCGTGGCCCTTACCTGCCAGTACAATCATATCATCTTTTTTCGCAATGTCCATAGCATAGGCGATGGCTTTTTTGCGATCTTCGATCACAATATATTCTCCCATATCCGGGGTAATGCCCTGCAAAATGTCTTCAATAATGGCCATCGGCACTTCTGTACGGGGATTATCCGAGGTGATCACCGCAATATCAGCAAGTTTTGTGCCGATCTGGCCCATAATGGGGCGCTTGATAGGATCCCGGTCGCCACCGCAGCCAAACACGGCGATCAGCCGACCCTTGCAGAAATCCCGGACAGAGGTCAGCACCTTTTCCAGGCCGTCGGGGGTGTGGGCATAGTCAACGAGAACAGTAAAGTCCTGACCCGGGGTGGGTACGACCTCAATTCTGCCCTTGACCCCGGCAACACTTGCCAGCGCCTTTGCAGTATCTGCAAGAGAAATGCCCAACTGGGATGCAATACCCAGCACAGTCAGCGCGTTATAGACCGTGAATCTTCCCGGAATGGGCAGCCTTACATCCGCACTTTCGCACTGCGTAACGGCAGTAAAAGATACGCCGTCAGCGTGGAGCTGAATATTTTTTGCGGTCAGATCGCCAGCGCTGGTGGATATTGTCAGCACCGGGCAGGTTGCATTTGCGCGCATACGTGCAAAATAGGCATCGTCGCAATTAAGAACTGCCTTATCGCAGCGCTGGAACAGAAGCGCCTTGGTATCGCAGTAATTTTCCATCGTCTTGTGGAAATCCAGATGGTCTTCCGTCAGATTGGTAAAGGCCGCCACATCAAAGTGGACGCCGCCAACCCGCTCCAGCGCGATGGCGTGGGAGGAAACCTCCATCACCACGTGCGTGCAGCCGGCGGCGCGCATCTGGGCGAACAAACTCTGCAGCTCAAAGCTTTCCGGCGTAGTGCGCTCCGTGGGGATGGCCAGATCACCGATCATATTGCCCATCGTGCCGATCAGGCCCACTTTTGCGCCCAAGGCTCTCTCCAAAACCTGCTTTAACAGCAGCGTTACGGAGGTCTTGCCGTTGGTGCCGGTAACGCCGATAATGCGCATACTTTCCGCCGGATGGCCGAAGAAATTCGCACCGATCTGCGCCAACGCCAGCCGGTCAGATTTTACCAGAATATAGGGCACATCCTGGGTAGGCTTGCTGGCCGTTACCACCGCCGCAGCGCCCTTTTCCATAGCCATAGGAATAAAGCGGTTGCCATCGGTAGCAAAGCCGGAAACGGCCACAAACAGGCTGCCGGGCTTCACTTTCCGGGAATCATAGGCCACCTGAGAGATATTCAGTTCCATATCGGCTGTGGCTTCGATAATTTCCACACCCTGCAGCAGTTCCTTCAGCTTCATAAGTTTGATTCTCCTCAATCGGCAGCCTTTGTATCGGCAAATTCCAAACGAATTGTCGTTCCTATTTTTACAGTATCGCCGGGCGCAATGCTTTGCGCCGTTACGGTTACATTCGGGGATAGATCGGTATTTCCCGCCACCAAAATGTATAGCCCAAGCTGAGCAGCCGCATCTCCGGCCTGCTGGCGATTCATCCCGATAAATTCCGGGACAGTAACGCTGTCTGTGGGCGGATCTTCGCCCAGATAAATCAGCACCTGGCTGTTCCCGGAGATCTGTTGGCCGGCAGCAGGAATCTGTCCGGTAACGGTCTGTCCTGCTCCAACGGTGCGGACGGTGAGAGACTTCTCTTTCAGCAGTTTCTCCGCTTCCTTGGCGGTCATACCCGTCAGGTCGTCTACAATTACGATCTGCCCGGAGGCATCTTCCTCGCTGAAGGTTTGCTGCACACCCAGGTACGGCAAAATATCCGCCATCACCGCACCCACCGTGGGCGCGGCCATAACGCCGCCGGAAATGTAGATCCCGGTCTGCCGGGATGGGGTGTCCAGAGCCACTAATACAATATACTCCGGATTGTCCATTGGCGCAACCCCTACAAATGATCCGATTTTATCAAGGACGCGCTGGCCATTCTCGTCCAATATGTCGATTTTTTCGCTTGTGCCGGTCTTTCCACCTATGGAATATCCGGCAACAGAGGCATTTTTTGCCGTTCCCTCGGTAACCACCGAGGTCAAAAGGGAGCACATCGTCTTGGAGGTTTCTTCGCTGATCACCTGCCGGATGACGGTAGGCTCCTGCTTCAGCACCGTGTTGCCGCTACTGTCCACAACCTCAGAAACAATGTATGGCTCCAGCAGATAGCCGCCGTTGACCACCGAAGCGATGGCCCGGACAAGCTGAATGGGTGTCAGCTTAAAGGTCTGGCCAAATGAGCCGGATGTCAGAGAGGCTGTTCCCCATTTGTCTGTATTGGTAACCAGCTCTTTGTCGAAAAAAACGCCCTTGCTTTCGCCGGCCAGGTCGATGCCGGTCTTCTGCGTAACGCCGAAGCGCTGAATATAGTCGTAAAATCGTTCGCCGCCCAGCTTTAGCGCGATGTGGGCAAAGGCCAGGTTGCAGGAATTTTGCAGGGCCTGGGGCGTTTTCTGTGCGCCGTGGCCGGTGGAGCGCCAGCAATGCAGGCGCTGCGCTCTGCCGGGGATCTGCTCCGCACCGGAGCAATGAAAGGCGGTATCCAATGTGATCGCGCCGCTGTCCAGCGCCGCCGCCATTGTCAAAACCTTAAATGTCGAGCCCGGCTCATAGCCGTCGGACAAGCACCGGTTGCGCCATTGCTTCAGCCGCGCTTCGCCTAAGGCTTTTTGATAAACCTCATTGCCCTCTGATCGCAGTTGCTCCAGCTCCTGCGCCGTTTCCGGGTCGGCGATCTCCAAATACTGATTGGGGTCATAGCCACCCAAAGTGGCCATCGCCAGAATTTCCCCGGTCTTGACATTCATTACGATACCGAATGCACCGTTTTGCACATCGTATCGGTCGATGGCGGTCTGCATTTGTTTTTCAAGGCAGGCCTGCACTGTCGCATCCAACGTCAGGATAATGTCATTTCCCGGCTGGGACTGCACATATTTTTCGTAGGAATAGGGCATATCCATCTCGTTGTTGCCCTTGGTGGTGATCACCTTGCCGGCGCTGCCCTCCAAAAAGCTATTATACGCCGCCTCAATGCCCTCCGATCCGGTATTGGATGCATTGGTAAAGCCGATCACCTGGGATGCAAGCGTCCCATAGGGGTAATTGCGCCGGGAATTGGGCTCCAAATGGATGCCGGATATCCCGTTTTCGTTAATGTACGCACGGATTTTGGAGGCCGTTTCCTCATCCACCCGATCAGCCACCAGCTGATACCGCTTGGTCAGATCCTTTGCTTTTTCCTCGATCTTCCCTACGTCCAGTTCCAGAAGCTCCGCAAGCTTTTGGGAAATGGCGCTGATATCGGCTTTTGACTGCTTCAGTTCGTGAGGATCAAGATATATGTTCTCCACGCTGACCGATGCGGCCAGTATATTCATATTTCGGTCATAGATCGTGCCCCGGTCGGCGGTTACAGCCGTGGTCCGGGTCTGATTGCGAAGCGCCAGCTGGGAATATTCATCGTAGCTGTGGATCATTAAGTAATACAGCCGCAGACATACAGGGATAAATGCTGCAATCGCCAACATCGCCATCACCGCTAATATCCTGCGATGATGCCCTGAGTCTGCCCGCACACGGGAGTATTCCTTTTTCTTGCTGCGCTTTGCCATAGAACACCGGCCTTTCTGGGTATGCAATCATCAAATGGGCAGCAAGGGAACCCCTCGCTGCCCATTGCAGCTGCTAATACCATAGTATTGCCGGTGGCTTGGTTTATGCAAACAAGCCTACAAGAAATGTATAAACAGTTTCCCACACAGTGGGCTCTTGCACCGGCTCAGTAACCGGTACGGTGATCTGAATGTGCTGGGCCTGCTCAATGGGGATCATACCCATCTGCGTGGCGATCTGGCGGATCTCCTCGGGATCGAAGCCTGCCCGATACTGCGCATCCAGCTTCTTATTTTCCGCCTGCAGCTGCAGCACATAGGACTGCATCTGTGCGGCCTGGCGCTTGGCGCTGCCCAGCTGGAACAAGCCAACTACCATCATAATCAGCATAACAAAAGCAAGAAAAACGCCAGCGACTGCAATGGGATCTACCCGCAGCAGGATCTTTCTGGGCTTGCGCTGCTTCGGCAAAGGCTGCGCCTGGTTTTTCTTGGGAGTGGGCATTGTATCCAACTTGTAAGCGGAGCTGCCGGCATTATAGAAATTAATGTAGCGAACTTCTGCTTTTCTTGCCACTTACCTCACTCCTTTGTATTTTAAAGGTTTATATCTTCTCACAAACCCGAAGCTTTGCGCTGCGGGATCTGGGGTTAAGCTCCAGCTCCTCGTCGCCGGCGATAACCGGCTTTCTGGTGATCAGCTTTACTTTCGGCTTCTTGCCGCACACGCACACCGGGAAATTGGGCGGGCAGGTGCAGCCCTTGGCGGCATCCGCCATACCGTTTTTCACGATCCGGTCTTCCAGAGAGTGGAATGTGATGATGGCAAGCCGTCCGCCGGGATTCAGCTTCGGGATCGCCGCGTCCATCACCTTGCGTACAGCGCCCAGCTCATCGTTGACCGCGATGCGGAAGGCCTGAAACGACCGCTTTGCCGGGTGCTGCTTTTCCCGAAGTGCTGCACTGGGCATCGCTGAGCGGATCACGTCCACCAACTCCAGAGTGGTATTGATGGTTTTTTCCTCTCTGCGGCGGCAGATATTTGCCGCGATCTGGGGCGCATAGCGCTCCTCACCGTAATCAAAGAGGATTCGTCTTAATTCTTCGTAAGACCAGGTGTTGACGATGGTGTGGGCGGTCAGCAGCTCGCCGTTGTCCATACGCATATCCAGCGGCGCATCCACCATATAGGAAAAGCCCCGGTCACCGTCATCCAGCTGGGGAGACGATACGCCAAGATCCAGCAGAATGCCGTCTACGCCGTCAATGCCAAGATCGTCCAGCACCTTGCTGATCTGGCTGAAATTGCTGTGGACCAGCGTTACCCGGTCTGCATAGGGCTTTAACCGCTCCCCTGCCGCCTTTAACGCGATGGGATCGCGATCAATGCCGATGAGCCGGCCGGTGGTCAGCCGCTTGGCTACTTCACTGGAATGTCCCGCGCCGCCCAGCGTGCCGTCCACATAAATGCCGTCTTCTTTGATATTCAATCCGTCCAGGCATTCATTCAGCAGGACAGAAATGTGATGAAACTCCGTCATAGGCCAATGGCCTCCAGAGACGCCAGGAGCTTCTCAGGGGTAAGATTCTCTGCTTCAAAGGCAGCGAACTCTTCGGTGTCCCAGATCTCGGCCTGCCCTGCCCTGCCGACGATGGTAACATCGCGGCTGATGCCGGCATAATCCAGAAGATTCTGAGTCAGGGTGAAGCGGAACTGCTTGTCGGGCTCGCACATCGCAGCGTTCATAAAGATCAGGCTGGTGGCTGCGCCCTTCTGGGAGATGGGCAGCTGGTTGTAATTGTCGCTAAGGGTCTGCCAATCCTCGGCAGTATAAACGGTCAGGCAACGATGACCGCAGTTGACGCCCAGAGTTACATAGAAACTGCCGGTCAGCTCCATACGCAGCTTCGCAGGAACGAACAAACGATTCTTATCATCCAGTTTTGCAGGGAATTTACCGATCATCGTGGCTCACCTCCTCCATTTTGCTCCACTTTGCAACCATTTTGCTCCACGTAACATCAGTATAAACCCTGCTTTTCAAAAAATCAACCTTTTTTTACATTTTTTTCACATTTTTTTGCAAAAAACCGGTGAAATTCTAATTTTTGCACATTTGTTCGATATAGCCAAGGCCTGTCAGGAATGGAACGACAGCTCCTCCCCTTTCAGAACGCCCTGAATTTTGGTGTATTTTTTGCTTGTGTTGATCAGATAATCCGACAGCGCGCCCTCCACCTTCTGCTCCACGATCCTTCGCATATGCCGGGCGCCGTCCTTGGCGCTGCATCTCTTGCCCAAATGCTGCGCCAGGTCCTTTGGCAGAATCAGCTGCACGCCGGATACCTGCATCCGCTGCTGCAGCTGGGTCAGATATTTCTGGGCGATCGCTTCCATCGCGCTGTCGCTTAAGGGTGCAAAGCAAACGATCCTGTCCAGTCTTCCCAGAAACTCTGGGGTAAAGGTATGGCTCAGGGCAGCCTCCGTTTCCTTCGCCTTCCCTGCCGGGCAGAAGCCCAAGCCGTCGCCCCGAAGCTGACCGCCCACATTGGAGGTCATCACCACGATGGCATTGCGGAAGCTGACTGTGCGGCCGTTGGAGTCCGTCAGTTGTCCCTCCTCCATAATCTGCAGCAATATTCCGGTTACATCCGGATGGGCCTTTTCCAGCTCATCCATCAGCACCAGGCAGTAGGGCTTTCTGCGCACCGCCTCCGTCAGTTTGCCGCCCTCCTCGTAGCCCACATAGCCGGGAGGCGCACCGATCAGCCGGGAAACAGAATGCTTCTCCATATATTCCGTCATATCCAGACGGATCATCGCATCCTTACTGCCAAACAGCTCCTCTGCCAGTGCCCGGCAAAGCTCCGTCTTGCCCACGCCGGTAGGCCCGGTAAACAGCAAGCAAGCCACCGGCCGATCCGCATCCCGGATGCCGGCAAAGCCCCGCCGCACCGCCTCTGCCACCGCCTGGACCGCTTCTTTCTGCCCGACGACTTTTTCTTCCAACCGCTGCTCTAAGTGCAGCAGCTTCTCCCGCTCGTTGGCTGTCAGGCGCCCCACCGGGATGCCGGTCCTTGCAGACACCGCCCAGGCCACATCAGCACCGCTGACGCTGCGGCTGCGCCCTAGGCTGCCCCGGGATGCCAGCTTCTGCATTTTATCCCGCAATTCTGCCGCTTTTTCAAACTTACTCTCCCGGACCGCCTCATTCAGCTCCTGCTCCAGTTCCTGCCGGGAAGTGCCACTCTTGCTCTGGTGCAGCTCCTCCATTCTGGCGTGGGAAGCTCCCTCATCCAGCAGGTCGATGGCCTTATCCGGCAGATACAGATCCGGCAAATACCGCACCGACAGCCGGATAGCTTCGCTGATGGCCTCCTCACTGATGCGCATATGATGATGCCGCTCCAACCCCGGCTTCAAGCCCCGCAAAATAGCCACCGTTGCTTCTGCAGAGGGCTGCTCCACCATCACAGGCCGGAATCTTCGGTCCAATGCCGGGTCTTTCTCGATAAACTTTCTGTACTCCGTCAATGTGGTGGCGCCCAGCATCTGCAGTTCGCCCCGGCCCAGCGCAGGCTTGAAGATATTGGCGGCATCAATTGCGCCCTCTGCCGCGCCTGCACCGACGATGGTGTGCATTTCATCCACAAAAAGGCTCACATCCCCATTGCGCTTAATTTCCGACAGCACATCCCGCAGCCGCTCCTCAAACTCACCCCGGTACTTTGTACCCGCCACCAAATTTGCCATATTCAGGCTGATGAGCCGCTTATCCTTCAGCTGGGGCGGCACATTGCCCATCGCCATTCGCTGGGCAAGCCCCTCAGCAATGGCCGTCTTGCCCACCCCCGGCTCGCCGATCAGCGCAGGGTTATTCTTGTTCTTCCGGCTCAAGATCCCGATCACCATATCAATTTCCCGATCTCTTCCGATCACCGGATCCATACCAGACGCCTTCAAGATCAGATCCTCGCTGAATTGTTCCAACAGTTTCGTAGCTACCGCCTCCTTTTTTTGCTTCACCGGCTCTGCTCTTTGCCATTGCAGATAATCCACCGTCCGTGTAAATACCTCGTCTGCATCCACCTGCGCAATGCATAACAGCTCCAACGCCGCCGTTTTGCGGCAGCGCAGCAGCGCCAGCAGCAGATGCGTGCTGTCCACTTCCCTGCTGCCCAGCCGCAGAGCTTCCTTGCCTGCAAGATGCAATATTTTGCGTGCCGATCCGGTAAACCCCTGCGGCAGCGGCAGCCTGGCCGTTCCCACGCCATACAAAAGCGATGCCATCTGGCCCGTCATAGCAGGATCCAGACCTGCACCGCTTAATATCCGCCCTGGCCAGCTGCTTCCTTCCAGCATCGCCAGCAGAATATGTTCGCTGCCCACATAGCTATGTCCTCTCCTGCGAGCCTGAGAAAATGCAGCGCGCAGTAATTCGTCGGCCTCCCGGGTGTAACGCATAGCAATCCCCTCCTTATCCGAAGATTCTGGACACGACTTTCAAAAAATATACGAATCTTTTTAAAAAAAGGAATTGCATTTTTCAAAAACCGTGTTAGAATATAGTTGCATAGCGTGTTTCGCAAATGCGCAAAAACATATATTGGAGGAAAGATTCATGGCTTACAATATCACTGATGCTTGTGTCAAGTGCGGCGCTTGCGCTGACAACTGCCCCGTCGAGGCTATTTCCGAGGGCGAAGACAAGTACGTCATCGACGCTGACATCTGCGTTAGCTGTGGCGCTTGTGCTGACGGCTGCCCCACTGAAGCTATCGAGGAAGGCTGATTCATCTGAATCCGCAGTCAGTCTGCGCGAACCGGTGTCCGGTGGCGCAGACTGATTTTTTATAAGTTCGACGGAGGATGCTATGGAATACCTGCAAAACGGCTTCACGCTGAATATCGCCCCCGGAACGTTCCCCTTAAGCACAGATTCGATCCTGCTGTCGGATTTTGTCAGGCTGCCGAAGCAAGCCAGGGTTCTGGATCTGGGCGCAGGCTGCGGCACACTGGGACTTCTCCTTTGCGCGAAGGATGCCGATTGCGCTGTTACCGGCGTTGAGCTGAGCGAGGCTGCTCATAACGCCGCTTTGGAGAATATCCGGCGCAACGCACTGCAAGGCCGTCTTTTCAGTATATGCGCGGATCTTCGCAGCATCCCCAGCCAATTCAGCGCCGGCAGCTTTCATTGCTGCGTGTCCAATCCCCCTTATTTTACCGGCGGCCCTGCCAGCAAGACCGCACCACAGGCCCGGCGGGATGACAACTGCACGATCCAGGAGCTTTTCACCGCGGCCGCCTGGGCGACCCGCTACGGCGGCGATTTCTATCTTGTCCACAAGCCCGAGCGGCTGGCAGAGATCTGCGCCTGCGCAGTCAGCTCCGGCTTAGAGCCGAAACGGCTGCGGCTTGTGCGCCACGATCCCAATTCCGAGGTCAGTCTGATCCTGCTGCAATGCAGAAAGGGCGGCAAGCCGGGGCTCATCTGGGAGGAGCTGTGCCTGCACAATGCAGACGGCACACCCTCTGACAGCTACAAGAAAATTTACCATCTTTAGGAGGCTACTTATGGCCGGAATGCTATATCTCGTCCCCACCCCCATTGGCAATCTGGGCGACATTTCCATCCGCTGCAAGCAAACGCTGGAAAGTGCGGATTTCATCGCCGCGGAGGACACCCGGGTAACGCTGAAGCTACTGAATCATCTGGGCATTAAAAAAAGCCTTGTCAGCTACTATGAGCATAACAAGGCCTTTAAGGGCAATGTGATCTTGGATAGAATTCTCGCAGGTGAGACCTGCGCATTGGTCTCCGATGCGGGCAGTCCCGCTATTTCCGACCCCGGCGAGGAGCTGGTAATGCTTTGTGCGCAGCACGGCATCACCGTGTGCGCCATCCCCGGCCCTTGCGCTGTGATCACAGCGCTGAGCATCTCCGGTCAGACCACCGGCAGATTCTGCTTTGAGGGTTTCCTCTCTACTGCGAAAAAGAGCCGCCGGGAGCATTTGGAATCGCTGATCGGCGAGACCCGCACGATGATCTTCTACGAAGCGCCCCATAAGCTTCTGAATACCTTAGAGGATATGGCGTCGGTGTTTGGCGCTGACCGGCCCATCAGTCTTTGCCGGGAGCTGACCAAGCTCCACGAAGAGGTGGTCCGTACCACCCTGGGCGAAGCAGTTGCAAAATACACCGAGAATCCTCCCAAGGGCGAATTTGTGCTGGTAGTTGCCGGCGCACCGGCTCAGGAGAAGGCCCAATTCACCGCTGAAGACGCAGTCTCCCGTGTCGCCCAGCTGATGGCAGAGGGCATTTCCCGCAAGGATGCGGTAAAACAAACTGCCAAAGAACTGAACCTGCCAAAAAATGTGGTCTACAATGCTGCATTGAATGTAGAATAAAAATTGTATAAAGAAAACTCTCCCGGGCAAGCTAGTCTTGGCCGGGAGAAAAAAGTTTTCAAAAGAGGAAAATATTGCTTGACTTTTAGCAAGAAAAAGGTATAATGATATCCGTGCTTGGCGCATAACGCCGACATAGAGGATTAGTGTAACGGTAGCACACCGGACTCTGACTCCGTTCGCGGGGGTTCGAATCCCTCATCCTCTGCCAAAAATCCCTGACCGCATTTGCGGTTAGGGATTTTTTAGCATCTGGTTAAGAGGGATTCAAACCCATCTAAATACAACAGTCCGGTGGACTGTTGTTTGCCGCCGGCTAGACGGCGGCGACACCTTGATTGAATCGAATCCCTCATCATCTGTAAAAGAACACCTAACCACATCTGTGGTTAGGTGTTTATTAATTTTCTGTTTCCCACGGGAAGGGCTTGCCTTTCAGCACTTCCTGCTTCAAGAAGCGGAAAGTCTCCTTCTCCCCTTTTTCCGCCAGCATCGTCAGGATGTATCCCAGCTCCTGCTTGGTCTGAGGGTGCATCAGCTCCCGCTCCCGGCTCTTTTCAAAATACTCCAGCGCGGAGCTGGGGTGATATTTCTTGCCCTGGTAGACCTTGCAGGCGGCTCTGCGGTCCATCACCATCTCCGCCAGATACTTTCTGGGCATTGGGATCGGCTCATAGACCCGGGTAGCCTTGTTCATATCCGTCCAGTATTCGTAATGATGGCGGTTGCGGCCCTTGTGGTGCATCCAGGCCTCGCTGTAGCCCTTGTCATCCCGCTCGGCGGCATTGGGGCTGCGGACGCCCTGGTAATATTTCGCGCCGGTCAAAAACTCCGTGGGCGAATACTTGGACAGATCGTGGGTCAAGCCCTGCCAATACAGTCCAATGCGAAAACAGCCCTGCCGCACCAGCCAGCGGTGCCGTGTTATTGTAACAAAGTGCTTCCAAGCCTTCATTGTGGTCTCCTTACAACGTATCTGTTCACCATTACGGTGTCATTTTTCAGCGGTCTTGCATCTTCCTCTGTGCGCAGGAATTCGCCGCCGCATTTTTGGATCACGCGATTAGAGCCGAGGTTTTCCACCTGGGCATCAATGCGGACCTCGCTGTGGCCAATGGCGAACAGCAGGGTAAGCAAGGTGCGGCAGCATTCCGTCATATAGCCGTTGCCCCAGTAGGCGCGGCTCATTGCATAGCCGATGACCGGCACGCCATCCAGGTAGCCAACCACATCAATGCAGCCGATGAGCTTGCCGTTTTCTTTCAGTACGATGGCAAAATTCAGCCGCTCCGGCTTTTCGTACTGCTCCACCCACTGGCCCACGATCATCTTTGAGATCGCAACATCTTCGTGGGCATTCCAGGTCAGATATTTGGTAACCTCCGGGTCATTGGCCCAGCTATAAAACATTTCCTCGGCATCATTCAATACGAAAGGCCGCAGGATCAAGCGTTCCGTTTCCAATGTCAGTCGCATAATTTCACCTCGAAAACCATTTTCCAGTATTATAACATATGCAAAATGGTTTGTAAATCGCAATAAAAACAGGGAGCCCTAGGACTCCCTGTTTTTATACATATTGTCGCGCAGTCACGGATTGAAATCTCCATCCATACCCTTTGCTAAGTAGTAATGCTCATAACACAAAAAGTCTCCCCCATATTCTTTAGATGCTTTTTCTCCGCAATATGCACAAGAATAGGACGATCCAGCTGGTAGATCGAAGTTCTCTTCCGGCTCAGGAACATAACCTGTAATGAACATAATATATACCATTGCAAGGCAAGGAATTATTCTGAGTATTATCATAATTGCGCGTTTGGGAATCAGACCAGTCAATTTACTAAAGATAAAGGAAATAAACCAGCCCAAACATGCAAACATCACTGCACCAAGTACCTTTCCTACAATCCCGTTTGCCATGAGGAGAAATCCCCAAACACCACACAATAGTGCAAAGACAATGTTAAAAATATATTCTTTATAGTCCCTTTCCTTAAGATAATAATACAGTCCGTATACTGGCGTAAAAACGACCATAAAAGCAAATATGAACTTAAACATTGCCATACTTCCTTATTATTTCGAGTTCTTATACTGATCGAGCAAGTCCGACAGATCTCCCAAAGACTCGGCAAGTTCCTGAGAAGCAGCAAGTTCTTCTCTTCTTTTCTGCAATTCGGCCTCCTTGTCTTTTTCTGCCTGTTTGTCGGTACAAGCACAAATGCCAAAACATACCACTGTCGCCAAAATAATTGCCAATACTTTTTTCATAATTGTTACCTCTCTTTATTAATGTAATTTTGTTGATTTGCGATTTTGCTTTCTACAGCCCCCTTAAAATAAAAAAGTGCGGCAACCGAAGTCACCGCACTCAAAAACGCAACTCCGATTGTCGCCAAACAAATCTTAAACGCAAAGGCATTGCCATTCCATCCAAGTAGAGTCGCATTTTTAGCAAATTCATTTTGGATAGAAATGGCAATGGGTATACTACCCCCATAAAAATAAAAAGGGCATGCCCAATATGCGTTATTCAGATTCGTTTGGCATAATCATTGTAGCACGTTATTTTACAAAATACAAGGGGTTTCAAATATTTTCCTTTTTTCTTCACTTTTGGTATGCTATAATCGAATCGGGGCGGAAGACCCGTCCCCTTATAAAACAACCGCGGGAGGTGTTCTATGGAACGCCCGGAAAGAAAGCCAAATCGCCTGCAAGATTATGATTACAGCCAAAACGGCGCGTATTTCGTCACCATATGCACCCAAGAGCGCCGCAGAATCTTAAGCTATATCGTAGGGGACGGGTTTCCCGTCCCGAAACCTACCGGTATAATCGCAGAAAAGTATGTCCTGCAAATCCCAAAGAAATATCCCTCTGTATCTATTGATCGGTATATCATTATGCCAGATCATATTCACATTTTGCTTCGCCTTGATGGCGGGACGGGAGACCCGTCCCCTACAATAGGAACTGTCATCGGTTGGTACAAATATCAGGTTACAAAAGAATACCACCTAAAAATTAATACTGCCGAAGAAAAATTGTTCCAACGCTCCTATTACGACCACATTATC
Organism: Oscillospiraceae bacterium; assembly: GCA_017466215.1. Classification (GTDB taxonomy): domain Bacteria; phylum Bacillota; class Clostridia; order Oscillospirales; family Oscillospiraceae; genus Faecousia. Next base: position 21,640 of record JAFTUO010000082.1, on the reverse strand, counting down.
CGCAATCAGCGTGATTATGACGAAATTTGGGAATACATTGAAAACAACCCCTTGAAATGGGCACTGGAAAATAAAAATGCCGCCAGGTGACTGGCGGCATTCAATATTTTACTTATACCACAGATCCAGGTAGCCACGGACGATCTTCTTCATTTCACCGAAGACGATCTCCTGGCGGGCAGCGGTAGTGAAATGCTGCAGATCTGTCTTGTCGCCGGTCTTGGAGGACGCGGTCAGGTAGCCTTCATCGATCAGCTTCTGCTCCAGCTTCGCGCCGCCGCACTTGGCGACGTTCTTGACGGTCCACTCGGTCAGTGCCGGGGCGGAATCCCGCTCCAGAGCCGTCCAGATATTGACCTTGCAGATGCCGTCGTCAAACAGCTTGGCGATCTGGTCATTGGAAACGGAGGATGTGCCGTGCAGGCAGATGCGGGGGCCGATCTTGGCCTTGATGGCACGGGCGGCATCATAGTAATAATGCAGATCCTGGCCGGACGCACGGTGCTCAGTACCCAGGTTGGCTACCACGATGTCAACGCCGGTTTCGCGCATATAGCGCTCGCACTTGTCCGCATCGGTGATCTCGCAGCGGGCTTCACCAGTGGCATCCACGATCTCGTCGCAAGCGCCCTCGATCAGCAGCTCATCGCCCTTGCGCTCCACATATGCCTTGGTCTTACGGATATTCTCCTCCATCGGCAAGGTGGAGGCATCATACATCACGGAAGAGAACATACTCAGGTCGCTGTCCAGCAAATCTGCATCGGTATCATGCTGGGCGTGATCCAGGTGGATCAGGATATCTACATTGGGGAACACCTCTGCCAGAATCTCAATGCTGGCACGGAAGAGTGCCAATCCAACAGCCCAGTAACGGGTATGGGTGTAGAACACAGACTGGCTGCGGTGATCGTACTGATTGGTGATGGCCAGAGTGATGGGAATACGGTCGTATCCTTTTTCCGCGGCGAATTCTGATGCAGCCATCAGGATGGCCTCGGTGGTGGTCAGGTTTTCGCTGCAGATGCAGGGGATGACCCAGCCCTTCTTGGCAGCATCCTCATAAACTGCAAGGACATTTTTGCGTCCGGTAATGATTGGCATAGTGTGCTCCTTTCATCGCATAACGGCATTTTGCAGGTACAGGCTGCGCAGTGCCTTATAAATTTCATAACGTTCATTGTAAATGGTTTGATTTGCGCCGGGGCGAATCGCTTCGCCGTACTGCCAGAAGTTTTTGGCGATGGCAAAGGGATCTTCCCCTGTAACGGCAGCCAGGCCCAGAATGGCACTACCCATCGCGCCGGTCTCATCCCGCTTCACCGGGATGATCTGGCAGCCCAGGATGTCCGCCTTGATCTGCAGCCAGGCCGGCGATTTCGCGCCGCCACCGCAGGCATAAAGCCGGGTAAAATGAACGCCGTTTTCGCCTAATTTCTCCTGATTATACCGCATTTCGAAGGTAATGCCCTCTAAAATTGCCCGGTAAATATCCGGAAGTCTGGTCTGGGTCGTCAGGCCTGCGATCAAGCCTCTGGCATTGGCATCCACATCCGGCGTGCCGCCCATTCCCTGCAGGAAGGGCAGGATCATCAGTGATGTGGGCGCGTCGGGGCACTGCTCGTTCAGCAGGTCGTAGATGCTCTTTCCCTGCTGGGCGGCTTCATCGCCCAGATGGGCAGCCAGCGCATCCCGATACCACCGCACCACAGAGCCGGCGGAGATATTATAGGCATAGGTAACATAGCCGTCGCTGTCCAGATATGGTACGCAGGCAAAGTTATTCTTTTGGAAATCCAAGTTTTCGGGAATCTTCCCAAACAGCGGCGTCAGGCACTCGCAAGTGCCGGAGGTATCAACCGCATCGCCAATATTCTGCACGCCTGCACCCAGGGCATTTATGATCTGATCGTGAGCGCCGATGACGATCTGCACGTTCTCAGGTAGTCCCAGCTTTTCGGCCAGCTGCGGAAGAATCGTTCCAACCTTGCCGCCGGTGGGCAGCACCTCCGGAAGTGTATCCGCATCAATACCGCATTGCTGCAGCAGCTCCTCAGACCAGCAGCGGTTTTCCACATCATACAGCAGGCTGCGGCAGGCCAGCGACACATCTGTGCAAGCCCTTCCCGTCAGCCGATAGGTGATGTAGCCTGCGATGAACAGATACTTCCAAACCGGCCGGTCGGCCACTTTCCGGGTATAGAGCATCTTGGAAAGCGAATAGGATGCATCCGGCAGGATCCGCGCAATGCGCATAAACTTTTCTTCGCCGACGCTGCGCACCAGGCGGGCAAACTCTTCGCTGTCGGTATTGCCAAAGTACAGCAAAATATCCGTCAGCGCCTTGCCATCCTTGTCCACAGCGACGAAGGATTCACCAAACGAAGAAACGGTAATGGCGACCACCTCATTGCGGTCAGGAAGCTGCTTCACGCACTCCCCTATCACCTGGAATACGCAGTCCGTCATCATATCCGGCGGCAGATTGGCTTGACCTGCCGACAGCGGGTATTCCCGATAGGCAACCGCCAACTGTGTGCCGTTTTCGTGGAACGCAACACATTTGCAGCCCGTACCGCCGATATCAATACCTAAACTAACCACGAGATCACCCCTTTATTTTAGAATACTTTATCTACACAAGAATGCTATGGGAATTTGTTTGCGATATATGGCATTCGTCCATTTGGCGAATGAATGTCTATTTTTGCCCCTGCTTTTTCGGCGCGTGCAGACGGTAATTGCTGGCAGATGTCCCGGTTTCTTCCTTGAATATCTGGGAGAAATAGCAGTAGTCCATATAACCCACGCTGTAGGCGATCTCCGCAATGCTCATATCCGACTGCGTCAGCAGCTTGCAGGCATGCTGGATGCGCCGCTTTTTGATATACTGGGCGATGCCGCAGTTAAGATATTCCCGTACCGCGTTATAGAGCCTCGTGCGGCGCATATGAAATGCCGTGCAAATATCGTCCACGGTAATGGGATCGGCAATGTGGGAATCAATGTAACCATCTAAGTCCCGGATGAACTCCGCACGGGCGGGGATCACCCAGTTGTTAGACAGAAAATAGGTGGCCGCCGCCTGCAGGAGCGTAGCCGAAGCCTCCATTTCCCGCTCGGTTTTCACCTGGATCGTGTCGATGATCTTCCCGATTCCCGGGAAATCCTCCTCCGACAGCTGCTGCTTGATCTTATTGCGGGTCTGGGCTTGGTTTTCCGCCGGCAGCACCTGGCCGAACATAATATAGCCGATGACGCCGCTATGGTCATAGATCGGCACGACCGCGTCGATCAGGCCCATATGGCAGCGGGCGCTGACCGCAGTCTTTTCTTTCTTGCAGCGCTCGCACAGCTTGCGGTCGCAGGCGTCGCACTTTTGCGACAGCACCGGATCGGCGCAGATCCTGTTGCAAAATACCTCCTTCTGCGGAGGATACGCGATCAGCTCCTGTAAATTTTCGTCGAAAATAACAGAGCGGATGTGGGTTACGGTATAGTAATCCCGCAGAACCTTACTCAAATTATAGGTGTTTAGATTCAGCATATTCATCACCGCGTTTATGATAGCACATCAATGCCCTGTGTTGCAAGGAAAATCGGCAAGTTTTTTGCCTTTCTTTGTTCGTTTTGTTGAATTTCGTGTTATGAAGTTCCTGGCTCTCTCGTCAAAGTTCACATTTTGAAAAAATATCAAAGTTGTACGAAATTCCAATATTTCAAACAAATTTCTCTATTCGCAGCGTGATCGCGCCTGTATGATAAAATCAGATCAAATTATTAAGGAGGATCATACTATGGTTAAATCTAAAGCCGCATTTGTAGTCTACGGTGTCCACAAGGACGGCCTGCTGGACCCGGACGGCAATCTGTTTATCGACGAGAAGGTCATCGAAAGCTCCAAGAAAGCCCTGCTGGGCAAGGATATCGAGCTGGCTGTTGAGCCCCTGATCATCGCCACCAAGGAAGAGGCCAAGAAGGTCATCCTGCCCCTGGCCAGCGACGACAGCATCGACACCCTGGTCCTGTTCTCCGGCACTTGGGTTTGGGCTGCACATATGATCGGCGCTATCCGCGAGTTCGCAAAGAGCGGCAAGGGCATCGTCATCTGGACCCACGACGGCTCTCAGGGCTGGCGTCCCGTTGGCGGTCTGGTCTTGAGCGCTGCGCTGAACGAAGTGGGCATCAAGCACAGATTCGTATACGGCAGCTCCGCTGACGACGCCATTGTCAGCAAGGTCGCCAACTACTGCAAGGCTTCCGCTCTGAAGAAGAGCATGGAGCTGACCACCCTGCGTGCCTACGGCGGCCGCGGTATGGGCCAGACCTGCGGTGTGGCTGATCCTTCTCAGTGGATGAAGACCTTCGGCATCGACATCGACTCCCGCGACACCCACGAGCTGCTGCAGACCGCCAAGGCTGTTCCTCAGGCAGATGTGGATGCAGTTTGCGACTGGATCGACGCCAATTTCAAGACCCCCATCGAGCGTACTGAGGACAATATGCGCTCCGTCCGTATGTATCTGGCTCTGAAGACCCTGAAGGAAAAGGACGGCTACGACTACTACACCATCCAGTCCTTCCCCGGTATGGGCGACTACTACACCGCTACCTGCTTTGCACAGAGCATGATGCTGGACAACGGCGTGCCCACCTCTACATTGTCCGACTTCAACACCTGCCTCAGCTCCATCATCATTATGGGCCTGAGCAAGGATCCCATCTACTACGGCGACTTCCAGCACATTGACCGCGCCACCAATGAGATCAAGATCATCGGCGACGGTGCTGTTCCCCCCAGCCTGGCCAACGAAGACGGCGTCAGCCTGGCAACCCACGGCATCCCCACTGAGGGTGAGGCCGGCGGCATCTCCATCAAGCTGGTCTGCAAGAGCGGCAAGGGCGTTCTGGCCCGTGTCAGCCGTGTAAACGGTGAGTTCCAGATCGCAGTTGTCCGCTGCGAAGTGGTACAGCCCGATCCCGCTAAGCTGGACGAGCGTCTCCACGAGTGCGGTATCCCCTTCTGGCCCCACGCTTTCGTTCAGGTCAACGGCGATGTGGACAAGGTGGTTGCCAACTGGAACAATGAGTACGCTTGCCTGGGTTACGGCGAGGATCTGTACGAGCAGATCATTGCCTTCGGCGAGCTGATGGACATCAAGGTCCTGGCATTCTAATTTATCTAAAATTGCCACGCAGGAAACTGCGTGGCAATTCTTAAAATGAGGTGTTAGTATGACACAACGAGAATTACAGCAAAGCGGCCTCCCTTACCGGATGGATGATGAGCTTTGGTCCTATCATTACAACGCGCTGCGCATTGAAAAGGAATTAAACAACACCGCCGGCACAGAGCGCAAGCGCCGGATGGAGCTGGTACAAGAGCTGTTTGCCTCCGCCGGGGAAGGTGCGTACATCCAACCTCCCTTTTACTGCGACTACGGCTGCAACACCACCGTGGGCAAGAATTTTGACTGCAATTTCGATTGCGTATTCCTGGATTGCGGCAAGATCACCATCGGCGACAATGTGCTTATTGGCCCGAAAGTCGGTCTGTACGCCGTGGGACACCCCATTGATCCTACGCTGAAAGCGGAGGGTTACATCGTCCCCTATGACATCACCATTGGAAACAATGTCTGGATCGGCGGCAGCGCCGTGATCTGCCCCGGCGTTACCATCGGCGATAATACGGTCATCGGTGCCGGCAGCGTAGTAACCAAGGACATCCCCGCAAATGTGGTGGCTGTTGGCAATCCCTGCCGCGTCCTGCGCCCCATTACGGAAGAAGATACAAAATTTTGGACTATGCAAATAGAAAAGCAGCAGCCTTAAGGCTGCTGCTTTTTTACTTTCGGTTGATAGCGCATATCGCTGACGGAATAGACAGTTACAAAGGCCTTGGGATCGACCTTGTGGATAAAGTCCATCAATTTTCTGTACTCGTGCTTGTCCACGATGGTAACCATCTCCATATTTGGCGTTTTGTCATACGCACCGATGATTTCACCCAGCGTCGCACCACTGTGCAGCTCGTGCAGAACAAAATCCACGATGGTATCCAGCTCCTTGGAGATCACGCAGACACGGCGTTTGATATTAACACCGAAAATGAAATGGTCCAGGATCATACCGCCAAAGTATGTGCCAAGCACGCTGAGGACCACCGTCTTGCTGTCATAACACAGCGCAGATGACAGCGCCACAGCCATACCGGAATAGGCCATTGCCTTGCCCAGATCCATCTTCAGGTACTTATTCATAATCTTCGCCACGATGTCCAGACCGCCGGAGGAAGCATTGCGCGGGAACAGAATGGACAGGCCGATGCCGACCAGCAGGATATTGCAGACAACATCCAGCATCGGGTCTTGGGTAATGGACTGGAAATTGGGGAAGATCACCTCAAAAACGCCCATCGTCAGCGGCATCAGCACGGAGCAGTAAATCGTTTTCGCACCGAACTCCGGGCCGATCAGAATAAATCCAAGGATCAGCAGGCCCACGTTCATAATCAGCGTGATGGCAGAAACAGAAAGCGGGATAAAATTGCTCAGCACCATTGCCAGCGCTGCGCCGCTTCCCACAGAAACCTGACTGGGCAGCATAAAGAAATAGACGCCCGCGGCTATGATGATCGTGCCAAAGGTAATGATGGCAAACTCTTTAATTGTATTGCGAATTTTCATAAGTTTACCCTCTTTACTCAGATCCGCTTCCAGGTTCTTCTGCTGAACAGAATCAGCACCGGGAATATCTCCAGTCTGCCGATCAGCATCATCAATGATAGCGTGATTTTGGAAACTACGCTGTAATCTGCATAGCTCGCATAGGGGCCAACGGCCTCAAACGCCGGGCCAATATTGGAAATGCACGCCAGGACCGCAGAGAAATTGCTGAAGAAGCCGTGTGTAACCGTATGGATTCCCTCATCCGATGCAATGCTGACAACCTGTCCATTGGCAGGATCAAACGACAGAATGAATACTGCCGCCAGCAGCAGGAAAAAATACAGCGTTATGAAGCCGAAAACGTCGTTGATGGTCTTCTGCTCCAAGGTCTTCCCCTCAAACTTTGCCTTCGGTACATAGCGGGGATTGATCAGTTTACGGACATTAATGAATGCGCCCTTCATTGCAATAACAATACGGGACACCTTAATGCCACCGGCAGTAGAACCGGCCATTGCGCCGGTAAACATCAGTAACACAAGAACTGTCTTTGCCAGCATTGGCCAAACATCGTAATCCTGAGTCGTATAGCCCGTTGTTGTGATCAGCGAAGCCACCTGAAAATAGGAATGGCGGAACGCTTCCTCTGTGGTATATGTCTGTGGGAAGGATTCAAACCGGGCCATCAGACTCAGAAATACAAAGCCTATGGCGCACGCGACGATCAGAGAATAGCTGCGGAATTCTTCGCTGCGCATCACATCCTTGATCTTGCCGATCAAAATCAGATAGTACAAACTGAAATTGACGCCAAAGAAAATCAGGAATGTGGCCATCACGTACTGAGAGAAGGGGTGGAACAGCTCCATACTGCCCGGGATAAAACCAAAGCCGCCCGTACCTGCGCAGCCGAATGTAGCCAGCAGGCTGAAGAAGAACTGCTCGTTCTCATAGCCGGCGATAGGCTTATCCAGCATCAGGACAATGACTTCCAAAACAGTCATACCTAAATAGATCAGGTACAGGATTCTGGTAGTAACCTTCATCTTCGAAACGATCTTGCCCACCTGAGGGCCGGGGCTTTCTGCCCGCAGAAGGTGCATCGAAGAGCCGTCGTTGCTCTCCGGAATGAAGATCAGCACAAATACCAGGATGCCCATACCGCCGATCCAATGGGAGAAGCTTCTCCAAAACAGCGTAGAACGGGACATTGCGGTGATATCTGTTACGATGCTGGCACCGGTGGTGGTAAAACCGGACATTATCTCAAAGCAGGCGTCTACATAATTGGGGATATCCCGGTTAATTACAAAAGGAATCGCACCAAACAGCGCCATAACCACCCATACCAACGCTGTCAGGGCAAAGCCCTCTTTCTGATACAGGGCATTGCGCTTCGGCTTCAGCAGCTGCAGCAGCATTCCTCCCGCAGCCAGAACGGCGATGGGAATGGCAAATGCCAGTTTATGGGACAAAGATTCCCGGTAAACAAAGCTGACCGCAAGAGGCGCCAGCATCAGCACAGCCTCCAGCACCATAATCTTGCCCAGGATCTTTCCTATCTTCTTATAGTTCATAATTCCCCTTATTCGAACACATCGTTCAAATCATCAAAGTTCTTATGGGTAGTGACCACCACAACATTGTCGCCCAGCTTGATCTCGGCATTGCCGTCGGGGATGATGATCTCATTCTGACGGATAATGCAGGCCACCAGGCAATTCTTCTTCAGCTGCAGCTCACGAAGAGGCTTGTTATAAAAGCGGTTTTCCCGCTTTGCTGCAAACTCCAGTGCCTCGACCTGGTCGTTAACCAACTGATACATCGTCAGCACATTACTGCCCACCGTATTGGCAAGGGCGCGGATGTAGCTGATGATGCGTCCCGCAACGATCTGCTTGGAGGATACATTGTTGTTGATTCCCAGCTCGTCCAGCATACCGAAAAGGTCATCACTTTTGATCTGAGTGATGGTCTTCTTCACCTTTTTCTTGTTGGCGAACATAGAAACGATCATATTTTCTTCGTCGATATCGGTCAGAGCCACAAAGGCGTCCATCGCCTCGATACCCTCTTCCAGCAGCACATCGTGCTGGGTGCCGTTGCCGCACACCACGGTGACCCGGGGCAAAAGCTCCGCCAGCTCTTCGCAGCGGGCTCCGTCACTTTCCAGCAGCTTGACATTGTACTTCTTCTGGGAGAGAAAATCTGCCAGATAATATGCCGTTCTGCCGCCACCGACAATCATAATATTCTTGAATGCCGATTTGACCAGCTTCACTTCTGCCAGGAAATCGCCCAGCATTCTGGCATCGGAGGTGAAGTGGATCTTGTCCCCTTCTTCGATCTGGAAACGGCCGGAGGGAATGATCACCTGATCTCCGCGCTGCACAGCGCAGATCAGCACTCTTGTATTCAGCTTTTTGCCCAGGCTGATCAGCGTCTCACCGATCAGAGGGCTGCCCTTCTCTGCCACGATCTCCGCCAGCAGCACTCTGCCCTTGGCAAAATGCTCGATGCGCACTACGCTGCGCAGGTTGATGATATTGAATATTTCATCCGCCATCTCCAGCTCGGGATTTACGATCATCGCAATGCCCAAATCGTCCTTCATCTGGGTGATCTGCTTGCGGTAATCGGGATTGCGCACACGGGCAATGGTGTTCTGCACGCCCAGCTTCTTCGCCACGAGGCAGGCAAACACGTTCAGCTCATCGCTGTCCGTCAAGGCGATCGCCAGATCCGCATCCTCCACATTTGCCTCTTTCTGAATATCCAGGCAAGCACCGTTGCCCACAACGCCGAACACATCATATCTTTCGATGAGTTTTTCGATCTTCATCTTGTCCTCATCAATGATGGTGATGGTGTGTCCCTCGCCGGACAGATGCTTCAGTATTGTTCTGCCGATGGTACCAAGACCGATAATTGCAATTTTCATCGCATTGTATCCTTTCCTATCCGTTATTTGAGCCAGAATACATTTTTACTTAAGGGATATTATAGCGCACTGTTTCCATAATTTCCACTATTTTTTGCAATTTTACTGCTAACATACAAAAAGCCAGCCCACCGGGCTGGCTTTTCATAGGAAAACCTTATCTTTGGATACGGCCGGAGCCGTCGCCGCCGGCCAGCTTTTCCACTTCCGCAACGCTGACCATATTGTAGTCGCCCTCGATAGAGTGTTTCAGCGCAGAGGCTGCTACAGCAAACTCCACAGCTGCCTGGGTGTCCTTGCCGGAAAGCAAAGCGTAGATCAGGCCGCCGCCGAAGGAGTCGCCGCCGCCAACGCGGTCAATAATGTGCAGGTCATACTTCTTGGAGAAGCAGTACTCGTCCTCTGCCACGTTGTAGAGCATAGCGCTCCAGCCGTTATCAAAAGCAGAGCGGCTCTCGCGCAGGGTAATTGCCACCATTTCAAATTGGAACTTGTCAGCCAGCTGCTTGGCAACGGACTTATAGCCCTCGTGGTTCAGATTGCCGCCATAGATATCGGTAGCCTCTGCCTCGATACCGAAGACATCCTTGGCATCCTCCTCATTGGAGATGCACACATCCACATACTGACACAGCTCGGTCATAGCGGCTCTTGCCTGGTCGCGGGTCCACAGCTTGCCACGGTAGTTCAGGTCGCAGGAGATCTTCACGCCGCGCTTCTTTGCAGCAATGCAGGCCTGGCGGCAGGCTTCCACCATATTCGCACCCAGTGCAGGGGTGATGCCTGTAAAATGGAACCACTCAGCGCCCTCAAAAATGGTATCCCAATCAAACTCTGCAGGATCCGCCATTTGGATCGCAGAGTGGGCGCGGTCATAGATGCACACAGAGCCACGCTGGGAAGCGCCCTTCTCATTGAAGTAGATGCCTACTCTTTCGCCGCCACGGACGATCATAGAGGTATCCACACCATAGCGGCGCAGAGAGTTCACAGCAGCCTGGCCGATGGAATGGGTGGGAAGCTTGGTAACATACGCGGCATCCATACCGTAGTTGGCAAGAGAAACCGCCACATTGGCTTCGCCGCCGCCAAAGGTAAACTCCACGTGGTCGCACTGAACAAAGCGCTCGTAGTTATAAGGCTGCAGACGCAGCATCAGTTCGCCGAAAGTAACAATCTTAGCCATTATTATTCTCCTTTTGCAGCCCGTCTTGCTTCCAGGCACAGTTGTGTGATTTTATCCCAGTTGCCGGCAGAGATCTCTGCCTTGGGGCAGACCCAGCTGCCGCCTACGGCGTGGACAAAGGGTGCGTCCACATATTCTTTGATGTTGGTAGTATTCACGCCGCCGGTGGGCAGGAATTTCAGGCCCACGAAAGGTGCTGCCAGATTCTTCATCGCATTCAGGCCGCCGTATACATTTGCGGGGAAGAACTTGACCATAGTCAGGCCGTGCTTCAGCGCTGCCATGATCTCCGTGGGCGTTACACAACCCGGAGCAACGGGAATGCCGTTTTCTACGCACCAGCCGACCACTTCATCGCTGAAGCCGGGAGATACGATAAACTTCGCGCCCATAGAAACTGCCAGCTTTGCCTGCTCCACATTGATGATCGTACCGGCGCCAACCAGTACATCGGGGCAGTTGTCAGCAACTGCCTTGATGGCCTCAGGGGCACAGGCAGTACGGAACGTGATCTCCATAGTATCCACGCCGCCAGCGAGCATTGCCTGAGCGGTGGGAATGGCATCTTCCGCCTTTTCAAGGACAACAACCGGCACAACGATGGAGTTTGCCAATCTTTCCAGAACAGTCATATTGCCCTCCCCTTATACGCCAGAATAAGCGGCAAAGCCGCAGTCGATGGGCAGGACTACGCCGGTAATGGCGGACGCAGACCGGTCATCGCACAAAAACAGCGTTGCGCCCAACAGCTCATCTGCGTCCACAAAACGGCCGGTAGGTGTGCCGTTCAGGATCTTGGCGCTGCGGGCCGTGGGTGTGCCGTCCTCATTAAACAGCAGCGCCTTATTCTGGGCAGACACCAGGAAGCCGGGGGCGATGGCATTGCAGCGAATGCCGGTGCCGGCAAAGTGGGTCGCCAGCCACTGTGTGAAGTTGGAAATACCGGCCTTGGCAGCGGAGTAAGCAGGGATCTTGGTCAAGGGGGTGTATGCATTCATAGAAGAGATGTTCAGAATGCAGCCCTTTTGCTTGGCCACCATATCCTTTGCAAAGGCTTGGGTGGGCAGAAGTGTGCCCTGGAAATTCAGCTTGAACACAAAGTCCACGCCGGAAGCATCCAAATCAAAGAAGGACTTGCCGCCCTCCTTAGCCTCGTGCTGATACTCGTTGTCGGTGGTGGCACGGGGATTGTTGCCGCCTGCGCCGTTGACCAGGATATCGCAAGGACCCAGATCCTTCAGGACTGCCTGATGGACCTGCTCCAGCGCATCGGGATCCAGCACGTTTGCCTTGTAGCCGTTGCAGATGAAGCCCTCGGCACGAAGCTCCTCAGCCAGTTTATTCACTGCTTCTTCATTCAGGTCCAGAGCCGCCACCTTTGCGCCGGACTGGGCAAAGGCACGGGCCATAGCACCGCAGATCAGGCCGCCTGCACCGGTTACTACCACAACTTTTTCCTTAAAATCAATATTCAGGGGAAGATTCAGCATAGTCATTACCTCCAATAATTACACAGTTGTTTTCTTGCCGGCCTGCTTATCCAGCAGATCCCAAGCGCCCAGCATATACATAATGCCCAGCGCTCTGTCGTACAGTCCATAGCCGGGGCGGACATTGCCGGGGCCCTCATCCCACAGATGACGGCCGTGGTCGGGGCGGATATATCCTTCAAAACCGCACTCGTGGTATGCCTTCAAAATCTCCAGAATGCCGGTATCACCGTCGCAATCCCGGTGGGATGCTTCGGAGAAATCGCCGTTGTCAAAATGCTTGACATTGCGGATATGCGCAAATGCGATCCGGTCGCAGTGCTTGCGGACGATTGCCGCAACATCATTGCTGGGATCGGCATTGAGAGAGCCGGAGCACAGCGTCAGACAGTTGTAAGGATGATCCACCATCTTCAGGAAGCGGTCAATATTCTGCTCATTGATCAGCAGGCGGGGCAGACCGAAAATATCCCAGGGGGGATCGTCCATATGGATGGCCATCTTCACGTCGCACTCCTGGCAGGTGGGCATAATTGCTTCCAGGAAGTATTTGAGGTTGGCCCACAGTTTCTCGTGGTCAACATCCGCGTAATCCTTGAAAAGCTGATCCAGCTTTGCCATTCGTTCCGGCTCCCAGCCGGGGAAAGACATATTGTACTTTTCGGTAAAGTCCAGAATGTACTTTGCCATTGCGTTGTAGTCATCCTGGATCATACCCTTTTCGTAGAACAGCGCAGTAGAGCCGTCGCCGATCTCGTGGAACAGATTGCTGCGGGTCCAGTCGAAAATCGGCATAAAGTTATAGCAGATGACCTTAACACCGAATTTGGACAGATTGCGGATGCACTGCTTATAGTTCTCGATCAGTGCATCCCGGGTGGGCTTGCCGATCTTGATGTCGTCGTGGACATTCACAGACTCCACAACATCACCGTTAAAGCCGTAAGCGTGGAGCTGATCCATAACTTCGGCAATTTCAGCTTCCTCCCAGATCTCACCGGGCATTTTGTGGTGCAGTGCCCACACGATGCTGGTAACACCGGGGATCTGCTTAATATCAGAGAGTTTAATTTTGTCGTTGCCTTCGCCGTACCAGCGGAAACCCATTTGCATTGGCATACAAGTTCCTCCTAAATATTAAAGTAGCGTTTTGCGTTGTAATAACAAATACCGGAAACGATCTCCTGCAGCTGGCTGTCATCGTTGGGATACTCGCCGTTTTCCACCCACGTACCGATCAGATCACACAGTATTCTGCGGAAATATTCGTGGCGGGTGTAGGAAAGGAAGCTCCGGGAGTCGGTAAGCATACCGATGAAGTTGCCCAAAACCCCCAGATTGCCCAGGCTTGTCAGCTGCTCCTGCATACCGGTTTTGTTGTCGTTGAACCACCAGGCACTGCCGTGCTGGATCTTGCCGGGGATCTCCGGACCCTGGAACGCGCCCATCAGCGTATCCAAAAACGCATTGTCACCGGCATCTAAGCTATACAGAATGGTGCGGGGCAAAATGTCCTGCCGGTACAATGTGTCCAAAAGCTTTGCCAGAGCAGCGCCGCCATTGTTCGATCCGATGCAGTCAAAGCCGGTATCGGGACCTAAGGTCTGCAGCATTTTGGAGTTGGGGTTACGCAGGCAGTTATAGTGTATCTGCATTGCGATGCCGTGTTTTATGTACTCCCCGGCGCAGAACACAAGCAGCGCCGTGCGCAGCTTTTCCGCATCCTCCACAGAGGTACTCTCCCCTGCAAGACCGCGCTTGATGATGGCATCCAGTTCCTCATCCGTTGCTTCCCGGAAGGCCATATAATCCAAGCCGTGATCGCTGGCGCGGCAGCCGTTTTGCGCAAAGTATGCGATCCGGTTGCCCAGCGCTGCTTTCAGAGTGTCCAAACCGGTAATCTGCACATCGGAAATCTCAGCCAGCTTGGCGATATATTCCCGCCAGCCGGGCTTGTCCAAATTAAGCGCTTTATCCGGGCGGAAGGAAGGCGCCACCACCGTATGAAAATCAGGATCTTCCGCCAGCTTTTTGTGCCAGTGCAGATCGTCCACCGGATCGTCTGTAGTGCCGATCATCGCCACATTGCTCTTTTCGATCAAGCCACGAACGCCCATATCCGGCTGTGCCAGTATCCGCTCTGCCAATTCCCAAACCTGCTGGGCAGTTTCGCCGTTTAAGATGCCGTTGTAACCGAAATAGTTTTTCAGCTCCAAATGACACCAATGATACAGAGGATTGCCAATGGCCTTGGGGAGTGTTTCCGCAAACTTCTGGAATTTCTCCCTGTCGGGTGCATCGCCGGTAATGTAATACTCCTCGATGCCATTGCCGCGCATAAGCCGCCACTTATAGTGGTCGCCGCCCAGCCAAACCTGGGTGATGTTGGCAAAGTGCCGATCCTCAAAGATCTCTCTGGGGCTCACGTGGCAGTGGTAGTCGATAATCGGCAGCTTCGCCGCCACATTATGATACAGCTGCTTTGCGGTTTCCGTTTTCAGCAAAAAATCTTCACAGAGAAAAGGCTTCATAAAATACCCCCTATTCTCGCATTATATTTACATTATATCCCCAGACAGCACACTTTTGCAAGGCACAAAATGCCCCAAATGTGACACGGCGGTATAAAATATAAGACCCGGTTTTTGCGCAGGTTACACAAAAACCGGGGTTATTTACGGATTGAGCAGCGGCGTGGTAAGCATATTGATGGCAAGGTTAGTCATATCGGCGGGAGAAATCTGAAATCCCTGCCGATGCCACTGCAGAACCATAGACATAAGACCGCATATGGAAAAGGCCATGACAAGGCTCTGAATTTCCGGGCGGAAGCCCTTGAATTTTCGGGGCAGCAGTCCTTCTTTCAGGGAGAAATTCGTAGCCCGCTCCACAAGAATACCGCTGAGAGAGCTGTCCTGGAGTGCGTCTAAAAATGTCTTGTTTTCATACCAAAAGGCAAAATACAGGTCCAAATCCCCTATTGCGCTGCCTCTGGATTTCTTATCGGGCACAGGCATTTGGAAAAAATCCGCAAGCGTGTGGTCGATCAGCGCATACAATGCACCGTCCTTGCTGGAAAAATAGCGGTAAAAAGATTTCCGGGGGATCTGCATAAACTCGCACAAATCGCTGATAGAGATCTCCTCGTAGTTTTTACTGAGCATCATCTGCAGCAAGCCCTTCTCCAGCTCCCGCTGCCGCTTATAGGATTGTTCTGTCTGGCAGATCTTGTACATTTTCCCTCACCTCCTGTCTCTTTGGTCATAGTATAGCACAAAGAAACGGTCTGCGCAACGGTTTGTTGTTAAACTTCGCCAAAAAAGCACACAATATTTTTTCCATAGGGTGTCACAAAAGGGACATTTTGTACCTAGAAAAAGAAGGATTGATATTTTATAATGTAATACGATAGAGCAGGTATGTGCCTGCAAACACAAGGAGGAAAGATTATGGCGAAAAAACCCGTTACCTTGGATGCCAACGGCCATCGCAAGTTTGGTATCCGCGACAAGATCGCATATGCGGCCGGCGATCTTGGCTGCAATATGAGCTTTTCGCTCAAGAACACAGTGCAGACCTTCTGGCTCGTATTTATGATGCTGGAGACCGGCCTGCTCTCGATTCTGTTGCTGCTGGTCCAGATCTGGGACGCAGTAAACGACCCTATGCTGGGCTCTATGATCGACCGCGACAGAAGACAGTACAAGCACGGCAAGTTCAAAACCTACATCTTTGTTGGTGCTGTCGGCCTGCTCGTTGGCGGTGCAGCAGTTTTCCTGCCCTTCCCCAATGCTGATGTTTGGCTCAAGGCCGTCCTGTTCATCGTTGGCTATGTCATCTGGGACGCATTCTACACCGTAGCAAACGTTCCTTACGGCTCTATGCTTTCCCTGGTCACCACCGACAAGGCAGAGCAGGCTGAGCTGTCCACCTGGCGCTCCATCGGCTCTATGATCGGCAATCTGCTGCCCAATATGATCCTGCCTATGCTGATCTGGAAGGATGTCATTTTTGATGGCACCGACACCTTCTTCGACAACCTGTTCCAGAAGATCGTCCTGCCCGAAGGCGTTGACAAGGCGCTGTTCTTCACCAACCCCAACACCGGCAAGGCTTACGAGGTCGGCGAAACCATCTTCAACCCCCTGACCGGCAAAAAGGTTCAGGAGCTGCTGGGCGAAAGAGTTTTCTGGGCTGCCCTGATCATGGGTGTTCTGGGCTTCATCGCATTTATTATTATGCTGAAGTTTATCACCATCCGTGTGGATGAGAACACCGTTAAGACCACCGAGCAGACTGAAAAGCTCAGTATCATCAAGTCCTTCGGCAAGTTTATGAAGAACCGTCCTGCTGTTGGCGTTACGCTGGCTGCTATGGGTATGTTCCTGGGTATGAACGCTGCTTCCACCGCAACCACCATTATGTTTGCTACTTACTTCGGCAAGGCTTCTATGTCCGGTATCGTGCAGATGGTCGGCTTCCTGCCTATGTTCCTGTTTATGCCCTTCATCAAGAAGATCGTTGTCAAGTTTGGTAAGAAGGAAGCTTCTGTTCTCGGCGCAGTCATTTCTCTGATCGGCGGCGCGATCATGATGATCTTCCCCATCGTTCCCTATGCTTACGCACTTCCCGTATATATGATCAGCCTGGTCATTTACGGCCTGGGTATGGGCGTATACACCTGCGTTTCCTGGGCTATGATGGGCGACGCCATCGACTACAACGAGTGGAAGTACGGCACTCGCGAGGAAGGCACTGTTTACTCCCTGCACTCCTTCTTCCGCAAGCTGGCTCAGGGCATTGGTCCCTCTGTTGTTCTGCTGATTATGGGCGCACTGGGTTATGTTGAGAAGTACGGCACGATGCTGCAGAGCGCTTCTACCGCTTACAATATGTGCTGGCTGGTTGCCGGTCTGTATATGTTCAGTGCTGTCCTGCAGTTCATCGGCATCGCTGTCATTTACAACATCGACAAGAAGACTCTGGCAACAATGACTGCTGAGCTGGCAGAGCGCCGCAATGCAGAGGCTGTTGCTGAATAAACCTATCCATTCTTAGCCGTATCACCCTGTCGGTTTTCCGGCAGGGTGATATTTGAAAGTAACGCTTTTCCCGAAATTCCAAAGGAGGTCCTTTTTATGAGAGAAATTATTAAGTTAAACAGCCAGTGGTCTTTCAGCAAGCAAGCGACGGCTGTTCCTTCCGCGATCGACACCACCTGGGATGTGGTGGACCTGCCCCATTCCTGGAACGCCATTGACGGCCAGGACGGTGGCAACGACTACTACCGCGGCACTGCCTACTATGCAAAGACCCTCAACAAGTCCGAACTGCCCGCCGCAGATCGCTACTACCTGGAGATCCGTGGCGCCAACTCCTCCGCAGACGTGTATGTGGACGGCAAGGCCCTTGCCCACCACGACGGCGGCTACTCCACCTGGAGAGTTGATGTAACCGAGGCACTGGGCGAAAGCAGCCTGCTGACCATCGCAGTGGACAACAGCGCCAATGAGACCGTCTATCCCCAGATGGCAGACTTCACCTTCTACGGCGGTATTTACCGCGACGTAAACCTGATCTGCGTCAGCGAGTCCCACTTTGACCTTGACTACTACGGCGGCCCCGGCATCATAGTTACCCCCACCGTGGCAGGCGCCAATGCAGATGTGGAAGTTCAGGTATTCCTTACCAACGCCAAGGAAGGCCAGAGTGTCAAGTACACCATCTACGACAAGGACGAAAATGCGATCGCCTCCCAGGAGTCCGCAGAAACCAAGGTCTCCTTTACCATTGACAATGTCCACCTGTGGCACGGCCGCAAAGATCCTTACCTGTACTGCTGCGAAGCAGAGCTGATGGAAAACGGCCAGGTCATCGACAATGTATGCACCCGTTTCGGCTGCCGCACCTTTAAGATTGATCCGGACAACGGCTTCATCCTCAATGGCGAAGAGTATCCCCTGCGGGGCGTTTCCCGCCACCAGGACCGCTGGGGCGTTGGCAATGCCCTGCTTCCCGAGCATCACGAAGAGGATATTGACCTGATCTGCGAGGTAGGCTGCACCACCATTCGTCTTGCCCACTATCAGCACGACCAGTATTTCTACGATCTGTGTGATGAGCGCGGTCTTGTGATCTGGGCGGAAATCCCCTACATTTCCAAGCATATGCCCACCGCTCGCGAAAACACCATTTCTCAGATGAAGGAATTGGTTGTGCAGAACTACAATCACCCCTCCATCGTGGTTTGGGGTCTGTCCAACGAGATCTCCATCGGCGGCTCTGATGAAGATCTTCTGGAAAATCACCGCATTCTGAACGATCTGTGCCACGAGATGGACAAGACCCGTCTGACCACCATTGCAGCGGTGTCTATGTGCAAGATGGACGATCCCTATCTGCAGATTCCCGATGTTGTCTCGTACAACCACTACTTCGGCTGGTACGGCGGCGATACCTCTATGAACGGTCCCTGGTTTGACAAGTTCCACGCCACCCATCCCCACATTCCCATCGGCTGCTCTGAGTACGGCTGTGAAGCGCTGAATTGGCACACCTCCGATCCCCGTCAGGGCGACTATACCGAAGAATACCAGGCATACTACCACGAAGAGCTGATCAAGCAGCTGTACTCCCGCAAGTATATGTGGGCGACCCACGTGTGGAATATGTTTGACTTTGGTGCTGATGCCCGTGCCGAGGGTGGCGAAAACGGCCAGAATCACAAGGGCCTGGTAACCTTTGACCGCAAGTATAAGAAGGACTCCTTCTATGCCTATAAGGCATGGCTGTCTGACGAGCCTTTCGTCCACCTGTGCGGCAAGCGTTACATCGACCGTGTTGAAGATGTGACCAAGATCACCGTGTACTCCAACCAGCCCACTGTCGAGCTGTTTGCCAACGGCGAATCTCTGGGTGTCAAGGAAGCTGCTGACCACTTCTTCTACTTTGATGTTCCCAATGCCGGCGAGACCAAGCTGGTGGCCGTCTCCGGCGATCTGAAGGACGAGAGCGTCATCCGCAAGGTAGATACCTTCAACGAGGATTATCGTCTGAAGGAAGAGGGTGCGATCCTCAACTGGTTTGACATTGAGGAAAAGCCCGGCCGCCTGTCCCTCAACTCCAAGATGAGCGATGTGATCGCCACCTTACGTGGCAAGCTGCTCTTTGCCAAGCTGATGGGCAAGATGCTGGGCGGCAAGAAAAAGGGTGAAAAGGCAAAGCCCATGGGCTTTGAGGTAACCCCCGAGATGATGTCTATGATGAGCGGCTTTACCGTTCTGCGCCTGCTCACTATGGCCGGCGGCATGATGGATGCCAAGTTCACCAAGGAAGACCTGCTGAATCTGAACAAAAAACTGAGCAAGATCAGAGCCCCTAAGAAGAAATAATAAAACTAAAAAAGACACCACCCAATGGGTGGTGTCTTTTTAGCATTCTTTCACTGCCCGGACGGCAAAATAGCACTCAATATTTTTCTCGTGCAAATAACCGCTGCCATTGGTGTCGCCGTAAATATGGGTCAGGCGGAAGCCCGCCTCCAGCTGTCCTCCCAGCTGTTCCCCGATGGTATGGGAAAACTGCACGCCGCAGTCTTCAGCTTCCAGCTGGGCCATCTGCTGGGGATTTTTCAGCGGATCAAAGGGCATTGTGTTGACAATGGTCTTTTCGTCCTCATCTACCAGATAATTGACCATATTGTCGTAGCCGCCCAGCAAAATTCCACCGGGCTTCAAAATGCGATAGCATTCCTTAAAAATCGGCTTAACCTCCCGCACATAGCAGTTGGACACCGGGTGGAAGATCAGATCAAACTCCCCGTCCGCAAACGGCAGCGGCCTTGTCATATCCGCCCGGATGATGCGAATATCATAGCCTTCACGATCGGCCACCATCCGTTCACTTTCCAGCTGCTTCAGCGAATAATCCAAAACCGTAACCTCTGCACCCAATGCGGCAAAGATCGGCATCTGCTGCCCGCCACCGCTGGCAAGGCCAAGGATTTTCTTCCCTTTCAGCTGGCCAAACCATTCGTGAGGGACGGCTTTCGTCGGTGTCAGGAGCATATCCCACTGCCCCTGGGTGGCTTTGCAATATACGTCGTGGGTGATGGGCTGACCCCATTCCCAGCCCTCCGCGATCCAGCGGTCTATTGTTTCTGCGTTGATGTCCTGATAATTCACGGCTTTTCCCTCCCCGCTCGTTTGATTTTAATATAGCACAGATATTGAAATCTTTCAATGCCCATCCGCGTTGCATTTGGATGGGTTCGAGTCCCTCCGTTATCCCTCCACCAAAAAAGACACCACCCGATGGGTGGTGTCTTTTTTTGGTGGAGACTACGGGACTCGAACCTGTGACCTCATGCGTGTGAAGCATGCGCTCTAACCAGCTGAGCTAAGCCTCCGTTTGAACGAAAATGATTATATCACAGTTTTAGGAAAAGTCAACCCTCAATTCCCTCTTGAACTTCACAAAATATCTGGTATGCTTAAAGAAAAAAGGAGTCCTCACCCGATATGAAATACGAAAATATGGTCCGCGGTACATTCCTTGCCCGACCTAACCGTTTCATTGCCCATATTGAAATTGACGGCAAGGAAGAGATATGCCACGTCAAAAATACCGGCAGATGCCGGGAATTGCTGACCCCGGGCGCAACGGTGTGGTGTCAGAAATCCGACAATCCTGCCCGCAAGACAAAATACGACCTGATCTGCGTCCAGAAGGGCAGCTTGCTGATCAATATGGATTCCCAAGCGCCCAATATTGCCGCCCGGGAATGGCTGATGGCCGGCGGCCTTGGTCAGATCGAGGATCTGAAGGTGGAGTACACCCACGGCGATTCCCGCTTTGATTTTTCCTTTGTCAAAGACGGAAAGCGGTGTTTTCTGGAAGTCAAGGGTGTAACATTGGAAAATGACGGTGTGTGCGCCTTCCCCGATGCCCCGACGCAACGGGGCGTGAAGCATCTGCAGGGTCTGACCGCCGCTGTACAGGCAGGTTACGGGGCTTTCGTCTTGTTCGTTGTACAGATGGCGGATATGAAATATCTCCACCCCAACGATGATACTGACCCTGCCTTCGGTGCTGCCCTGCGCAAAGCTTCAGAAAGCGGCGTATCTATACTTGCAATGGACTGCGCTGTTACGCCCGATTCTATGGCAATTCGTCTGCCGCTTCTAATCAAATTATAAACGGGAGCCAACTGGTGAAGTGATAAAATAATGGTAGACACGAAAGTGCCTGCCATTATTTTTTATGCTATTATAGATTTGGAGGTGGTAATATGGCAAGAAAATACACTGTACGGAGCAAAGAAGAAAAACTATCCATTGTCAAACGAAACCTT
>JAFTUO010000081.1 GCA_017466215.1 Oscillospiraceae bacterium | reverse complement strand
TACCGAGGACGGTGCAATGCTGCAGATCACCTTTGCCGAGTATTCTGACGGCACGGTGATCGTGGAGACGGCAGATGTGCTGCCCTTCTGGGTGTGGATGCACTATGACGAGGACTGGAATAAGCTCTATCAGCTGATGCCTCTGGATGACCAGATCGAGGATTGGCAAAATCAGTTCGGCGTGGATGACGATGTGCTGAAGAAGCTGCAGGATTCCTACGACCGGACGATGGCGCTGGTTGGCGAGGGCATCGAAGCCGCCCAGCAGCACTACGCCGCAAACCAGCAGGCAGTAGAAAAAGCCTTGGGTGTCAAGTGAAAAAATGCAGAAAAACCGCCTGCGACATCGCAGGCGGTTATCATTTGTAGGGGCGACCCTTGCGGTCGCCCGAAACCCCTCTCCCGGGGAGAGGGTGGATTTTTGCGGAGCAAAAAGACGGGTGTGGAACGGCGTGCACTTGGATTCGGCACAAGCCTTTTGATTATGCTTGCTTGAAAATTTCTGCCCGCATTCCACATCCGCCCCAGTTTGCGAACTGGGGCACCTTCTCCCCGGGAGAAGGGTTAAGGGGACGGCATTGCCGTCCCCTTTTATTTATTCTTTTGTCGCTTGTGTCAAAAGATCTGCCAAGGTAATACCCTCGAAAAATTCGTCGATCATCTGATCCAAGCGATCCCACATCGGTTTTGTGTGGCAGCATTCGGTGCGGGAGCAGGCGGCAGGGCCTTGGCTGGTGCAACTGACGGCGTTTAAGGAGCCCTCGGTCAGCTTCAAAATGCTGCCGATGGTGTAGCCCTCGGGGCTGCGATTGAGCCGGTAGCCGCCGCCCTTGCCGTGTACGGCATCCACAAAGCCGGCCTTGCTCAGCACCGTCATAATGGACTCCAGATATTTCTGGGACATATTCTCCGATTCGGCGATCTCTTTCAGCGGTACGAATTCCTCCCGCTGCCGCTGGGCCAGGCATACCATCACCCGCAGCGCGTAACGTCCTTTCGTTGATACGATCATATTAATCGCAGTGGGCGCAATGTGCGCAATTGGGGAACTGCTTCTCGTCGTAGGGGATGTTGTTGCGGCCGAAGTAATCCTTCAGGGCGTTCTTGATGGCCTCCTCTGCCAGAACAGAGCAGTGCAGCTTATGTGCCGGCAGACCGTCCAGCGCCTCGGCAACGGCCTTGTTGGTCAGCGCCATTGCTTCGTGGATGGACTTGCCCATAATCATCTCCGTGGCCATAGAGGAGGACGCAATGGCGCTGCCGCAGCCAAAGGTCTCAAACTTTACATCCACGATGATGTCGTTCTCGATCTTCAGATAGATCTTCATAATGTCGCCGCACTTGGCGTTGCCGACTTCGCCGACACCGTCGGCATTTTCGATCACACCCACATTGCGGGGGTGCATAAAGTGGTCCATAACCTTTTCACTGTAAAGTGCCATAATCATTCTCCTTACAAAATGTATGTTCTCTTGCCGGTCTGCAGATCCCGCCAAACGGGGCTCATACTGCGCAGCTGCTCCACAACTGCGGGAACGGCAGTTAGAATGTGGTCAATTTCTTCTTCCGTGTTGTAGTGGCTTAAGCTAAGCCGCAGGCTGCCGTGGGCAACATCGTGAACGCGGCCAATGGCCAGCAGCACGTGGCTGGGGTCAAGATCGCCGGATGTGCAGGCCGAGCCAGAGGATGCGCTGATGCCGTACATATCCAGCAGCAGCAGAAGGCTTTCGCCCTCGATACCCTCGAAGCAGAAGCTTACGTTGCCGGGCAGGCGGTTTTTTGCATCGCCGTTCAGGGCGCAGTGGGGGATCTGGGACAGACCTGCGATCAGCTTATCCCGCAGGGCGGTAACCTTGGCGGCGTTGGCTTCCAAATTGGCGACAGCTTCCTTCAGGGCGGCGGCCATACCGCAGATGCCGGGCAGGTTTTCCGTGCCGGCACGCTTGCCTCGCTCCTGAGCGCCGCCGTCAATGATGTTGGTCAGCATCAGACCGCGGCGGCAATACAGCGCGCCCACGCCCTTAGGGCCGTGGAATTTGTGGGCGGAAAGGCTCAGCATATCAATATTCTGCTCTTTCACATTGATGGCGATGTGACCGACAGCCTGCACTGCATCGGTGTGGAAGGGAACACCGGCTTCCTTACAAATTGCGCCGATCTCCGCGATGGGCAGAATCGAGCCGATCTCGTTGTTGGCGTACATCGTGGTTACCAGGCAAGTGTCCTCGCGAATGGCGTCCTTGACCTGCGCTGCGGTGATGTTGTGGTTATTTTTTACGTCCAAAAGGGTGATCTCAAAACCCTCTTTTTCCAGCCGATTCAGCGTGTGCAGCACAGCGTGATGCTCAAAAGCGGTGGAAATAATGTGCTTTTTGCCCTTGCGCGCGCCCAGACGGGCGGCGGAGATGATGGCCTGATTGTCGGCTTCGCTGCCGCCGGAGGTGAAATAAATTTCCCGGGGCTCGCAGCCCAGGCAAGCAGCAACTCTGGCCCGGGCATCTTCCAGCACCTCTTTGGCCTGCTGGCCGACGGAGTGGAGGCTGGAGGGGTTGCCGTAAAATTTTTCAAAACAGGGCGTCATTGCCCCGATCGCCGCGGCACTCATCTTGGTGGTGGCGGCGTTATCTGCGTAAACGTACATAAAATCCTCCTTGCAGGATCAACCTAGTATTTCTGTAGGTAATATAGCAATATTTACCTACTTTGTCAATAGGTAAATAGCGCGCGAAAGCATATATTTATATGTAAAAAACAAACGGCAGGATTTCCCTTAATTTTCGACTTTTTCAGCGGTTACATTTTCGCCTGCGCTGGCATATTAAGAAGGCAGACGAAATGGAGGGCTGAAAAATGAAAAAATTTACAAGATCCGCAGCGTTCCTATTGCTGTGTGTTTGGCTGTTGCCGGCAAAGGTGTTTGCCAAGGAGCTGATCCCCGTTGGCCAGGTGGTGGGGCTGGAGCTTCGGGACGATACGGTAACGATCGCGGCTTTTGATGAGCATTTGGGCGCAGCGGCAAAGGCCGCAGGCGTTTCGGTAGGCGATCAGATCATCAGTATCGACGGAAGTGCCATCCGGTCTTCTCAGGATGTGCGCAGGGCGCTGGAGCGCTCTGACGGCACGGTGGATGTGGCTGTTTTGCGCGGCGGGGCGAAAAAGAATTATCAGCTGACGCCGGAGATCACCGCCTCCGGACCGAAGCTGGGGCTGTATCTGCGTCAGGGGGTAACGGGCATCGGCACGGTAACCTATTATGATCCCGACACCAAAGCCTTCGGCACGCTGGGTCACGGGGTCAATGATTCTGACGGGAAGCTGCTGCAGATGGTGCAGGGGTATGCCTATAACGCCAGTGTGCTGACGGTGCGTCCGGGGCGTGCCGGCGATCCGGGCCAGCTGATGGGGACGGTGGATGCGCAGTCTCCCATCGGCATCTTAAGCGCCAATACCGACCGGGGCGTTTTCGGCACATCGGAGGTTGGCTGGCGCGGAGAGACGGTAACGGTGGCGTCTTCTGATGAGGTCAAGACCGGCCCTGCGGTGATCCGCAGCACCGTCAGCGACAATACGGTACGGGAATATTCTGTGGAAATTCTGAAAATTTATCCAAAATCCAGGCAAAACGGGAGAAATCTTCTTCTGCGGGTCACAGACCCCGCCCTTTTGGAGGTTACCGGCGGCATTGTGCAGGGAATGTCCGGCTCGCCGATTTTGCAAAACGGCAAGCTCATCGGCGCGGTCACCCACGTGCTGGTCAACGATCCCACCACGGGATATGGCATTTTCATTGAAAATATGCTGGACGCAGCAGCATGACAGTTGATAGTGGAAAGTTGAGAGTTGAAAGTTGTGGTATTTGCGTCGCAAATGATTTTAATATGTGGGCGTGGCCCACACCTTAACTTTCCGCTTTGCACTTTCAACTTTCCACTCAAATTAACGGAGGATTTTACTATGGACTTCTACAAAGTACCCATTGGCTTTGGTATGGCGTTGGCGATGAATCCAAATGCGATGAACGCCTATTCTGCTATGACCGAAGCGCAGAAGCAGGATATTCTGAACAAGGCACACAACGCCCGCAGCGAACGGGAGATGCATTCTCTGGTAGCGAGTCTGGCTTCCGGGCAGGTGCAATAAAAAAGAGGACCGTCCATACAGACGGTCCTCTTTGCCATAAATTTTACTTCAGGAAGGAAACGCGCTTGCCGGTGCTGTTGAAATAATCATCAGACAGCTCCTGGGCGATCTCCTCAACGGTCATATCCTCATAGCGCTCCAGGGTGATGGAGTAGATTCTATGCCGCGTACCTCTCTGAGACAGCGGCGGGCAGGTCATATAGTCGCCGTAGTGGTTAGAAAGGTAGGTGTCCCAATCCCGCATAACGGGAGCGATCATACCCTCGAACTCCAGATAATCCGGATTCTCCCAAGTCTCCTTGGGGAACATCTCGCCCTCGTAGCCATAGTCGCCGGGCAGACATACCCAGTACTTGGCGTCGTCGGACTGGTACTTGGTGGCGTTCTTGGTCCACAGCTTGATCATAATCTTGTAGGGGCAGAAGATCTTCAGCAGGATATACCGGATGGCCTTGCGCAGGTTCTTGCGGTACAGCTTGGGGATTCTTCTGGACTCGTCGATCATAGCCAGCTTCAGCCACATTGCCCGCTTCTCGTGTTTGACGCGCTTCTTGGGATCTTCGGTAGCGCAGTCCAGCGGCAGAATGTCGATGAAGATATTTCTGCCCTTTCTGTGCAGCGGTGCGGTGGTGCGGGGTCCCAGGATCTCCAGACGGGTGAAGCAGTAGGGGTAAACGTGGCAGTTCAGGGTGAACTGGTCGCGAAGCAGGGCAGGTGCTTTCTTCAGGAACTCGTCATAGTCCTTACGGGGCATAACCACGTCCAGATCGTCATCCCAGGGGATGAAGCCCTTGTGCCGGGCTGCGCCCAGCAGCGTGCCGCCGGCCAGATAGTAGCGCCAGCCGTTTTCCTTACAAACCCGCTCGAACTCGACGTACATCTTCAGGATCAGCAGTCTCAGCTTCTCCTGGGTGGCTCTGTTCAGCTCGATGAAGGTGAAGTTAAAGCGCTTGTTGTTCTCCCAGTAGTGGAACTTCAGCAGAACGCGCTTGATGCGCTGCTTGACCTTGCGCCAGACCCAGGTGGGGGAGAGGAATCTGCGCTTCTTCATCTTGCTGACGCGCTTCTTCGCCTTCTTGACAATGGGGTCGCCGTTGAACTTGGCGGCCTTGGCGTGGCGCTGCAGCAGCTGCTGATTCAGATTCTTCAGATAGGAGATGGCGCAGCTCAGAACGTGTTCGCCGGACTCGAATTCAAAGCCGTCCCAGTCATTGCCCTGCAGCAGGCCTTCCCAGCAGTCCAGCAGACGCTCCTTGGCAGCCGTGTCAACGGCATCCAGCGCCTGGGCGCTGCGTGCGGCATTGTCCTTGGCGTCAAAGAAGCGGATCAGCTCCTCCTGCACGTCCGCAGCTGCGGCACGGCAGATCCGGAAGCCCTTGTTGAAGTCTGCCAGGCGGTAGTCCTCATAACCCTTGACCATCAGCGTGGGCACACCCTTGCCGACAGCAATGGACAGGATCTTGGGATGCTCCTGGCTGTTGTCCACAATGATCGCGCCGGCATAGCCGTCGAGCATCTTGTGGGGCTTCTCGCAAAGACCCTCCAGGAAAATATTCTCGGGGAATGCCTCTGCCAGTCTGGTAAAGATCTGCGTGTCCTTCTTGGACAGCTTCTTGTTGATGGGAACGATCCGCAGCGTCTTATCCGCAAAGGCTTCGTTCGTTTCCACCAGCTCTGCAAAGTTGCGTACAACGATGTTCGTCCGGGCAGAAGAGCCGGAGGTGAACAGGATCAGATCCTTTGTGCCCAGCTCGGCCTGGCTCAGATCGCCCAGACCGTAGGGGTACAGATAGGGGATATAGGTTACATCCTCGATAAAGCTGTCCAGCGGGAAGCTGGAAACGGTGGCCTCGCTGGCGGCGATGCGGTCCATAACGGCTTTCTTTTTCTTGACGCCGTAGGTGCCGATCTCGTGCATAGAGTCCCAGAAAACAATGAATGCAGGCTTGCCCATATTGCGGACAGTGTCAAAGTCCTTGCAGAATGTTTTCATCCGCACATCCCAGAACAGATACTGGTCGATCTCGGGATGGTCCTCCACAAATTTCGCCAGGATTCCCTGCCGCTCGGACATAGGATGGTAAGAGGTATCCATAGAATACCGCTTCACCCGGTCGTCGATCAGGTAGTCAAAATAATCCTGCCGATTGTTGGTGATGAGGGTGATATCCCAGCCTCTTTCCACCAGCTTGGAGGAGAAATGGGAAAGCATCTCTGCCCGCAAAGTGTGGGCCATTGTGCTGGTGATCACCGCTATGGATTTTCCGCGGGGCTTTTGCTCTTCGAGTTGTGTAACATCCAGAAATTCGGTGTTCAAGATGAACCCTCCTTAAGTGTCATTACATTATATTACAGTTTGTCAATCATATTGATTGTAACATAGGTTTTTGCCTTTGTAAAGTTGTTTCCGGCAGATAAATTGTGGAATTGGCAGGATTTTGGCGTTTCCGGTCGAGTGGCTTGCAACGATCCCCGCCTTTGTAGTATAATATAATAAATATTAGCAAAGGAGTGCGGGATATTGCGTTTGTGGAAAAAGATCGTTTTGTGTCTACTGGCGACGGTTTGCCTGCTTTCGCTGCCCGTGCAGGCGGCGCAGACACCGGCGTACAGCTTCACCTCCATTGACGGCGAAACCGTCTCAAGCAGCACCAATGCCGGCAAGGTAACGCTGATCGTCTATATGCATATGAGCAGCGCTCACGAAGAATCCGGCACGCTGATCCGGGAGCTGGCTGCCGCCGATTGGATCGGGAATCCGGGCCTTTGTGTCATCGTCGTGGATTTTATGGGCGGCACAGCGGACACCATCCGCCAGTTTGTAACGCCCTATATCGGCGGGAATACCGACATTACCTTCTGCGCCGACCAGGGAGATAATTTCTTTCAGCTTACGTCCGCCGCCGGACTTTCGGGCTACTCTTTTTCCCTGCCGCTGAGCTTCGTTGTGGGGCAGGACGGAGAAATCAAAGCCCATATGATGGGCGACACCTCCGAAACCTCTTTCAGAAATCTGCTGCATACATATGTGGAGGGCATCGACCCTGCTCCGACGACCACCCTCTCCATCCCCGGCGAAGAGGTGTATTCCCAGGCCTTTGAGGTTCTAAGGCTGATAAATATCCAGCGCCGGGATAATAACCTGCCTGCCCTGAAAATGGATGCCGTTTTGCTGGACGCGGCAATGCTGCGGGCGGCGGAATGCACCGTTTACTACTCCCATACCCGACCCAACGGCACGCAATGCTTCACGGCAGTTCCCTCCGGCGGTGGATCGCTGGGCGAAAATATAGCCGTGGGTCAGCAAAGCGCGGAGGACGTGATGGAGGACTGGATGGACTCCCAGGGACACCGGGCGAATATCCTGAATGAGAACTTTTCGTCCGTAGGTGTTGGTGTGTTTTTGCACGGCGGCATATACACGTGGGTGCAGATGTTTTCCTCTCAGGAAAGCGCCGGAATGACTGCCCCTGCGGATGCCGCGGTAAAGACGAAGGTGGAGGTGCTGGATACCCACCTTGCTCTCCGGGCAGAGCCGGCGCAGCTTATGCTGAAGCAAAATGCCGCAGAAGCCGTTTCCCTGGTCTTCACCAACCAGGGCTTTGACCCGCTGGAGGTGCGGCTCGACAGCGCCGATCTGACATTCCGCTCGAGCAATCCCAAGGTGGCGAAAGTGGATGCCAGCGGCTTGGTCACGGCGGTATCGCCGGGTACAGCCGAGATCACCATCGAGCTTGGCGGCACGAATATGCG
Source organism: Oscillospiraceae bacterium (assembly GCA_017466215.1). Lineage (GTDB taxonomy): Bacteria > Bacillota > Clostridia > Oscillospirales > Oscillospiraceae > Faecousia. Next base: position 4,417 of record JAFTUO010000081.1, on the reverse strand, counting down.
CGCCACCACATTTGTAACGGTGGGAGAGCATAATTATCAGCAATGGAAGTACCAGGCGCCTACCTGCGCCGAGCCCGGAATGGGTGAGTATGTGTGTACAGATTGCGGGGACAGAATTATTAAGGAGATCCCCAAACTGACCACCCACACTTGGGACAGCGGAGCGGTTACCCAAAAGCCTACTACGGAAAAAGAGGGCGTTAAGACCTATACTTGCACCCTTTGCGGCAAGACGAAGACCCAGAGTATACCGAAATATCCTGAGCCTGCGCCCACTGTTCCGGCCACAAAAGCACCCACAGTGCCGGCAACGAATGCACCGACAGTGAAGCCTACGGCCGCACCGACAATGCCGGCGACCCAGCCGGCAACAGTGCCGACTACCGCGCCAATGGCCGTCTCCACAGACCCGACGGCAATGCCGATTCCGGAGCCTACGGAAATGCCGCCGGAGGTGTTTCCTACCGAGCCAACAGAGAAGACTACGGAGCCTATGGAAAGCTCACCGGAATCTGCACCGGGAACACAGCCAACACAGGCAGAAACCCAGCAGCCCACAGAGCCTGCCGATCCTCCTGGAGAGGATGGGGATACGAAGCTGATCATCGGCATCATCGTGGCGGTGGTGGCGACCCTCGCCGCCGGCGCATTCCTGCTGCTGTGGAAGCGGAAAGAATAAGGAAAGCCTCCCTTCTTACAAGGGAGGCTTTTGCACCGGAGGGGACTGCCCTCTCAGTCGCGCCACCCCTTGCCTCTCCCTTTGGGAGAGGTGTCCAAAATCTGTGATTTTGGACGGAGAGGGTGTCGCGCCAGCTCTCCCAGAGGGAGAGCCAAGTTGAGGGATCCTGGCAGCCAGTGGGACGGGAGACCCACCCCCTGCAAGTAAGGCCGGAAATTGCCCCAAAAAAATGGCGCGACGACAAAAATAGGTTTACATAATACCAAAATACGGGGCAGGGGAAAATTCGTGCATTTTGCTCTTGCAAATTCTGCCAAACGGTGATAGAATACGGCAGGAAATTTTAAGAAAAGAAGGCGTAAATCTTCAATGGAAACCTATTTGATCTGTCTTGCCGTCTCAATGGTGGGCGGCTTGATGCTGTCGAGACTGACAAAGCTGGTCCATCTGCCTGCGGTTACCGCGTATTTGATCGCGGGTCTGCTGCTGGGCCCGTTCTGCATCGGTTTGCTGAAAGTGCCTGGCCTGGGCTATAACTCTGCCGAGCAGGTGGAGGGGATGCGGATCGTGACCCAGACGGCTCTGGGCTTCATCGCATTTACCATCGGCAACGAGTTCCGTATGAGCCAGCTGAAGGCTATGGGCTCCAGTGCCATTGTGATCGGCGTTTTGCAGGCGGTGGTTACCACCGTTGTGGTGGATGCCATCCTGATCGGTCTGCATTTCTGCTTCCCCAACCTGATCTCCATTCCTGCGGCCATCATCCTGGGCGCTATTGCGTCCGCAACCGCTCCCGCTGCAACCCTGATGGTTGTCCGGCAGTATAAGGCCGACGGCCCGCTGACCAAGCTGCTGATGCTGGTGGTGGCCATCGACGATGCGGTGGGTCTGCTGCTGTTTTCCGTGTCCTTTGGTATCGCGTCTGCGCTGTCCAACAGCCAGATCAGCGTCATCGGCGTGGCAGTTGAGCCGCTGCTGGAGGTAGTGCTGTCCTTAGGACTGGGCGCGGTGATGGGCTGGCTGCTGAACTGGGTGGAGCGGTTTTTCCACTCCAGAAGTAAAAGACTTACCATTTCCGTGGCATTTGTGCTGCTGACGGTGGGCCTTTCGATGCTGAAGTTCCAAATTGGCGAAGTCCATATTGGCTTCTCTCTGCTGCTGGTGTGTATGATGACCGGCACGGTGTTCTGCAATGTCTGCGACACCTCGGAAGAGCTGATGGAACGTGTGGACGGCTGGACGATGCCGCTGAACATTCTGTTTTTCGTCATCTCCGGTGCGGAGCTGGATCTGGCGGTAATTACCCAGCCCCTGGTTTTGCTGGTGGGCGTGGTGTATGTTATCGCCCGGTCACTGGGTAAATATTACGGCGCATTTGCCAGCTGCCGTCTGACGAAGCAGAACAAGCTGATTACCGATAACCTGGGCATTACGCTGCTGCCCCAGGCCGGCGTGGCGCTGGGTATGGCAATGACCGCAGCGGCTCTGCCCGACGGCGCAATGATGCGCAATGTGGTGCTGTTTGCGGTGCTGCTGTATGAGCTGGTTGGCCCGACGCTGACCAAGGGCGCATTGCTGCGCGCCGGGGAGATCAAGCCCGAAGGCCGCCGCAGCGCAAGAAAGATCAACGAAAAATGATGCGAAAAATGACCGGTCTTTCGACCGGTCATTTTTGTTTACTCCTAAATTGAGAGGTTTACATAAAACTTGAGCGCCGCTCCGACACGGGAGCGGCGCAGCATTTTCGGGATTATTGGAGCTGGGTAATGATCAGCTGGGCCGAAACCGGCTCTGTTCCGCCTGCTGTGGGCGTGAGGGTTAAAGGACCGCCGGTGCCCTCGGGATTGCGCACCGTTAACACGGAATCGGCTGCGGTGGTCTCCACCAGAACCATTCCCACGATTTGGGAAGCACCGGCGTTTTGGCCAAATACGGCGTAGGGCAGCTCTTCGCCGTTCAGCGTCAGCACCAATTGGCTGGACTGCGAGCCGGTGGCAACGAACAGCACCTGATATACGCCCGGCTCTGCCAGTACGAAGGAATCATCGCTGGCCCGGGTGATGCCCGTATCGCTGTTCGGGCCATTGCGGGGGAAGCTGATGTCTTCGCCGTTGTCGATGGGATCGGGATTATCCGGGGGCATCAGGGCATAGAAATTGGCGAAGCCCAGCACCGTACCGGCAGGACCGGGCTCACCCTGAGGCCCTTGTGGGCCAACGGGACCGGCTTCACCCTGGGGACCCTGAGGACCGGCAGGCCCAGTTTCACCTGTTGCACCCTGCGGGCCAGCAGGACCCTGTGGACCGGTGGGGCCAGTCTCGCCCTGCGGCCCTTGAGGACCGGTAGGTCCTTGTGGACCGGCAGGCCCAGTTTCACCAGTTGCACCCTGCGGACCAACGGGCCCTTGCGGACCGGTGGGGCCAACTTCACCCTGCGGCCCTTGAGGACCGGTAGGTCCTTGTGGACCGGCAGGCCCAACTTCACCCTGCGGACCTTGAGGACCTGCAGGACCTTGTGGCCCAACTGGCCCAGTCTCACCCTGAGGTCCTTGCGGACCTACCGGACCGGCTACACCGGCAGCACCCTGCGGGCCGGCAGGACCGGGAATCCCCGCAGGTCCTTGTACACCCTGGGGGCCCGGCGCACCTTCCGGTCCCTGAGGGCCGGTCAATCCCCGAGGACCGGGGATACCCTGAGGACCTTGTGGACCTCTCGGGCCAACCGGACCTCTTGGTCCCTGCGGCCCTTGAGGACCTTGCGGGCCGGGAGGACAGACTCCGCAGCACCGCTCCTGGCAACCGCAGTCCTCAGCCGGATAGCGTTTGCAGGAATTGTCGTCAAACTGTGCGCCGCAGCTTCTTTCGTCGTAATTGTATCTAGGCAATCCAATCACTCCTTTTCGTCGATCACTACAGTATATGCGTCTGCTGAAAAATTGTCACCGTTTGCCACTTGAAAAGTAGGCACTTCGGTGGTAGAATATGGGAAGAAAAACGAAAAGAGGGAAAAACAATGAACAAAAAGATTCGTTGGATCACGGAAACCGCCGTTATGCTGGCGCTGCTGATCTGCCTGCAGTGGGTGGGCTCTTTTATCCCCGAGCAGATGACCAAGCAGCTCATCACCGGCACGTGCGTCAATGCCGTTCTGGCCATCACCGTAATGTTCGTGGGTATGAGCAGCGGCATCACTGTGGCGGTGATCTCTCCCGTGTGCGCATTTTTGTTTGGCATCGCGCCCAACTTTATCACCGTTGCGCCCATTATGGTGGGCAATGTGTGCTTCGTGGTGCTGCTGAAGCTGCTGACGGGCAGAGCCATTTGGCGTCAGGCTGTTGCATTGATCGCCGCAGCTGTGGTAAAATTCGGCGTGCTGTACATCCTGGTGGTCAAGGTCATCTGCGGTGTGGCATCCGGCGCTCTGCTGGGCAAGAAGCTGGGCGACATCGTGGTGCTTGCACCCCCGATGCTGAAGATGCTGCCGACAATGTTTGCCTGGCCCCAGCTGGTTACGGCTCTGGCCGGTGGCACGCTGGCGCTGCTGATCGTGCCCACTCTGCGCAAGGCGCTGCACAAGTAATAGCAAAAACCGGAGGCAAAAGTGAAGTAGTCAATAGTTAGTAGACACAAAATTTCTTATGCCACCAGTTCTGTTCTGTACAGGACTGGTGGTTTTCCGTTCAGTTTGCGAACAGGGCGTTCGTAGTTGAAGTAATGAATCGCTTGCTCAATAACAGTG
>JAFTUO010000080.1 GCA_017466215.1 Oscillospiraceae bacterium | reverse complement strand
GAGGGCGGCTGCTACGCCAAGGTCATCAACCTGGACAAGGAGTCCGAGCCCGATATCTACAACGCCATCAAGCGCAATGCGCTGCTGGAGAACGTGACTGTGGACGAAAACGGCGTTTGCGATTTTGCTGACGGCTCCGTTACCGAGAACACCCGCGTTTCCTACCCCATCGACCACATCGAGAAGATCGTTCGCCCCGTATCCGCAGGCCCCGATGCCAAGAATGTCATCTTCCTGTCTGCCGATGCTTTCGGCGTTCTGCCTCCCGTTTCCATCCTGACTCCCGAGCAGACGCAGTACTACTTCCTGTCCGGCTTCACTTCCAAGCTGGCCGGTACTGAGCGCGGCATCACCGAGCCCACCCCCACCTTCTCCGCTTGCTTCGGCCAGGCTTTCCTGGAGCTGCATCCCACCAAGTACGGCGAGGAGTTGGTTAAGAAGATGGAAAAGTCCGGCGCCAAGGCTTACCTGGTCAACACCGGCTGGAACGGCACCGGCAAGCGCATCTCCATCAAGGATACCCGCGGCATCATCGACGCCATTCTGGATGGCTCCATCCTGAAGGCTGAGACCAAGACCATCCCCTACTTCAACCTGGAAGTGCCCACCGCACTGCCCGGCGTTGACAGCGGCATCCTGGATCCCAGAGATACCTACGCTGATCCCACTGTTTGGGAAGAGAAGGCCAAGGATCTGTCCGCTCGCTTCATCAAGAACTTTGTCAAGTATACCGGCAACGATGCCGGCAAGGCTCTGGTTGAGGCTGGCCCCAAGCTGTAAGATAGCTTAAAGAACATAATCAAAAGCCCTGTGGAGAAATCCACAGGGCTTTTTGTATTTTCTTGCCTCCCCCTTTGGGGGAGGTGCCCAGTGCGCACACTGGGCGGAGAGGGTTTCTTTTGCACCCTCTCAGTCAAAAATCAGAGATTTTTGCCAGCTCTCCCAAAGGGAGAGCCAAGTTAACTCACCGTATTTTCGCCGGAGTTGCCGCCGGCGCTGAGGACATCGGAGAAATAGGTGTCCAGAACAGCCTTGGCGATCTGGGCCATGGTCGAGCCGTGGCCGGCCTTTTCGCCGTAGACCACCACCGCGATCTCGGGATCGTCATAAGGCGCATAGCACACGAATGCACCGTTATCGGAGTAGGCATCGCCGGCATCGGTCTGTGCCGTACCGGTCTTGGCGGCGACGGCGATGGGATAGTCCTTGAAATACCGCTTGACGCTGCCCTCGGTGATCACCATCCGCATACCCTCGGTGTAAGCGGCGTAAGCTTCGTCAGAAATGTCCAGGCGACCCAGCTCCACCGCTTCGTTGGTGTAGACCACGCTGGAATAGTCCGCGTCCAGCACACGGCTCAGGAAGGTGGCCTTGTAGCGCACGCCCCGGTTGGCAAGCGCCGAGGTATAGGCGCACAGCTGCACCGGCGTGAAGGAGTTGATGGACTGGCCGATGGAGGCCATAATCTGGTCCGCGGCGTACCAGCGGCCCAGGTCGGTATTGCCCTTGTACAGGGCCAGCTTGTTCTCGGGATTGGCCCGCAGACCGGTCTTTTCCGCCAACTCGATGCCGGTCTTTTCACCCAGACCCAGACCCTTGGCCACCCGGTCCATCACATTGATGTCCAGCTTGTCGCCAACGGAGTAGAAATAGTAGTTGCAGGAATCCCGCAGCGCTTCCATGGCATTGATAGAGCCGTGGGTGGCGTGGTTTTTACTCCAGATCAGGCAGTCCGCGGTAAAGCCGGAGGCTTCATACTTGCGGTAAACGCCCTGGTCTACAATGTTTTGCGTCCGGGTAACCGCGCCGCCGTCAATGCCGGCAATGACCATCGCCATTTTGTAGGTAGAGCCGGGGGGATAGGTGGCCTGCAGCGCCCGGTTGTACAGCGGGGCAAAATCCATCTCCAGAAGATCGTTGTAATCCTCCCGGAATGTGGACAGATCGTAGGTGGGGTAGCTGGCGCAGGCCAGCATCTGGCCGGTCTTGACATCCATCACCACCACCGCGCCGCCCTCGGCATCCGAGCCGTCGGGCTTTTTTTCGCCCTCGGCCAGATTTTCGCCGCTTTGCCGCAGCTCGGTAAACAGCGCAGCCATCTGATCTTCCGCCGTGGCCTGCACATTCAGGTCGATGGAAAGCTCCACATTCTGGCCGTTGACGGGCCGCTGCTCCACGCCGTCCACCACCTTGTAGTAGGAGCGCACCAGCGTGCCGTCGGCGGTCATTTCATCCACGCGGATGCCGTCCGTGCCGTGGAGGTATTCTTCAAATGCCTCTTCCAGACCGCTCTGACCTACCAGCGCGTCCAGGGGGTAGCCCGGTTTTGCTTTGTAAATTTCATTCCACTGCTGATTGGTCATCGGGCCGATGTAGCCCAAAATGTGGGCAGCATATTTGGTATTGTAGTCCCGGACGGTGGAGGCTTCCGCCTTCAGACCGGGGGTGTTCAGCTCCAGCAGGGCGTACAGCTCCTGGGAGCTGGCGTCCTCCAGGAAGATGTAGTTGGGCAGATTGGTAATGCCCTGCCGCAGATCCAGCTCGTAGCGGATGCCAATGACAGCCCGGGCATCCTCGTCAGACCAGTCCTCCGGGATGTTGTAGCTGGTGCGGAGCTTGCGGATCAGCAGCGGCGCGGTGATATCCGAGTCCAGACCGCCGCTTTTCTTGGGCAGATACGCCTGGAAATAGCCCTGCCAGGTGGAGTTGTAATCGCTGAGGGTGTATTCAAAGGGCAATTCCTTTGTAACGGGGAAATGGTCGATATATTCGATGTTCATCTCCCGGCACATCTGCACCAGCTCCAGCAGCCGGTCGTTGGTATCCGCGGCGCTGCAGATGATGTAGTGATTCAGCACCAGGTCATAGCTGGCCCGGTTGGCGACCAGCACGTTGCCGTTGCGGTCTAAGATGTTGCCCCGGGCGGCTTTGACCCGGGTCTCGGTGACGAAAATCTTGGTATTGTCGGTTTTTCCGCCGGTTTCGATGATCTGCATATCGTACAGCTTAAATGAGAAAAAGCCGAGGATCAGGCAGAAAACAAGCAAAATGATGCCAATGCGTACCCGGGTTATTCTTTCCATGTTTCGCCTCCAATTTTACAGATGGCGGTGAATACGCCGTACAGCACCGGGATCAGAAAAGCGCCATATACGCCGGTCAGCAGGAAATGGGGAAAAGCGCTCATAGTGGTATGCTCCAAAAACAGTCCCGCGAAAAACAGCGCGATCTCGTACACCATCACCGCTACCGCGGCACTTAAATAGACCGAGCCGAAGCTGTAGCGCAGATAGCTCTGCCGCAAAATGGACACGATCACGCCCAAAATGGTCAGCAGCGCGATGACATAAGGGCCCGGCGCAGAGCCGGAGAACTGGTACACCATCGAGCTGACCAGCGCGAACACGCAGCCCACCTCGGGATCGAGAATGACACACACCAGCAAAATGGCATATGCCACCAGATCGGTAGTAGTGCCGAAAATGCTGATGCGGCTCATAATCACGTCCTGCACGATGGAAAGAAACACCAGCGCCGCCATCATCAGCAGCCATTTCAGCACCTTCAGACGCTGCAGCTTTGTCAGATAGAGTTTGCTCAGCACGGAACGGTTTTTGTCCGGCCGGAACTCATGCTTTCGTTTGAAGAACATAATCTTACGACCTTCCAAAATCCGTCAGAATAAATACCTGCTCCAGGCTGGCGATGTCAGCCGCGGGCTCCAAAATGGCGTACTTTTCCACGCCGGTGTCGGTAAAGCCGACGCCGACGACGTTGCCGATGATCAGGTTACGGGGATACACCGTCGAGCCGGCGGTAACCACCTGATCCCGGTTGGGGATCACGGCGGAGCTGGGCAGATAGTCCATCCGCAGCATATTTTCATAGCCCTGGGAATAGCCGCCGGTAACCAGACCGCTGCCGCCGGAGGATGCCAGCACCGCACTGATGCTTAGAGAAGAGTCCAGCACGGTCTTGACCACGCAGTAATTGGGGCCAACCTCGGTAACCAGACCCACGACTTCTTTATTGGAGGTGATGGCGCACATACCCGGCGCAATGCCGAAATTGCTGCCCTTGTTGACGGTGAAATAGCTGGTCCAGTCGGTGGAGCTGCGGGAGATGATGTAGCCATCCACCAGCTCATAGCCTTCCTTGTCCAGCTCCAGATCCAGCAGGTCCTTCAGCCGCTCGATCTCCCGCTCCATCGAGTCGGTCAGCAGAGCATTTTCCTTCATCTGGGCGATCTGCTCCTTCAGGGCGGCATTTTCCGCCTCCAGAGCCTCGTAGCGGAACATATAGTTATAAAAACGCTCTGCCTGGGTGGTCAGGGTGCTTGCGCCGGAGCGCAGCGGGGTCAGAAGCCCCTGCACCAGCTTGTCCGCCGGGGTCTTGCCCAGCAGATTGCCCACGATGGCCAGACCTGCCGTCAGCAAAACCGCCACGATCAGAACGACTTTCACTTTTGTTGTGAAAAAATATTTCATAGTTTTCTCCTCAGTGTATCGAAATAACGTGTCATTGCGAACCAGTGACCGATGTCACTGGTGTGGCAATCTCCTCCTAATTGGGGGATTCCCACGTCGGGGCTTTGCCCCTCCTCGGAATGACAGCTTTTTCTCTTTAGATTAGCTCCGGTGCGATCTCGTGCAGAATTTTCCACAGGCGGCACACCGGCAGACCCATTACATTGTAGTAATCGCCCACCATTTTCTCGGCGAACAGCGCCGCACCGCCCTGGATGCCGTAGCTGCCGGCCTTGTCCATCGGCTCGCCGGTGGCCACATAGGCGTCGATCTCGGCTGTGGACAGCTCCCGGAAATGGATGTCCGTAACCTCGGTGGCGGTTACAGCCTTTTCGTCCCGCAGCACGCACAGCCCGGTCATCACCTGGTGATCCCGGCCGGACAGCAGCGAAAGCATTCTTTTTGCATCTTCCGTGTCGTGGGGCTTTCCCAGCACCCGGCCCTCGCAGACCACGATGGTGTCGGCGGCGATGACGATGTCATCTGCGCCCCTTTCAACAGCCTCTGCCTTGCAGCGGCTGACCCTTGCTACCTCATCAAAGGGCTGCTTATTTAAGTCCATTGCTTCGTCAATGTCTGCAACGCGCACCGTAAACGGCAGGCCAAACAGCCCCAAAAGCTCCTTTCGCCGTGGCGATTGGGAGGCAAGAATCAGCTCCATAAAAAGTTCCTTTCCGAAACCTCTAAAAGGTTTGTCATTCCGAGGAGCGAAGCGACGTGGGAATCTCCCGGTACAATATCTGTTGCTGCATAGCACCTCGATGGATGGTACCAGGAGATTGCCACGTCGGGGCGTTGCCCCTCCTCGCAATGACATATTATTTAGTGCTGTTAATCAAGACCCCGCAGGTACAGGCCTCTTGTGCAAGAGCCGGGGTCGAATGCCGGGGGATTGGCCAGCGCGCCCAGCACCTGATCCACCTCCCGGGGGTTTTCCGTGGTGAAGTACAGCCGGGTGGCCCAAACGCCCAATTTCGACAGATCCTGCCGATCCAGCCAGTTCAGCTTCTTGCCGTTGAGCAGTACGCTGCGGCAGGTGCCGCCGTCCTTGATGATGGGGAAATCCGCGCCGGTCTTGTCCATCAGCTTGGTGCTGGCGTGGCCGCAGGTGCAGCTGCCGGTGCGGTTGCGGATCAGGCAGTTTTCCGTGACCATCAGCGGCAGGCGGCCGTAGGCGAAAATTTCGCAGGGCACAGCCTTGCTGACGTCCCGGATCTGGGGCAGGGTCATCTCAAAGCTGAGGGTGGCGGATTTCATCCCCAGCTCTTTCATCAGATTGACAGAAGCAGAATTATACAAATTCAGACCGAAATCGCCGCGAATGCGCAGTCCTGCCTCTCTTACGGTCAGTACCAGGCCCAAATTGCCCACCAGCGCTTCCCGGACGCCCATATCCTTGACGATCTTCAGATCGTCCTTCAGCTTGCGCATCTCGTGGTCGTGAACGATCCGGGGCAAAACCGCCGCAACGGTAACCTTGCGGGCCAGCTCGTGGCACAGCACCGGGTCTTTCGCCAAAAGGTGCAGCGGTACGTACAGTACCTCCGGATTCTGCTTTAACAGCTTGCCGGTGATCTGATTAAGCTCGGTAACCTGCACCGTCAGGCTGGGGGATGCCCGGCGACCCTCGTAGTGGGGGATCTTCCCGGGGCGGTGGAGCTTGACAGGCTCCCAGCGGGCCCGCTGGGCCAGCAGCTGATTTAAGGCGTCCCGGCGCATTGCATTGATCGCCGCGGCAGAAAGTGTTACGCCGGGCTGGATCTTGCAGGTAACATTTTTGCAAATGAACGGCGTGCCGCCGGTCTTTTGCAGACGCTCGGTTAAGGCTTCTTCCGTCAGCGGTGTGGTCCGGGCCACCTGGGGCAGCGGGCCATTGACCGTGCATTTGCGGCCTGCCGGGTCAGTTACGGTCAGCGTGCAGACCTGGTCGGTGATCTCGGCGTCAAATTCCACATTCACCAGGGGATTTTCCGTGGCTTCGTAGCTTTCCCGCACCTGCTTCAGCCAGTTGGGATTGTCGTAGCGATCCTCCCGGACGCCGAACATCTGCGGGCCGATCTGGCCGGTGTAATAGCCGTCGGTGAAGCCCTGCCGGTTAAAGGCGGCGGTGAGGGTGTCCATCATTTCCTGGGTGACTTCGCCGTTATCCAGGGCTTCCCGGTAGACGGCGGTAACGGCGGCCACATATTCCGGCCGCTTCATCCGACCCTCCAGCTTCAAGGATGCAACGCCCATCTTCTGCAGGTCGTCCAGATAGTGAATCAAGCAGTTGTCTTTTAAGCTCAGGGGATATTTGCCGTCGTGGCGGCTGTAGCCATAGCTCTGTCGGCAGGGCTGGGCGCAGCGACCCCGGTTGCCGGAGCGGCCGCCGATGGCGGAGGACAGATAGCACTGTCCGGAGTAGCTCATACACAGCGCGCCGTGGCCGAATACCTCGATCTCAATGGGAGAATTGGCGCAGATGTGGGCGATATTTTCCCGGCTCAGCTCACGGCTGAGAACGACCCGGGACATACCCATCGCCGCGCAGAACAGCACGCCGGGAAGCGAGTGGACGCTCATCTGGGTAGAGCCGTGGAGGGGAATGTCCGGTGCGATCTGCTGGCACAGCTGAATGACGCCCAGATCCTGGACGATGAAGGCATCCACGCCAACGGAAGCGGCGTGGCGGATCAGGTCGGTTACGTCGTCCATTTCCCGGTCGGACACCAAAGTGTTCAGGGTCAGATGGACGGCAACGCCACGGATGTGGCAATACTTTACGGCCTCCGCCAGCATTTGGGGTGTGAAATTTTTTGCGCCCTGACGGGCATTGTAAGCGCCGCATCCCAGATAGACTGCATTCGCGCCGTTTTGCACAGCGGCGTGCAGAGCTTCCATAGAGCCGGCAGGAGCCAAAAGTTCCAGCATAGCGTTTCTCTCCATATGGTATACTTGAAAACATTATAGCATATCCGCTCGCTAAGATAAAGTCCAATGCGTGAATTTTTTGCAAAAAAATAAGACCCCGGAGAAGGGGGTCAAAAAATGCGACGCGCCATCTTGCCTCCCCCTTTGGGGGAGTTGCCCAGCAACCCTCTCAGTCACGCCACCCCCTTGCCTCTCCCTTTGGGAGAGGTGTCCAAAATCAAAGATTTTGGACGGAGAGGGGTGTCGTGCCAGCTCTCCCAGAGGGAGAGCCAAGAAGGCCCGGCAGTCAATCAATTCCATACAGCCGTTTGCCGTTCTCAAATGTAATGCGCTGGGCGTCTTCGGGGGAAATGCCCCGGATTTCCGCCAGTTTTTCCGCCATCCGGTAGAGCTTGCCCGGGTCATTCCGCCGACCACGGAAGGGCTCGGGGGACATATAGGGACAGTCGGTCTCCAGCACGATGCGATCCAGCGGGATCGCCTGGGCGGCCTCGATGGCCCGGCGGGCATTTTTGAAGGTCAGCACCCCGGTAAAACCGATGTACCAGCCCATTTTCGTCAGCTCCTGCGCCATCTGCGCCGAGCCGGAAAAGCAATGGAATACGCCGGTAACCTCCGGAAATTGCTTGATAATGGCCATCCCGTCCTCGTGAGCTTCCCGCTCGTGGACGATCACCGGAAGGTTAAGCTCCCGGGCCAGCGCCAGCTGGGCGATGAATGCCTTTTTCTGCAGCTCCCTTGGGATATCCTCGTAATGATAGTCCAGGCCGATCTCGCCAATGGCTTTGACCTTGGGGTTAAGTTTACATAACATCCGATATTCTTCCAGAACGGCGTCATTTACCTCGTCGGCGGCGTCGGGATGAGAGCCCACCGCGGCGTAAATATAGCCGTATTCATTGGCCAGCTGCACCGCTTTTTTCGACGATTCCAGACTGCAGCCGGGATTCATCAGAAGACCGATGCCCTGCCCCGGAAGATCCCGCAAAAGTGCCTCCCGATCCTCATTAAACGACCGGGAATCCATATGGGCGTGGGTGTCAAACAGCATTTTCTTTCTCCTCTAGCACGGCAACATAGCAGCCGTCAATGATCATTACCCGGGGGTCAGTCGGGTCAAAATCCGTCTTGTACAGGTAGTCCCCCAGACCCCGGCCCGTCAGCTTGGCGTAGGCCTCTTTCAGCACCCACAGCCGCAAAACGTCGGTATCGGCAGCGCAGCGGCGCTTTTCGCTTGGGGATAAAATTTTGTCCGCCAGAGCCGGGGAAATACGGCGGTCCATTTCCTCCGCGTCCAGGCCAATATTGGCTTCGCTCAGGCAGCAAAATGCGTGGTTTTTCGTGTGGGAGATGGAAAAATGCAGATCGCTGCCCACAAAATAGGGCTTCCCCTGCTCCGTTACCGCGATTTGGGGCAGCTGGCCAACCAGCTGGGCCAGCAATTCCCGGCCAACAGTATGTCCGTCCCGACCCTCCAGCCGGGCAAACGCGATGCGCACGCGATCACCTCCAATGGCTATAGTATACGGCAAATTTTCATCCTGGTCAAGCAATCAATCCGTGCATCCGTAGGCGCGACCCTTGCGGTCGCCCGCAAACCCTCTCCCGGGGAGGTAGATGTAGTTAGGTTAAAAGAAACTGTCATTCCGAGGGCCGTCAGGCCCGTGGGAATCTCCTGGTACGATTTCCAAAGTGCTATGCAATAATGTGGATGATACCAGGAGATTGCACCCCAAGAGTACTTCCTCGCGCTTCGCGCTCGGTGCGCCACGTCGGGCATTCGCCCTCCTCGCAATGACATACTAACTTAATACTAGGGTCAAGCGCCGTCTGCCAGCGCGGCGATGGCCTGGGCCAGGGCGTTAGCGGCGATCCTGGCTTCCTGCAGGGTATTCCCCGCCGCGCCTACTTCAACCAGAAGACTTCCGGCGGTCAGATCCATATTAAACCGCTCGCTGCGCAGGGAAACGGGACGGCAAATGCCGGGATTTTCCTGCTCCAGAACGGCGCTCAGCTTCAGCGCCAGCGAAAGATTATCCTGCCAATCGGGGTGGTGGTTGCCCCCGGCGTCCGTGCCCACCACCATCATCAGCTGGGCGGATTTTTGCCCGCCCACGGTGGCAGAGGTGATCAGCTGGCCGGCGGTATCGTCGGATGCGTCCCGGTGGATGTCCAGTACCATTTGAATGGAGGGGTATTCTTCCAAATATCCGCGAATGGTGCTGCGGGCATTTGCGTAGTAGCTGTCGTAATCCGGGTGATCGTGGCAGGTCTTGTCGTGCAGGACCGGGATGCCGCGATCTTCCAGTACCCGGGCGATCTCGCTGCCGATGGCGATCATATTTTCCTGCTCGTCCAGGGAGCGGTAGCCATCTGTGCCGGCGTAGCTTTCCGTGGCGTGGCTGTGGACGATCAGCACCGTTGGGTCATCTGAACGCAGGGAAAGGTCAGTTTTCTTTGTCAGCAGCGCTTCCAGATCCGGCCGATAGTCGCAAAAATACTGCACATCCACCAGCTCGTCGGGGGAAAATGTCGGCGTTGCCGGCGGTGCAGTCGGTGCGGTGGTGGCTGGCTGGGTCTGGGCAGGCATTTCCGGAACGGTGGGATCGGGCTGAACGCTATGGAGCATCCGCCCGGTCTGCAGAAACAGCAGCATGCTCAGCACCTCGTCTTGACTCAGCGCAGCGGCGACCATATTCAAAACGCCGCTTTGCAGGCAAAAAATCAGCAAACACACCAGTATTGCTGCCCGCAGCCGGATTTTACGGTCCATAAAAGTCCTCCAGAAAAAAGAATACATCAGCCTGTCATCCCGAGCGCAGGGCGAAGCCCGGAGTCGAGGGATCTTCGCACTGCGAGGATTCCTCCGCGCGCTTGCGCTTGGTCGGAATGACAAGCTAACGGACCCTTGCGGTCGCTCGGTAATACCCTCCCCTGGGCGCAGCGCAAAAAAAGAGAACTGAGGTCGGTTGACTCAATTCTCTTTGTGTATTGACTTGTTCCACTTGGGCCTGTCCTTCAGCTCCAGGCGAAGATTTTGGAAAAACGACTGCAGCAGCGCCGCGCTTTCTTCTTCCATCACACCGGATTCTACCTCCGGATGGTGGTTAAATTCCATCGAAAACAGGCTGCAGACGGAATTTACCGCGCCGTATTTTTTGTCCGATGCGCCGAAGACCACCCGCTTGATCCGGGCGTTCAAAATCGCACCGGCGCACATAGCGCAGGGCTCAAGCGTTACATACAGCGTGCAGTCCCACAGCCGCCAGCCGCCTAAATTCCGGCAGGCGTCGTTGATGGCTTCGATTTCCGCGTGAGCCAGGGCATTTTTGTCCGTTTCCCGGCGGTTGCGACCCCGACCGACGATCCTGTCGCCCCGGACGATGACGCAGCCCACCGGCACTTCGCCCTCAGCGGCGGCTTCGCGAGCCAGCGCCAGAGCTTCCAGCATATATGTATTTTCCATTTTCGCCACCGCCTTTCTTTTTTATATCATACTCAAAAGGCGGCCATCCGTCAAGGCTCCATCAGCATCGCGGCGAACAGAACAGCCAGCTCCTCTCTGGAAAAGGGCCGCATCCGGCGGTTATTCAGCCGCAGATCCGAGGCATTCACCCGCTCCAGAAGCAGCCCGGTCAGCCGGGCTTCCTCCTCGGTGTTGCCGGCCTTGCCGGTTACCAGAAAATCTATAGTTACGCCGAAGATCTGCGCCATTGCAGCCAGAATGTCCAGTGCCGGCTCACGCCGACCCTGCTCGTACATTCCCACCGCGCTGGGACTGATCTTCAGCATCTGCGCCAGCTCCGATTGGCTGATGCCTGCTGAACGCCGCAGTGCAGCGATCCTGGGACCTAACATATTACCACCCCGTCTTTAGAATTAATCCCAGTATAGCATACATTTTTCAAAAAAAACAGAAGAAAGAGTGAAGCTACACAATTCGACGTAAATTACACAAACTGTGTAGTATACTCTACACGGAAATAGGGGCAAACCGGAGATTTTCCGCAAAGAGGGGGATGAAAAATGGCGCGAAATATTGAGCCGACGTTATACATAGATGTCCAGGGGGAGCGTCCTGCGGGTTATTGTGATTCCTGCGGCGGTGCGGTGTACCGCCCGGGACTGACCTGCCTTCGCTGCCAGCGCGCAAAGCCGTGAAGCTGATTGAAATCAGCCGGGAGTACCGGGAATCTGCCCGGTTGCTCAGGGAACGGCTGCGGCTGCTGCGGCAGATGTTGGCGAAAGCAGATGACCCGGAGGAGATCTGGCATATCAAACGGCGGATTGCAGAATTGACCCCGATGCTGACCCAGATGAACGAGCTGGCAGACCTGACGGAGCATTATTACGAAAGGGGGTACTGGCGCAGTGAAAAGTATACGCTTTGACGGCAAAGCATCCATACGCTTACCCAAAAAGATACAGCAGCAGCGGCTTCACCGGGTGATCCGGGAGGAGCTGACCGAGCTGCAGCGCTATACGGTGATCGCCTACTATTTCCGGGAGCAGACGATGGAGCAGATCGCGAAAGAACGCCGCGTGAACAAAAGCACCGTCAGCCGCACGCTTCACCGTGCGGAGGACAAGCTGCGCCGATTTCTGCAATATTGAAGCCTTGTGCCGCGGGGAAACCCGCGGCATTTTTTTCGGATGCACCCTCTTGCCTCCCCCTCTGGGGGAGGTGCCCAGTGCGCGCACTGGGCGGAGAGGGAGAGCCGAGAAAAAAGCACGCCGATGAAAATCAGCGTGCTTTTTATAGATTATCTCACAAACTCGATCACAACTCTGCGGTTGGGTTCGGTGCCGGTGGAATGGGTGGTGATGTTGTCCATATCCTGCAGCGCGGCGTGGATCACGTGGCGCTCGTAGGCGTTCATCGGCTCTAAGGTGGTGCGGCGGCGGGCCTTCAGCACCTGCTGTGCCTTCTTGCGGGCATAGCGGCTCAGGCTGTCCTCCCGCTTGGCGCGGTAGTCCTCAGCGTCCACATTGATGCGGATATGACCCTCCACGGTGCGGCCCACGGAGTAGTTTGCCAGATGCTGCAGAGCATCCAGGGTATCGCCGCGGCGGCCGATCAGGTAGCCCAGATCGCTGCCCTCGAACTCTACCTTATAGGTGTTGCCCTCTTCCTTCCAGGCGTGGGGAACGGCGTCGGAGCCCATATGCTCTAAGAGGCCCTTCAGGAACTTTTCAATCTTTTCTTCCACAGAGCCGGCCTCGGCAGGTGCGTAGACCTTAGGCTCAGCGGGTGCTTTCGTTGCGACGGGCTTGGGCTCGGGCTTGCGCTCAGGCTTAACGGGCTTGGGCTCGGCCTTGGGAGCAACAGGTGCGACAGCAGGCTGCTGAACAACGGGCTTTGCCTTGGGCTTGCTGCGGGAAGCGCTGCTCAGAGCGGCACGGGGTGCTTCGGGAGCGGGATCGGGTGCTTCGTAGGTTACCTGCACCTTGGCAGGCTGATTGCCGATACCCAGGAAGCCGGACTTGGCCTGGCTGATGACCTGAACGGAAACGCTGTCCCGATCCAGACCCAGCTGCGTCAGCGCGGCATCAATGGCAAGATCAATGGTCTTGCCGGTGGTAGTAATGGTCTTTTCCATATTTATTCCTCCGTAGTAGAGCTGCCGTAGCGGTTGGGATCGTAGGCGCGGCCCTTGCAGTAGGGACGGTCGGCGATGCCGGACATCGTCTGCTTTTCGGGCTGTTCCTCGACGGTAACGCCGCGCTTAGCGTCATATTCCCGCTTTGCGGCGGCCTTGGCGGCCTCCTCGGCCTGCTGCTGCTTCTTCTGCAGCTTCTTCTTGCTGGTATTTTCGGTGATGCCATCGGGGTTGGCGGCACGCTTTTCAGCGCGGATCCGCTCTTTTTCCGCCTCGAGGGCTTCCTCTTCCAGGTGCTTTCTCAGACGCTCGGCGTCCTCAGCGTCATAGACCTTGCGGTAATGCTTGGTCAGCAGAACATCTTCCACCATACGGATCACGCCGCCGACAAACCAGTACACAGACAGACCGGCAGGTACGGTAAAGCCGATCCACAGAGACATAATGGGCATCATCCACATCATAACCTTGCTGGACTGATTGCTCTGGGATTTTTGGGCGGTCTCCTTGTCCTCCATACCGTTTTTATCGGTGATAACGGAGTTGTTGGATCTCTGGGAGAGGAACATAGACAGCACCTGCTGGCCGGCAGAGATCACCGGGATCAGGAACAGGCCGATGTGCGCCCAGTCCCAGGCCCAGACAGAGCTGTTGAAAACATTGAACTGGGGCATAGCACCCAGGTCCAGATTCAGGAATGAGAAATTGATGCCGGCCAGCGTATTGGCGCTGAGGTCAGGCAGCAGAGCCTTCAGCTGCTCGGCATACTGGGGGATCGCCTGGGCGGCAATAACTTCGCTGTAGTAGCTGTTGCCGGAGAACAGGGCGGGATTTGCCTCCTGGATAAACTTAACGATCTGCTGTGCAGTTTCCGCACTTTCACCCAGCAGGTAAACGATGGGCTGACGGATGATCTGCAGCAGAGGGATCAGGATCAGCAGGGGCACAAGACTCCACAGACAGCCGCCGCAACCCATAGTTGCGCCTTCTTCCTTCTGCAGCTGCTGGATAGCTTCGTTTTGCTTTTGCTTGTCGTTGGCATACTTCTCCTGGATCGCCTGGATCTTGGGCTGTATGCGGGACATTTTCATAGAGCTCTTCTTGCTCTTTGCCGAGATGGGCAGCAGGATCAGCTGCACCAGAGCCGCAAAGATGATCAGAGCGACGCCGTAGTTGTTGGTCAGGTCGTACAGGAACGACAGCAGCCAACCAAACGGGACAGTAATGATCTTTGCCATTAATAAATCTCCTTGTTATGGGACGGGGTCGTAGTAGCTGCCCTTGTAGAAGGGGTTGCAGCGCAGCAGGCGCTTGATGGCAAGCCATCCGCCCTTGAGGGCCCCGTATTTGTTGATAGCCTCGTACGCGTAGGCAGAGCAGGTGGGCAAAAAACGGCAGGATGCGCGGGTATGCACGGTAATGTGTTTCTGGTAAAAGCGAATGAGGGCAAGAAAAATCTTTTTCATACGCGCCTCACATTTCGCTTATCGGGAGTAAAATCCCGGCCTTTTCTGCCAGGTGCAGATAGGCGCTGGTGAGCTTGGAGAAGTCTGCGCTGACCGCTTTGGAGCGCGCAACAACCACAATATCCCAGCCTGGCTGGAATTTGTCTTCATTCAGACGGTAAACGTCACGAAGACGGCGGCGTACCCGATTACGGACCACAGCATGACCCAGCTTTTTGCTGACGGTGATGCCCACCCGATTGGTGGAAGTCCCGTTTTTCCGGGCGTAAAGCACAACGTAGCCGTTGGCAACGCCGGAAGTGCGGTATAGCCGCTGAAAGATGTGATTGAGTTTCAGACTCCTGGAAAATTTCATACCATTCTCCCTTGGGAAGAAGCTTTCCCTTTTTAGCGGATTCAGAAAAATCTTTGTCATTCCGACCAAGCGTAGCGCGCGGAGGAATCCTCGCAGTGCGTAGATCCTTCGGCTTCGGGCGTTCCGCCCTGCGCTCAGGATGACGGCTGCTCAGGGGAATCACACAGCGGACAAAATATTCTGAGGATATGCCCACCAAAAAAGGGAGCGGGGCGAAAGATACATTCGCCCCGCTTATAGCTCCCATTTTCGCATTGAGCGATCATCGTGCTGTTTGGTAAACCCAAAAGCTGCTATCAGGCAGAAAGAACCTTGCGGCCCTTTGCACGGCGGCGGGCAAGAACCTTGCGACCGTTGGAAGTAGCCATTCTCTGGCGGAAACCGTGGACCTTGGAACGATGGCGATTGCTGGGCTGGTAGGTACGCTTCACTTGGGATACACCTCCTGTTAACACATTTATGCTCGACAGTCAGAATTGACCGCAGCGACACATATTTTTTGACCATAATTGGTCATGCTAGGGTATTATAGCCGAAAAAATCAATAAGGTCAATAGATTTTTTCTAAAAAGTAAGTTTTTGAGTGGGGATTTGCTCACAAAAGGCTCCCTTGTGTAAAGGGAGCTGTCAAAAATCTATGATTTTTGACTGAGGGATTGACAGCCCCTCCGCCCAGTGTGCGCACTGGGCACCTCCCCTTGCACAGGGGAGGCTTGGGACGGGAAACCCGTCCCCTGCAAGTTATTCTGTAGCGGCTTCCGTAGCTGCCTGCGTGGGAGGCTCGGTGGGCTCGACCGGGGGCTCGGTAGGTGCTTCGGTGGGTGCTTCGGTCGGAGCGTCAGTGGGCGCTGCAGTAGGAGCAGCGGTAGGCGCTTGGGTAGGTGCTGCGGTGGGCGCCGCAGTAGGAGCAGCAGTCGGCGCGGCAGTAGGTGCTGCCGTCGGTGCTTGGGTGGGCGCTGCCGTGGGTTTTTGGGTAGGCGCCTGTGTAGGCTTCTGGGTGGGTGCTTGTGTAGGCTTCTGGGTCGGTGCTTGGGTGGGTTTTTGGGTCGGTGCCTGAGTGGGCTTCTGCGTCGGCTTTTGGGTCGGCGCTTCGGTGGGATCGGTGGGATCTGCATAGGCAGGCGGAATGTCCGCGCCGGCATATGTGCCGTCCAGCTTGCTCAGCACCCGGTTGTATTCCTCAGAGCCCTCCTCGTAAGGCGTGGGCTGGTAGTTATTGTAGTTTGTTACGGAGCTGACGCTGCAGGGGATAATGGTCAGCTCGCCCAGATGTACTGTGCCGTCCTTTTCCCGGATAATTTGCTGCTGCACGATGGCAGTGTCCTTGTCCCGGGGATTGCGGTTGCCGCCAAAGGAGAAATTACCCAGGCTGTACATAATGATGCCGCCGTTGTATTCCTCGATCTTCTGCAGAACGTGGGGATTGTGTCCCCAGACGATGTCCACGCCGGCGTCAATGGCGGTGTGGGCAAGGCTGACCTGCGCATCGGTGGGGCTGTAGATGCCCTCGTCGCCCTTGTGCAGAGCCAGGATCACGATCTCAGCGCCGGCGGCGCGAAGATCCGCCACTTCCTGCCGCAGATCGGCTTCGTCCATAATGAAGTTGATGGCGTACATACCGATCTTCAGGCCGCTCTGGGTAGTGAACAGGGTGCTGCCCAGATGCTCGGCGTACTGGACGCCGGCGGCATCCAGGGCGTTTTTGGTGGAGGTCAGACCGGCGTAACCGTAGTCATAGGAGTGGTTGTTGGCGAGGGAAACGGCCTCAACGCTGCTGCCGGTGAGGATCTGGGTGTAGGCCAGCGGGCCGCGGAAGCGGAAACGCTTGTCCTGGGCTGTGCCCACGCCCTTTTCTGCCAGAACGCCCTCCAGATTGGTGAAGGTGCAGTCATCGCCTGCAAAAATCTCGGCAACATTGCGGAACGGATAGTCATAATCCGTGCCGATGGTGTTGATAAAGTTGTCGCTCTGATCCCACCATTCCTCTTCCGTGCCCAGGGTGCTGTCGCCGGTGAAGGTCAGCACGAAGCTCTCGTAAGGCGGCTCGGTGGGCGCCTGCGTGGGAGGCTCCGTGGGCGGCTCGGTGGGAGGTGCGGTAGGCGCCTGCGTAGGTACAGTGGTTGCCTGGGTAGGCGTGGGGGTGGGTGTTTTGTCGGGGGCAAGTGCGTCCAGACAGAACACGATCACAAGATTGACCACCAGGATCGCGGCCAGTACCGCAATGAGAATATATTGACTGCGTTTGTTCATAAAAATCCACCTTTCTGGGGTGATGTCATACCCTCTCCTGGGGAGAGGGTGGATTTTTGCGAAGCAAAAAGACGGGTGTGGAACGGCACAAACTGAAATACAGAAAAAGTCTTGAAATTTTTTGCAATCCAAAATCTCTGCCCGCATTCCACATCCGCTTCGCTAGCGCTCAGCACCTTCTCCCCGGGAGAAGGCTTACTGCTCCTGAGCGCGCTTTTTCATCAGGTTGCGCATACGGATGCCGTGATCCAGCTCCCGCTTGCGGATGCGCAGGCTCTTGGGGGTGCATTCCAACAGCTCGTCGTCTGCCAAAAATTCCAGACACTGCTCCAGAGACAGCACCTTGGGCGTGGTCAGCCGCAGGGCTTCGTCCGAGCCGGAGGCGCGCATATTGGTAAGCTGCTTTTTCTTGCAGATGTTAACGGTCATATCTTCGTTGCGGCTGCAGATACCCACAACCATACCGGCATACACCGGTGTACCAGGGCCGATGAACAGCGTGCCGCGCTCCTGGGCGGCGTGCAGGCCGTAGGTAACGGCTTCGCCGGTCTCAAAGCAGATCAGAGAGCCGACCTGGCGGCGCTCAATTTCACCCTTCATCGGGGCATAGCTGTCAAGGATGCTGCTCATAATGCCCTCGCCCCGGGTGTCGGTGAGGAATTCATTGCGGTAGCCGAACAGACCGCGAGAGGGAACTAAAAATTCCAGACGGTAGCGGCTGCCCATCGGGGTCATAGACAGCAGATCGCCCTTGCGGCGGCCGATTTTTTCAATCACCGCGCCCATACAGGCCTCCGGCACGTCGGCGACCATCCGCTCGATGGGCTCGCAGATCTTGCCGTCGATCTCCTTGGTCAGCACGCGGGGAGTGGAAACGGAGAACTCAAAGCCTTCCCGGCGCATAGTCTCCATCAGAATGCTCAGGTGCATTTCGCCCCGGCCGGCCACATTGAATGCGTCCGTGCCCTGCTCGGTAACGTGCAGGGAAACGTCCTTCAAAAGCTCCTTTTCCAGACGGTCGCGCAGATTCCGGGAGGTTACGAACTTGCCCTCCTTGCCGGCAAAGGGAGAATCGTTGACGGCGAAGGTCATTTCGATGGTGGGGTCGCTGATCTTCACAAAGGGCAGCGGCTCGATGGTATCCGGCGCGCACAAAGTTCTTCCGATGGTGATGTCCGCCATACCGGACAGCGCCACGATCTCACCGGCGCTGGCCTCCTGGATGGGAGCTTTGCCCAGACCGTCGTAGGCGTACAGGGCAACGACTTTGCCCTTGGTCTTCATCTCGGGGTTGTGATAGTCGCAGATAGCGACCTCCTGATTGACCTTGATCGTGCCACGCTCAATGCGGCCAACGGCGATGCGGCCCACATATTCATTATAGTCAATGGAGGATACCAAAAGCTGCAGCGGCGCTTCGGCATCACCCTTGGGGGGATCAATGTAGTTGACAATGGTCTCAAACAGCGGCTCCAGATTTGTGCCGGTCTCGTGAGGTCCGTAGGCGGCAGTGCCCTGCCGGCCGGAGCAGAAAACGGTGGGAGAATTGAACTGATCGTCGGTGGCGTTCAGGTCCAGCAGCAGCTCCAGCACCTCGTCCATAACCTCGTCGATGCGGGCGTCGGGCTTGTCGATCTTGTTGACAACCACGATGACCTTGTGACCCAGCTCCAATGCCTTTTGCAGCACAAAACGGGTCTGGGGCATCGGGCCCTCAGCAGCGTCAACCAGCAGCAGAACGCCGTTGACCATTTTCAGGATTCGCTCTACCTCGCCGCCGAAATCGGCGTGGCCCGGGGTGTCGACGATGTTGATTTTTGTGTTTTTATAGGTAACGGCGGTGTTCTTGGCCAGAATGGTGATGCCGCGTTCCCGCTCCAGATCGCCGGAGTCCATAACCCGGTCCTGGGTCACCTGGTTTTCCCGATAGATACCGCCCTGCTTCAGCATTTCGTCGACGAGGGTAGTCTTACCGTGGTCAACGTGGGCGATGATGGCAATATTGCGGATGTTTTCCTGAGATGCCATAGAAATTGCTCCTTCTAATCTCTAAAATGTGCAATAAATATCTTAACCTTAAAAATATAGCACATAAACCGGAGAAAAGCAACATTTCCGATGAAATAATGTAGGGGCGACCCTTGCGGTCGCCCGAATACCCTCTCCCGGGGAGAGGGTGGATTTTGCGAAGCAAAAGACGGGTGTGGAACGGCGGACACGAAAAGTTAGCAAAAGCCTTATACTTGTGCTCAATTCAACATTACTGCCCGCATTCCACATCCGGCCTCACTATGTTCGGCCACCTTCTCCCCGGGAGAAGGGAAAAGGGCGTGTTGAATATCAACACGCCCTTGTGGATAACTTTATTACTTTACGGTATTGGTAGAACGCAATGTAACATCGTGGGCGCCGCCCTCGACGATGGAGGTGGCGGAGACCAGGGTCAGCTTGGCATCGCGCTGCAGGTCGGGGATGGTGATGACACCGCAGTTGCACATTGTGGACTTGACCTTATACAGGGAAGCCTCCACATTATCGTGCAAAGAGCCGGCGTAAGTAACATAGGAGTCAACGCCCTCTTCAAAGTTCAGCTTGGTAGCGCCGCCCAGATCGTAGCGCTGCCAGTTGCGGGCGCGGTTGGAGCCTTCGCCCCAGTACTCCTTCATATATGCGCCGTTTACCATCACCTTGTTGGTGGGGCTTTCGTCGAAGCGGGCGAAGTAACGGCCCAGCATCATAAAGTCAGCGCCCATAGCCAGCGCCAGGGTCATATGGTAATCGTGGACGATGCCGCCGTCAGAGCAGATAGGCACATAGATGCCGGTCTCGGCAAAGTATTCGTCCCGGGCTGCGGCGACCTCGATCAGGGCGGTAGCCTGTCCTCTGCCGATG
>JAFTUO010000079.1 GCA_017466215.1 Oscillospiraceae bacterium | reverse complement strand
TGGACACCCTGACCGAGCGCGAGGCCGATGTGCTGCGGATGCGTTTCGGTATGTACGACGGCCGCATCCACACTCTGGAAGAGGTGGGCCAGATCTTCGGCGTTACCCGTGAGCGTATCCGCCAGATCGAGAACAAGGCCATCCGTAAGCTGCGCCACCCCAGCCGCGCCAAGAAGATCAAGGATTTCTACTGCTAATTCAATTAATAAATCCCCCTCTGCCGAGGGGGATTTTTTATGTCCTTATCGTAGGGGCGAGCATCGCTCGTCCGTCTGTTCAACATCTCACCGCAGTAACGGACGGCCAGTGGCCGCCCCTACAAAGCAAAACCGGCAGTGTAGCAAAACACCGCCGGTTATTTTATCCGTTATTCAGCTGTTCCAGCATTGCTTCCGTCAGCTTTGCCGCGGTTTCCTCCGGGGTCAGCGTGGAGGCTGCGCCGCCGGCGCCTTTATGCCCGCCGCCGCCGAATTTTTCGCAAATGGCAGCCGCATCGAAGCCCGGAACAGCCCGGACGGAGATCTTGTTCTCATTCTCCTGGACCTGCACCGTAGCGGCAATTTTCACGCCCTTGATAGAGCGCACAAAGCCGGACAATCCGCCCATTTCGCTTTCCTGCGCGCCCAGCTCCTTGGCAAGACCCATCGGCATCACGCACACCGCCACCTGGCCGTCGGCATAAAACGCCGTATGCCCGGTGATCCAGCTTTGCAGGCGCAGCTTGCCCAAAGTAACGGTGTCAAACATCGCCTGGTTGATGGGCTGCAGATTCGCGCCGGTTTCGGCGCAAGCGGCGGCCACCCGGAAGGTATGGGCCGTGGTACTGGCAAACTTAAAGCAGCCGGTATCGGTGGACACGCCGGTATACAGCGCAATGGCCATATTCTGGGTCAGCGCCACCCCCAGCTCCATCAGAATGTCATAAACCAGCTCCGCGCAGGATGCCATCTGGGGATCAACGATCTCCAGCGGCGCAAAGGATGTGGATCTGCCGTGATGGTCGATCCGCAGCTGGATCTTTTCGGGGTCGAAATTGGGATTCTTCATAAAGATCCGGGGCGAGGCCACGTCCACAGTAAGGAGCGTGGCATTTTCCGCAGGCGCGGAAACCGTCAGATCCTGGCACAAAAATGCCAGATTTTCCGGCGTCTGGGGATTTTCCAGCACAAAAGCGGTCTTTCCCAGCGCCCGCAAGCCTAAGCACAATCCTGCCGCTGAGCCCAGCGCATCGCCATCCGGGTCAGCGTGGGTCAGGATGCAGAAATTGTCCTTCTGCCGCAAAAACGCGGCGCACTTAAGTCTCGTCATCGGACTTGACCTCGAGAGAATTGATCAGGCTCAGCAGCTTCGCGCCGTAGACGATGCTGTCGTCCAGCGCCCACACCAGCTCCGGCGTATAGCGCAGCTTCAGCGCGCTTGCCACCTCCCGGCGCAGGTAACCGCCGGCAGATTTCAGGCCCTTCATCGCATCGCTTGCCTTATTTTCCTCCAGGAAACTGACGTACACCTTGGCATAGCGCAGATCCGGAGTGGTCTCAACGCGGGTAATAGAGATCATCGTGCCGCTGACCCGGGGATCTTTCACCGTGCGCAGCGCATCTGCCAACGCCTTCTGGATCTCTTCATTGATTCGCATAATTCGATTGGAAGCCATAAGCAACTCCTTTCTTTTGCAAAAAGGTCAACGCCGCACCGCATTTGCGGTGCGGCGATAGTATTATCTCTTGATCTCCTGCATGGCGAAGCATTCGAAAACGTCGCCTTCCTTGATATCGTTGAACTTTGCGATGGACATACCGCACTCGTAACCGGCAGTAACTTCCTTGACAGCGTCCTTGAAGCGCTGCAAAGAGCCGACCTCGCCCTCGTGAATGACGATATTGTCCCGCAGGATGCGGACCTTGGCATCCCGGGTGATCTTGCCGTCCTTGACCATACAGCCGGCGATGGTGCCGATGGCGGAGACCTTGTAGGTCATACGCACCTCTGCGTGGCCGATGACAACTTCCTCGTACTGCGGTGCAAGCATACCCTTCATTGCAGCCTCGATCTCGTCGATGGCATCGTAAATAACGCGGTAGAAGCGCATATCCACATTTGCTCTCTGGCCGCTGGCCTGGGCCGCGGCATCGGGACGGACGTTGAAGCCGACAATGATAGCGCCGGAGGTAGATGCCAGCAGGATATCGCTTTCGTTGATCGCGCCGACACCGGCGTGGATGACCTTGACCCGGACTTCCTCGTTGGAGATCTTCTCCAGAGAAGCCTTGACCGCCTCTGCAGAGCCCTGCACGTCGGCCTTGACGATCAGCGCCAGCTCCTTCATCTCGCCTTCCTGCATCTTGGCGAACAGATTGTCCAGCGTAACCTTCTGGGTCAGCTTGGCAGCTTCGTCCTTGGCTTTCTGACGGCGCTGCTCCACCAGCTCGCGGGCCATACGCTCGTCAGTAACGGCGTTGAATTCGTCGCCGGGTGCTGGCACTTCCGCCAGACCGGTGATCTCAACAGGAACGGAAGGACCTGCGGTCTTGACGGTGCGGCCCTTATCGTTGGTCATTACGCGGACACGGCCCACAGCAGTACCGGCGATGATGATATCGCCCTGCTTCAGGGTGCCGTTTTGCACCAGCAAGGTGGCGATGGGGCCGCGGGACTTATCCAGACGAGCCTCGATGACTGTACCCTTGGCACGGCGGTTGGGATTGGCCTTCAGCTCCTGCACTTCGGCAGTCAGAATGACCATCTCCAGCAGATCGTCCAGACCCATACCCGTCTTGGCGGAAATGGGCACGATGACGGTATCTCCGCCCCACTCTTCGGGGATCAGATCGTACTTGGTCAGCTGTTCCTTGATCTTATCGGGGTTGGCGGTGGGCTTATCCATCTTGTTGATGGCAACGATGATGGGCACTTCTGCCGCCTTGGCGTGGTTGATGGATTCGATAGTCTGGGGCATAATGCCGTCGTCGGCGGCCACCACCAGAATGGCAATATCGGTGCTCTTGGCGCCGCGGGCACGCATAGAGGTAAATGCGGCGTGGCCGGGAGTATCCAGGAACGTAACCATATTTCCGTTTACATCGACAGTATATGCACCAATGTGCTGGGTAATACCACCGGCTTCGCCTGCGGTAACGCTGGTCTTACGGATGGCATCCAGAGTGGACGTCTTACCGTGGTCAACGTGGCCCATAACAACAACGACGGGGGCACGGGTCTCAAGCTCTTCAGCCGTATCCACGTGATCGTCGATGATTCGCTCTTCGATGGTGATGGTGATCTCCTTTTCCACCTTGCAGCCCATTTCGGTGGCTACAAATTCTGCGGTGTCAAAGTCGATGACCTGATTGATGCCGGCCATAACGCCGTTGACCATCAATGTCTTAATAACCTCGCCGGCGGTCTTCTTCATCCGGCTGGCCAGCTCACCGACGGTAATTTCGTCGGGGATCTTAACGGTAACGGGAGCTTTGCGGGCCACCTCCATCTGCAGACGGCGCATCTTCTCCTGCTCTTCGTTGCGGGCCTTGTTGCCCTTGCGCATATCCTTCTTGTTCTGCTGCTGGCCCTTCTTGCCACCGATGCGCTGCTTGCCGCCCTGGAAATTCTGGGCGCGCTCGGAGATCAGGCTGTCCACCCGATCGTCAAAACGGGCAGAGTTGACCTGCACGGCAGAGGTATCTACCACACGGCGCTCCCGCTTGCGCTCCGGCTCCTTGGGCTTTTCGGGCTTGGGCTGCTGAGGGGCGGTCTGGGGCTTGGCCTGAGGCTTGGCTTCGGGCTTCTTCTCCTCAGCCTTGGGTGCTTCCTTGGCGCTCTCAGCCTTGGGCGCTTCCTTGACGGGCTCAGCCTTGGGCTTGGGCTGCACAGCAAACACCTGCTCCAGGGACTGGATCTGGTTATTCACAGTCATATACTCAAACACCAGATTCAGCTCATCATCCGTCAGCACCTGGGTGTTGGACTTGGGCTTTTCAAAATATTTGGAGATGATCTCAACAATCACCTTGGGCGCCACTTCAAAATCCGCGGCAACCTCTTTCAAACGATACTTCACTAAACTCATATACGCACCTCCAAAAACATCAGTTCTTCTTTTTTCCGCTGCGCCGATTGCGCAGGTGGGCTTTGGTCTCCGACTGGCGCTTGCGCAGCCGCTGTGCCTTCTCGGTCAGCACTTCCATAACCGCGGCGTGCTTTTCCGGATTTGGCAGGGATTGCACCAGAGCCAGCGCCAGCGCCGCATCGGTGATGGCGGCAATGGCAAGGCTGGTACGGCCGATGGCCATTCCGATCTCATCCTTTGTATAGGGTAACCGGATGCAGGCCTGGTCAGTACCGGCGGCGTAGCTTTTTGCCCTGCGCCAGGTATGATCGGATGCATCGCAGGCGACGGCGATCAGGTGTGCGTGCGATGCTCTTGCTGCAGCACCCACGGGCTCTTCGCCCAGCTCTGCCTTGCCTGCTTTCCGGGCAAGAGAAAGGTAGTTCAGCGCTTTATCCACAGCTGCCGGCCTCCATTTCTCTCGTCAAGCGGTCGTAGACCTCTTGCGGGATCTCAATTTCCAGACAACGCTCCAGCGAGTGGCTCTTCTGGGCCTTTTTCAGGCACTCCATATCCGGGCACACGTAAGCGCCCCGGCCGTTGAGCTTTCCGCTGAAATCCAGAGATACCGTACCCTCCGTGGTACGCACCACGCGGATCATATCCCGTTTGGCTTTTCTTTCACGGCAGCCCATGCACTGCCGCTGGGGAATTTTCTTTTGCATAACGCTGCCTCCTTTATCTTGGCTCCCCCTCTGGGGGAGCTGTCAGCCGCTCAGGCTGACTGAGAGGGTTTCCCTCTCCGTCAAAAATCAAAGATTTTTGCCACCTCTCCCAAAGGGAGAGGCAAGTTTATACTTCTTCTGCCTGGGATGCAGGCTTGATGTCGATCTTATAGCCGGTCAGGCGGGCTGCCAGACGGGCATTCTGGCCCTCCTTGCCGATGGCAAGGCTCAGCTGATCATCGGGAACGATGACGCGGCAGGCCTTCTGGCCGGGAATTGCGGTAACGGAAATGACATCAGCGGGAGAAAGTGCGGCCTTGACGTACTCGCAGGGATCTTCGCTCCAGACCACGATGTCGATCTTTTCGCCGAACAGCTCACGCACAACCGCACCAACACGGCCGCCGCGAGGACCGACGCAAGCACCCACGGGATCCAAATCCTCCACGGTAGCACGAACAGCCATCTTGGAACGGGAACCAGCCTCACGGGCGATGTTGCGGATCTCCACCTGACCGTCTGCGATCTCGGGAGTCTCCAGCTCGAACAACCGGCGCACCATATTGGGGTGAGTACGGCTTACGTGAACGATGGGGCCACGGCCCATCTTGTGTACTTCCAGGACATAGACCTTGATCTTGTCGCCTTCGCGCCAATCTTCGCCGGGGATCTGCTCGCCGACCCGCAGAACGGCATCAGAAGCCTCATTGCCCTGGCCGATGCGCACAAACAGATCGCCGTTAATGTCGCACTTAACAACTGTACCGGTCAGCAGCTCCTGGGCCTTGTTGGAGTAGTTGTCGTAAACCACGCCGCGCTCAGCCTCGCGGATGCCCTGAATGACAACCTGCTTGAAGGTCTGGGCTGCGATGCGGCCGAACTTCTGGAAGTCAACGGGAATGGAAACATTGTCGCCCAGCTGAACATCGGGGTTAATGTTGCGGGCAGCGTCGATGTGGATCTCCAGGGCGGAATCCTCCACCTCTTCCACGACGGTCTTAATAACGTGCAGGAACAGGCCGTCCTCGCTCAGATCGACGACCACATTGTCCGCGGGGACATCTCTGCGGTCTTCCCGATCCTTGCGGTAGGCGTTAGCCATACCCTGCTTCAGGCGGTCCACCATATAATCCACGGGGATACCCTTGGTCTTTTCCAGATCCCGCAGGCTGGCAAAGATCTCTGCGCCCAGGTTTACCTTGGGTGCTTCGGGCTGCTTCTTGGCTCTGCTATTTCTTGCCATTGTTCTTCCTCCTTAGAATTCTACACGAAGGCGCACCAGTGCGACCTCGGATTTTGTGAATGTGATCATTTCTTTACCGGCTTCTACCGTAACACAGCCATCTTCATAGCCGCGCAGGATGCCGGGGATTTCCTTAAGTCCGTTTCTGGGCCGGTAGAGCTTGACCGTAATGGCGCTGCCCATAAACCGCTCAAAATCGGAGGGCCGCTTCAGCGCCCGCTCCAGGCCGGCGGAGCATACCTCAAAATGATAGGATTCCGCGATGGGGTCTTTTTCATCCAGCACCGGGTCAACGGCGCGGGAGATAGCCTCGCAATCGGTGATGTCCACGCCGCCCTCTTTTTCGATGTACAGCCGCAGGAAACGCTCCGAGCCTTCCCGAACATATTCCACATCCCACAGCGAGCAGCCGTGCTGCTCCACAATGGGGCGCGCGAACTGTTCCACCAGTTCCGTAACTTTCATTTTTTCGCCTCTTTCATTAAGAAAGAGAGAGGCGCAATCGCCTCTCTCCTAAAGTCAAACATCTTACATTGGGATTATAGCATCCTTTTTTAGGAAAATCAATACCTATTTTCAGGTTTTTTATGCATTATTTCGACTTTTTCAGATTCCTGCGCGCAAATATTTGCGATCCCAGTCGTCGTCAAACAGCCGATTCATCTGATCCAGAGCGCTGGATTGGGCCAGATCGTCAGCCAGTTGCCGCAGCAGCTGCACCGGCTCCAGACTCTCTAAGTAGAAGTCCGGCAATATATCCTCGCCGAAGCGAATACCCAGCACCGCACCGGTGATAGCACCCACCGCCGCGCTGCGGCCGGAATGATTCACCGCGGTGATCATCGCCGTGTCGAAATCGCCGTGGCAGGTCATACAGGCATACAGCACGCCCGCCAGCACCTCCGCCGCCGTCCGGCAGCGCAGCTGCTCCATCGCCTCCATCGGGGTAACGGTCTGGGATTGGGCAAGGGTCTGCGCCATCTGCAGCAGCTCCCAGATGTGCCCCAAATGTCCAAATTCCGGGCCGAACTGCAAGGTAACCGAATCCACCACCGATTCAATCAGCGCTTTTACGCCAATGTCCGGCTCGGCCAACAGCACACTCAGCGCGTGGGTCAATGCAGCGGCAGACAGGATCGTTTCCGTATGACCGTGGGTCAGCGCCACCATTTCCGCGCCCAACAAATTGATATCATCTTGGTCCATTTCCAGAAGATTTCCCAATAATGCCGCAGGAATGACCTCCGTCAATGCGCTGGGCAGGTCGTTGCGATATACCGGATTTTGGGGCGTGCCCAGAGTCTCCCGGGTCAGGGCATCCAGCATCCGGGTGTCCATACAATGGCGGCGCTTCAGTTCCGGCACAGTGGTCAGCCAGCAGTAGTTTTTCTCCTGAGGGCAGTATTGCTGCGTCCGCGACCACTCCCGCAGGGCAATGGCGACATACTTGATCAGCGGCGCGCTGCGGCCGTAGGCCTGGGATCTGGCCAGCGCCATAATCAAGCCGTTGGCCGCATAGGCTGCCAGCTGGGTGTAGGAGGAGACTTCGGCATAGCCATTGGCCAAGTCATAGCCCAGCAGGCCATTCGGGCCGTAGTTGATGCAGATGTCCTCCAGGGATTTGCGATCCACGGTGCTGCCCATAGCATCACCTACCGCCAGGCCCAATAAAGCCCCCCGGAAAACTTTCCGTTTTTCCCGCATATCGCCACCTCCTCAAACTTTTCTGGCTATATTATACCTGCATATCCACAAAAAGGCAAGAAAAATCAAAAAGCCCCATTCCACCGCCCCCATCCGCAGGGACGATCCTTGCAGTCGCCCGTAACCAACGGCGGGAGTAAACCCCCGCCCTACACGCCATCTTCAGATTTGTCGTAGGGCGGGGCCTTGGTCCCGCCGTTTTTTGCTCCTCACCTCCACTTAGGTGTTATGTAAACCTCGATGTTTTGATTCCGTACCGTTATTCTGCCTGCTTGCTCATTTCCGCTTATAGGGACGGGAAACCCGTCCCCTACATTC
Organism: Oscillospiraceae bacterium; assembly: GCA_017466215.1. Lineage (GTDB taxonomy): Bacteria > Bacillota > Clostridia > Oscillospirales > Oscillospiraceae > Faecousia. The sequence goes on along the minus strand of JAFTUO010000079.1, from coordinate 1,943 downwards.
AGCAACCGAACAAAAAAGAGCAAATCTGCGGTCATCACAGATCTGCTCTTACTTATTCATTACAGGGTTGTCCGTTCTTTCCAGAAGATAGTCCACCGACACCTTATGGAAATCCGCGATCTTGGAAAGGGTCGTGGTAGGGATGTCGATATCGCCCCGCTCGTAGTTGCTGTACACCCGCTGACTGCAGGACAGTATTTCCCCCATTTTCGCCTGAGTCAGATCCTTGTCCTCCCGCAAATCCCGAATTCTGCGATAATAAGGCATAACAACACTCCCCTTTTTTAGGATGTTATTATTATACCTTAGAAAATTTTTCGCTATTGACTTTTAGCGAATTTTTCGCTAACTTATAGACATAAGCAGTGTTTTTGCTTGATTTACCACATCTTAAAGGAGAGATAAAAATGAAGAAAGTTGTTGCCATAATTCTTACAGCTGTAATGCTCATATGCCTGCTCTCTGCTTGCGCAAACACAGAGAGTTCCGGTAAAGAGCATACGGGTGGAAACAAGACCCCTACCACCGAAACCACCCAACCCACGGAAACAACACCTCCCGTCTCTACATACAAACAGGGCAATTGGACAACCAGCGGATACACCAGCGAGTGGCTGAATTTATCCTACAAACCTCCGCTTTATTTGCAAATAAAGAGCGACTCTATTGATATTGATCGCCAGTTTTATGCGCTCAAGCTGAAAGAAGATCCTTATGTTGCTGTTTCGGAAATGCGATTTGAAAGATCGACCGACACAAGCAATAGTATAAAGCTCTATGTTACGTTACTGGAAAACAACAACTTGACTGCCCAGCAGCACGCACAAAGTTATATTAAAGAAACACAAAACACATACAAGTCGCTTGGCGCTGACTACAAAGTTCTCGCCGAACATAACGCAGAAATCTCTTTCCTTGGGGAAGAATATTTTGTCCAATACACAAAATATACAGCATTTGGAAAAACTCGCGAAGAATGCATCCTGTTTTTGGTGAAGGACGGTTACCTCGTAAAGATATGGTATTCCGGGTTGAGCCAATATTTTGTTTTAGAGGATACCTTCAGCGGCTTCTCTGCGTTGAATGGCGAGGACACTAGCATCACCTGCGACGGCTGTAGCTGCGATGTGAACTACCAGGTTCTTTCCACAAGTACGCCCGTCTGCCTGGAGTGTTATTTCACCGGCGCATATCCAGAAACTGAATCCAATACTGTAACTCCTCCCGCACAATCAAACGCCCTCACGCTTGATAACTTCTTAACGCACCTGAATAGCCTTGAGGACGGTGTAACCAATTTAAAACAAACAAACATAGAGGGTCTGGAAAATACGATCTCCGTTTCTTGTAATTTTTATTGGGACTATTTTCATTTGAACGCAACGGCAGAAAACGACATTGTCCGCCATATTTATGTTTCAGTTCTCCCCAGCGCTCTTATGGATTCAGGTGCCTTCAGCAACTTAGACGAGGCCAAAGTAGCCGCTTATGGTCTTGCTGTGGATCCCCTTATGGCAATAAACAAAGATTGGGATAGTGGCTGGCATTCGCAACAACTCTTATCTGCCCCAGAAGAGGGTGATGCGTCCACCTCGATACGCAACTACCAGCAGGGAGACTGGAGCTTTAGTGTGATGATTGGCAACGCACTGGTATCTGTTTCTGCAATCAATTCCGGCACAACGACACCCACTCAGCCGGAAGAAACTACGCCTCAAACAACCCCCACCCAAGCACCTACGCAAAAGCCCACGCAGACACCTGCGCAAAAGCCTACCCAGACACCTACGCAAAAGCCGACCCAAGCACCTTGCAGCCATACCTATAAGGATGCCACCTGCACCGCACCGAAAACCTGCACAAAATGCGGCGCAACCAGCGGCTCTGCTCTGCCGCATACCTGGAAAGATGCAACCTGCACCGCTCCCGCAACTTGTTCTGTT